>JBFRWB010000100.1:0-16335 GCA_051439375.1 Microcystaceae cyanobacterium
ATGAAACAGTTAACTAACCATGCTATGACCTCAAATCTTTATGAAACAGACTTTGTTGAATGGGCGTTTAGTCAAGCGATCGCCCTTAATCATCGGGATATAAAAAGTCTAGATTGGGAACATTTAAAAGAGGAGATAGAAAACTTGGGAAGAGAACAAATTCACGCAGTTAACAATCTCTTAAAACAAGTCATTATCCACCGTCTCAAGTTAGATTATTTGAATGATGAACTTAATCGTAACCACTGGGAAAGCGAAATTAATGCTTTTGTGGATCAAATAGAAGATAGATTAACAGCCACATTAATTCAAAAAATTGATCTATCTAAAATTTACAATCGTAGCAAAAGAGATGTTTTAAAACAATATCCTAAGCTTAATCTTCCTGAAAGCTGTCCTTACACTTTAGATAATTTAGTGATTATTTTCGACTAAAATTATCATAAACTTTGTTAAATTTGTAGGTTGGGTTGAGGAACGAAACCCAACAAGAATCAAGAAGATAAATGGAGCGAAGCGGAACGAAGCCATCTGAAGTCTTCTGGGATTGCTTCGCTCCATTCCATTACGCTCGCAATGACTGTAAACCCAATTATAGCCATACAAAAAAGGTTAGGACATTTGCGATTTCAGCAAACCCTTACACTGCTCACTTTTGCCTTTTGCCTTTTGCCTTGTGCGTAGCACTATAGATGCGTTGGGAACGCATCCTACTTTTTGCGACGGGTTAAAAGACCAACTGACGCAACGGTTAATAAGCCGAAAATTGTCCCCGGTTCGGGAACAGATTGAGTACCCGAAAACGAAGAAGTAATCGCACGAACTTGACTTCCTCCAGCAATAGAACCAATCAGGGTTGAGCTTCCATCGGTAGGATTAATTGTATATAACTGACCCGAATTTGAACCAATACCAGTCGCATAAAGTACACCATCTGCACCGAATTCTAGACCAGAGAGTTGTACCCCTGTGCTACCCACTGAGGTTGACGCACCTGTTGCTAAATCAATGGTAAATAAATCGGTTGGGTTTTGTCCTCCTGCTTGAACCGCATAAGCAGTTGAACCATTATATGCCAGTCCGCCAAGGGGACCGCCAATGCTTGTTGCACCGATAATGGAGACAAGGCCTGTATTTACATCAATAGTCGCAAGCTCGGCAAACGAAGTACTACCCGAACCTCCTATTGCAGCACCGCCATACAGTACACCGTCAATGAGTTCTAAGGCAGTAATATTATCACTGGATGATGTCCCAAAATCAAAAGCCACAGAGTTAAGCTGTGAACCCGTATTAGCATCAATCGTTAAGAGTAAGCGGCCACCAGGACCCCGAAGACTAGCATAGTAAAAAATATCCCCCGCAAACTCAATATCTGCTGCGTTTGAAAGAACTGAAGAAATTACAGTATCGGAAGAAGGCACGGTTTCGTCCAGTTCCCTTAGAGTATTCGCTGCGTTATCCCAAATCCAGAGTTCAGCAGGACCTTGTTGAGCGAGTAGGGGGTTAGAGATTAAGCTTAACCCGATGGTAGAGCCAATGATGGCTAAAATGTTTTGCCGTTTCATAATGTTAAGTTAAATGTTTGTACCGAGGAAATATTGTTGATCAATGTTCATCCTGACGATTGAGACAAAGATAAACGTCCCTATGCTACCCCCCCTCATAATTTGTCAATAAATTGCTGATTTTCGCTGCTAAACAGATAAAAAGCAAATTAGGGAGAGACTGGAAGGGTTAGGCCATTCTCTACAGGGTCAAATCTTAAATTAATCTGTAATTTTTCAGGATTGAGAGAATTAACTAATTGTATAAATTATGAAGTATAAATTATGAATTATGAATATTGGGGTTTAAACCTTGAAAATTGGTGGTTAAAGTAGGAATTTTGTCACTTTTACCCTCAACTTCTGAGTTCAGAACTCCATCCTCCGAGTTCAAAACTCCATCTTCCGAGTTGAGAACACCATCTTCCGAGTTGAGAACTCCATCTTCCGAGTTTAAACCTTGAAACTTGGGAGTCAAAGTGGGAAGTTTGCACCTCCAAGGAGAACATTTACACCTTTTTGAGACAAGCTTTCCCCTTTCAACGAGAACGTTTTCCCTCAGAAGGACAATTCACTCACCCTTTTTGGTGAAATGACCTCCCTTTTAGGTGGAAAGGTTTGACTTTTTGGTGAAAGCGTCACCCTTTTAGGTGGAAAGGTTTAACTTTTTGGGGAAACTTTCTCATTTTTTGGGAAAAGCGTCATCCTTTTTCGGGGAAAGGTTCGACTTTTTGGGGAAACTTTCTCATTTTTTTGGGGAAAGGTTGATTTCACCAATGGACTCAATGGGAAAGCTATAATAACTTTGATCAATTGTAAGGAGTATTTGGGGTGCTAGATACTATCTTAGTTGCACTAGACTGTTCTGACACTTCGGACAAGGTTCTAGATGCGTTAAAAGAACTTAAATTGTCCCAGAAAAGCAAATTAATTTTAACCCATATTTTTACCGTTGATAATGGGACTGAAATTATTGATCAACCCGGTCAATCGTCAGAAGCTCAATTCAATCAAGCAGAAGAGAGACTATTAGAATATCAAGCCCAGTTTGATGGGAGTGTGATTGAAATGACAAAAGGTGATCCCGCCGATGAGATTATTCGTTTAGCGAATATTTATCAAGCAAACTTGATTGTTATTGGAACAAGAGGATTAACAGGAGTTAGCCGCATTATTGGTGATTCTGTTAGCAGTTCGGTAGTAGAAAATGCACCTTGTTCTGTGTTGATTGTTAAAAATTAAATATTCACTACTCCCCTACTCCCTACTCCTTACAGTCTTCACATACCAATTTAGGTGATGAACAGCTTAATGACCCCCATTGCAGCCTATATTCACATCCCCTTTTGTCGTCGTCGCTGTTTTTACTGTGACTTTCCCATTGCTGTTTTAGGCAATAAAACAGATATTAACCATTCCTCCATGATTAAAGAATATGTTAATGTCTTGTGTCAAGAAATTAAATTATATTCTTCTGCTAATATTCCTTTACAAACCCTATTCTTTGGCGGTGGAACACCGTCCTTATTACCTGTTAAACAATTAGAGAAGATTTTAAAAGCAATTAATGATGCTTTTGGCATTGAAAAAAATGCAGAAATTTCCATGGAGATTGATCCAGCAACCTTTAACTTAGAACAACTAAAAGGTTATTATCAACTAGGCGTTAACCGTTTCAGTTTAGGCGCACAAGCGTTTCAAGATGACCTCTTAAATGTCTGTGGAAGATGGCATAAAGTTAAAGATATCTTCATAGCAGTTGATTTATTAAATCAATTAAATATTACTAACTTTAGTTTAGACTTAATATCAGGTTTACCCCATCAAACCTTACAACAATGGGAACAATCTTTAAAAGAAGCGATCGCATTATCCCCCGTTCATCTCTCTTGTTATGATTTAGTATTAGAACCCGTCACCGCTTTCGGAAAACAATATCAACCCGGTTTGTCTCCCCTTCCTGACGATGATACCACCGCTAATTTCTACCGTTTAGCGTCCCAATTCTTACGAGATACAGGATACGAACATTACGAAATTTCTAACTACAGTCAGCCGAAGTATCAATGTCAGCATAATCGAGTTTATTGGCAAAATAAACCCTTTTACGGCTTTGGTATGGGAGCAACCAGTTATCTTAATAATATTCGTTTTAAACGTCCCCATACTCGTGCGAGTTATGCTAAATGGGTTAGAAATGGTAGTCTTATTGAGCATCCTCCCCTCACAAAGACTGATCGGCTTTTAGAAACCCTAATGTTAGGGTTGCGTTTAAAAGAAGGGGTTAATTTAGGTAAAATAGAAGACGATTTTGGAGAAATTATGGTTAAGAAGATTATAAATACCCTTAAACCCTATATTAAACAAGGATGGGTTACTTTATCCCCTTTAAACACTATCGCTTTAAGGGATCCCGAAGGCTTTCTTTTTTCTAACGTTGTGTTAACCGCATTGTTTGAAGTTCTCTCTTAAGAGACAATAGAAAAGGCTAATTTTGGAAAAAATTGTATGCAAGGAATCTTGATCAGTTTTAGTATTGTTGCTATCTGTTTTGTATTGCTTATTATCTCTGTTGTTTTTGATGTACCCAAAGAGAAAGCAGCGATCGCAGATAGTCCCACACTTACCACCCCTTCTACCCAACCCCCTATTCAACTCGCTGCAAAACCAAAGGAAAGTATGATGAACTCAGAAGACATTGTTACCACCCCTTCCGGCTTAAAATACATCGATATCGAACAAGGAGAGGAGAATGCGAAGTCTCCCAGTCCGGGAAAAACCGTCATCGTCCATTACACAGGAAAATTGGATGATGAAAACGGCAAAAAGTTTGATAGTTCAAGAGATCGAGGTCAAACCTTCTCCTTCAAAATTGGGGAGGGCCAAGTGATCAAAGGTTGGGATGAAGGAGTGATGTCCATGAAAGTAGGCGATCGCCGCTACCTTTATATTCCCCCAGACTTAGGTTATGGTGCAAGAGGAGCAGGGGGTGTTATTCCGCCTAATGCAACCCTTTTCTTTGATGTAGAATTGATTGATGTGAAATAGAGTAAAGTTCGGTTTCATAATGTCCAACCAATGAGATCATTTCTTTGGTTGGACGGTTACGATGATCAAAGCATCATTATTAGTCAATGGAAAAACGTGGTTACAAAAAGGTATCAAATCAAACTGCATAAATTATTCTGCCAAGAGGATTTGTTAAGTTTACCTTCTCAATTACAAGAAAATTTATCAAAGTATCAACAAGTTCTATCCCTTGATCCTTATGAAACTAGGGGAATTCCTACTTGGTATCACTATCTATCCTTTTCTTGCTTTGAAAAAAAGTCGTTCATTTAATGTTCAAAAATATCCTTATAATAGTTTAAATCTAAGCTGACAAAAATCGGCAAACAGTTAAAACAATCCTGTGCTAGTTGCCATCTTTCTTCTCGTTTTAACATCTCAATTAATTTTAGTCTAGCTGGCAATAAATAGCGTACATCATTCGCCGCATAACTGAGTTGAGCATCGGATAAATTAGCCGCATTTCCCCAATCAGAACTTTGGGACGTTTTGTCTAATTCTACTCCCATTAACTCTAACACTAAACTTTTTAATCCATGACTAGACGTATAAGTTCTCGCCAGTTTACTCGCAATTTTAGTACAAAAAATAGGGTAGGTTTCAATCTCAAAAGTATTGCGGAGTTGAGCAACATCAAACCGAGCAAAATGAAAAACCTTAGTGATGTTTTCTGCTTCCATTAATTGCTTTAAATTAGGCGCAGTGGTTTGTCCTTTTCCTATCCGAATTGCCGTGACAAAACCAGATACATCGCATAATTGTACTAGACATAAGCGATCGCGCTGAGGAATGAGTCCCATAGTTTCTGTATCTACAGCAATGGAATCACTTTGCAAATAACGATCTAAAATGGAATCAGGTAGATCGCGATCGCATACTTGGAAATTGTCTAAAGCAGTCATACGTCCGTTATTTTTGTAAGAGAAAAAGCTGTGTAAAATAATATTCCCCTGCGGCATTTTTGGCAATGCCAATACCCGTGACATTGAAATCACCTACCATATTTTTCTGATGGCCGGGGCTATTAATCCATCCTTGGACGGCAGTGGTCGCTAAATCAGGATACCCTTTAAGATAAGCTAAATTTTCGGCGGCTGATCTTAGGGGAATTGACCTCTGCATTGCTTTGACTCGTTGATCAAAACCATCATGACTAAATGTGGCTTGTTTACTGGCCATTTTTTGACTATAAACCCTTGCAATCTGGCTAATTCTAGCATTCATTTTCAGGGGAGGAAGCTGTTGCGATAAACGATATTGATTGACTTGACGATTAATTTCTTGTTCCAATTCAATAAGCGAAGCATTGTTATTATTATTGTTATTAATTCGATTTTTAGATAGATTAGTTGGTTGTTTATTGAAAAAAGGATCATTATTTTTCCACGGTTCGAGTGATGTCTCCCATTGGGGAGGTTGGGTTAGTAAATCAGGACTTTCTTTGATAAAAATTTGGGTAATATAGTATTCTCCACTTAAATTTTGGGCAATGCCAATACCTGTTAAATCATAGTCCCCTTCTAGATATTGACGTTGACTAGGGTTATTAATCCATCCCTGTAAGGTAGAAGCAATCGGGTTAGGATAACTTGGACTAATTGCGATTGTTTGAGCAGCGTTTTCAATATTTAAAGAGATAGAAAGGGCTTTAACCTTTTCACTAAGTTTATTTTCCCCGAATTCTATGGTTTTTGCTGCCATCTGCTTACTATACAGGCGAGCGTGTTGACTTACGGTTGGGGTGATATTAAGGGGCGGAAGCTGACGAGAACGGCGGTATTTATTCACCACCGTATATAATTCTCGTTCTAAAGCTCTTAGAGTGGCTGGATCAGCTAATTGGGGTGTAATTTCAGGAGTAGAGGTGGGGGTTAAGGTCACTTCTCCTTGCTCAATTTGTTGACATCCCGTTAGACTACCAAATAGTAACAAAATTGCCCCTACAGTGGGAAAAAAACGCAGCAACATTCCTTTCTTAAGTGTGTTTTTCCATATAAGCTTAACACTTATAGCAGTTAACAGTTATTGAAGGGGTAAGGTTTCGGGTTGATTATGATTTATAATTAATCACTGTTGCTCTAATCAGAAATTACTATGGATTTGTCTAATCCGAATACTGCTAAAAACCTAGAAGCTGCATTTGGCGGCGAATCAATGGCTAATCGTAAATATCTCTTTTTTGCGGAAGTCACCAAACAATTAGGAATGAGTGAACTGTCTAAACTCTTCCGAGAAACCGCTAATCAAGAAACTGAACACGCTTTTGCTCATTTTCGTCTAATTCACCCCGAATTAGTGGTTGAAGATCCCACTCAATTGACAGACGAACAGAAAAAGGAAATTGCTGCTCAATGTTTGCAACTCGCCATTGAAGGGGAAACCTATGAATACACGACCATGTATCCTGAGTTTGCTGAACAAGCTCGCGCTGATAAAGATGAAGTAGCAGTCGGTGAATTTGAGCAACAAACGGCTGAATCTCAGGAACACGCCATGATTTTCCGTAAAGCTGCTGCTAATTTTGGTCGTCTGACTCCGATTGAACATCACCACGCTAATAAATATACAGAAGCACTCCATGTTCTAGAAGGAAAACAACCAACTTCAACTGAGCAAACGGTAGCGACAGGAAAATGGATTTGTCGTAAATGTTCTTTAATTTACGATCCTGCGGTGGGAGATATTGACTCAGGAATTGAACCGGGGACTGCATTTGAGGATATTCCCGATGATTGGGTTTGTCCTATCTGTGGCGCAACTAAGAAAACTTTTGTTCCTTACACTGAAGTTAATGTAGCTTAATACATAAATCTGGTTTGTGGGTTAGGAGTTCAGAAGTCGGAATTTCTCTCCATATAAAAAGGGAATTCAAGAACAATAAGGCAAGTAGGGGTAATTCATGGATTCCCCCTACTTAATACAACGGTTTAATTGACCTATTTTTAAGCCCCTTGTAACAGAGTGCGAGAGACTGTTAAGTGCTAACTGATTACTGATCAGTTGATGTCATCTCTACAGGAGAAGGTGTTCCATTGACATTTCCTAACTGATGACGGACATCATCGATCGCTAAATTGAGTTGAGAAATTTTATCTTCGAGGCGACGACGGGCTTTTTCCATCTCTTCCTCTGTTTCAAAGCGTTCTCCTTTGCCTTCGGGAAGATTACTCGACTCCTCCACTTCTTCGGGTAATTCGTTGCGACGAGATGCAGCCACTGCGCCGACAATTCCCCCAACAACACCGCCAAAGATAGCCCCTAAGACAAATCCTGTGCCAAAATTATCCTGTTGACTCATAATCGTTGAACCTCCTTGAAAATAACAATTGATTTAATTTAATGTTCCAAATGAGCGATCGCCTGCATCTCCTAACCCCGGTACAATATATCCCTGCTCATTCACCACTTCATCAATGGTAGCAGTATAGATATTAAGGTTAGGATAAGTCTCACTGAGTTGTTTCAAAGCGGGGGGCGATCCAACCACCGACACAATTCGGATCAAAGCGGGATCACCGCCTCGTTTGGTGATTTCTTCCATTGCTGCCATGATTGATCCCCCTGTGGCTAACATGGGTTCTAATATTAATAATCGGGTATCAGGGGCAAAGCGATCGGGTAATTTATTGAGATAACAACTAGGCATCAAGGTTTCTTCGTTGCGGACTAAACCTAGATGATAAACAGAGGAAAGGGGTAATAAGGTTTGTGCGCCGTCTAAAATGGCTAATCCTGCCCGTAAAATAGGAATAACCGCTACAGGAATATTGGGGTTAATTAAGGTGGCCGCAGACGGCGCAAGGGGAGTTTCCACCGTCGTTTCTAAGGTAGGAAACCAATAGCGTGTGGCCTCGTAGGTTAACCATCGTCCCAATTCTGTCATGGCAGTTTTGAATAAAACAGGGGGCGTATTAGCATCGCGGGCTACCCCTAACCAATGTTTAATCAGAGGATGATCTGGCACATAAACACGCAGTTGTAAGGTCATAAGCTGTTCAGCATCTAAAATTGGTTGTTGAAGACAGGCAGGTGGCAGAAGGCAGGAGGGAATGACTCATAGTAGTATCTCAACTAAAGAATAGCACTATGCAACCATTCTGTATAGGGCTATTTGGTTATTTTTGGGGTATTATAGTGCTACGCCAAAAGCAAAAGGAACTGATGCAAAAGGCAACGGTAAGCCTGAAACGGTTTTAAGCTTTCTGATAACTGATCACTGATAACTGCAATGACTCCCACTAACTCCCTTCCCCCTCCCCAACCGCTTCCTGAACATCTCTGGGGAGATAAATGGCAGGTTGCTTCCTTTCCTGCGGGTGAATTAGTCGCTTACTTTGAAAATCAACCTATTCCTTTTCTATCCCTTCCCCCTGATACTCATCCCCTCTCATTAGGCATTGCTTCTAATGCCCGTCTCTCTGGTATCATTATTGAAGCTGGAAGGCAGTCTATGCAGTTAGCCCAATGGTTAGCTGATCGCCAACCTCAAACCCTTAACTACATTGAGGCCACTGTGGGAGAATCGGGTGGATTGGTTTTAACCACTCATTCTAGGGAAAGATGGATTTTAGCCACCTTTGAAGACTCAGAAATGGCAACTTCCGCCCAAAAGTATGAACAGCGAAAAAAAGACCATCAAGGCTTGCATTTCCTCCTGATTCAACCCGATAATTCTGGAATGACCTATAGTGGATTTTGGTTATTAAAAGACCCTCAATCATCAAAAAAAGAAGCCTAAAATGGGGTAAACTGAGACCGAACGCTTAATCTTAATGAGGAAAACCCTTATGACGGCTACAAGTTCGGGTGAACAACCCCTAAGTCCAGACCAAGTTGAAGACCTTCTTGATGATGTCTTGGATACCCCGAATATGCACCACGATATCATTGAAACTGTAATTGGTAGCCTCGAAGAAAATAACAGTGCGATGGTACTGAATAATGAAGATGGCTATCTCTGGAAGTTTCAATACGGTAGCGTGGAAGTCTTTGTACAACTCACAGGGGAAAATGACGACGATTTACTCACTGTTTGGTCTCCTGTGCTATCCTTACCTGCTAAGGATGAAATGGGGCTAATGAGCAAGTTATTAGAGATGAACTGGTCAGAAACCCTAGAAACTCGCTTTGCTAAAGTTAATCATCAAATTATTGCTGTTTCTCAACGGACGGTGGCTGATCTCTCAGCCGGGGAAATTTCCCGCGCTATTACCCTAGTGGCTACTATTGCAGACGATAACGATGAAAGTCTCAAGGAAACTTATGGGGGAACTTAAAGAAGTCGGAAGTATGAAGTCGGAAGTTGAATTGATAGTTGAGGATTTTAACCGTCAACTAAAATTAAGTGGATGTTTGCTCAATTTTAGGTTGCCATTTATCCCCATCTAAAAGGTTCATCTTTTTTGTCCGAATTATAGATGAGGATTTCTGCCGACGTTTTGTTAAAAAGGGGAATAGCCATGGAAAAATGGCGTTTACTGCCTTTTCTAGAAGCCAGTGGATCAATGCAAATGGCCATCGATCGCTGGTTATTGCAACAACATCAACAGGGAAACCAACCCCCTAGTCTCAGGTTTTATCGTTGGTTTCCTGTTACTTTATCTCTCGGTTATCATCAACGTCAGTATCCCTCTCAATGGCAAGGTTTACAGTGGCAAAATCGCCCGATTGATCGGGTTTATCGGCCGACAGGGGGTAGGGCTGTGTTACATCAAGGGGATTTAACCTATATGGTGGTGACTTCGGGGTTGAAAGGTAGTCGAATACAGGTTTATGAGCAAATTTGTCAGTTTTTAATAGAAGGATGGCGATCGCTTGGAATTGAACTTTGCTATGGTCAAGGTGGACGAGGCTATATTCACAATCCTAATTGTTTTGGGACAGCAACGGCGGCCGATTTGGTGGATCAATGGGGGAATAAACGCATTGGTAGCGCACAATTGAAGCGAGGATCTGTCATTCTTCAACATGGTTCAATGGTTTTAACCCCTAATGCTGAATTATTTACTCAGGTGTTTAATGAACCTGCCCCTTCTCCTATTAATTTAGGGGCTGATATTACCTTAGAGATAATTATACAAACATTGACCCAAGCGGCATCGCTTTGTTTTAATGCAGACTTACAATTACAACCTTTTTCAACCCAAGAATGGGAGGAAATTCAGCAAGAAGTCGGGAAGTAACTGTTAACTGTTAACTGATGACTGCTCACTGACATAGCTAATATCTTGAGTCCAAGAAGATTCAAATAAAACTTGTGTTGAATCATCGTCTTTGAAGACAATTTGACCAATTTTATTAATACGATTAACTTTATCATAAAGAGAACGAAACGCCTTTTGTCGGTTACGAGTTACCGCTTTTCGTTGAATATTATACGCTTCTTGTGCTTGATTGGCTTGACAAAGCTCATCATATAATTGTTCTCCTTGAGTAATAAATTCAGAGGTTTGACCCACGGTTACCAAGGCTTTTCCATGGTTTTTAGCTAACTGAATTAAAGTAGGCATAAAAGCAATTAGTTTAGACTCATTGCGTTCACATTCTGTCCAACTACTCCGAGGGAATTCAACATTTTTAAGTAAGTTATCTGCAACGGCTAAGGACATTCTTGTTCTTAAGATTCGCCCCCATTCTACACATTCAGCTAACTTATCATCCTTATCCCCCGTTAATTCTTTTAGTTCGGTCTTTTGCAATTCAAAGGAAGGAATAGTCGTTACTTCATCAATATCTTGCTGCATTTGACCAATCCATTGTTTAGTAATACCAAAAGTACTTAATTTTGTTAAATACTTCTTGGCTAATGCAATTTTTAGGTTAGCTTCTTCTAAAATGCGATCGTTAGGAACAGGAACATTAGCATTTGACATGATTATCTCCTTTTATTTTAAGAAAAATTGACCAATTAAAACATTAAATCTCCTGAGTTGGACAAAACATTTTCTAAGTTGCGCAGAATATCTCCTGAGTTATGCGGGATGTCTCCTGAGTTGCGCAGAATGTCTCCTGAGTTGCGCAGAATGTCTCCTGAGTTACGCAGAATATTTCCTGAGTTACGCAGAAGATTTCCTGAGTTACGCAGAATATTTCCTGAGTTGCGCAGAAGATTTTTTGACTACACTTCTATTATAAAAGGCTAATAAGCAATATTGCTTAGTCTGTCATGATTTGTAACATTTTTGAGACGATAATTATCCTAATAAAGACATTCATTTGAATAGCACTCACTCAGCTTTTTTAACTTAAGACAATTAATACTTTCTGCTTAACTAAAGTCTTTTGTGGAAGACAATTAATTATCTAACGAACGTCTGTTTTTAAAATACGAATAATCTTTAATATAAAATCCTTGTTTTTTGTTTTTCTATCTAAAACAGTCCCTTATAGTCATTATTTTGACCTATTCTTCAGTAAAACTGTGAAAAAATATTTTTACAGAATAAATATTGTATAAAAGAATAGTTACTTAAAGCGTAAAAAAATATTAAGTTAAGTACGAGTATTAATAGGCAAGTGGGTAGGGTAAACAAGAAGCCACAGATGATTTTTGACAGAAACTTTTGGATGATTGGTTTCTATCTTTTTATGTATTACTCCTTTTGGAGAGATGGTTATGACAATGCTCAACCAATCTAACTCACAGTACTCCCTACCCCTACCAGCGATCGCCAACACAACATTTGACCGTACATCCCAACTTTAGTTCGGAGAGTTAGGGGAAGTTGATGGAAAATAGTACGTTTTGTCCAAAATCACTGTAAATACAGTCCGAACTCATCATCACTCTATTACTTTACTTTGAGGAAAACATCATGACGACTCTCAATATAACTAACTCCGAAGAACAACTCTCCTTACAAACGACGGCAGATGTTACACCTTCTACAACACCTTCAAGTTAGGGTGTTGACTTTGTGGGAATTTTGCCTCAAAAATTTCATTCAGGTTCGATTCCTTATGTGGCGGGCAAAGCCCTCCACATAAGGGATAATAGACCAATGCGATCGCATCTTAAAAAGTGCCAGAAAAAATTTAGCCGATTTAGGTGCAAAGTCAACACCCTACCTTCAAGTCCCACTCTCATCGGTAGTTATGATACCAGTGGCTGGGCAAGTGATGTGGAAGTGGTAGGAAACACCGCTTATGTCGCTGATGACGGTGGAGGACTGCAAATAATTGATATAACGACCCCCTCTGCTCCCACGCTCATGGGTAGCTATGATACCAATGGTTATGCACTAGATGTTGAAGTCGTGGGGAACACTGCTTATGTTGCTGATAGCTATGATGGACTGAAAATAATTGATATTACGACTCCCTCTGCTCCCACGCTCATTGGTAGTTACGATACCAGTGGTTGGGTAAATGAGGTGGAAGTCGTGGGGAACACTGCTTATGTCGCTGATGGTTCTCTAGGACTGCAAATAATAGATATAACGACACCTTCTGCTCCCACTCTCATTGGTGGTTATGATACCAGTGGTTGGGCAAATGATGTGGAAGTGGTAGGGAACACTGCTTATGTCGCTGATGGTTTTGATCTGCAAATAATAGATATAACGACTTCTTCTGCTCCCACTTTCGTTGGTAGTTATGATACCAGTGGCCGGGCAGAGGATGTGGAAGTGGTGGGGAACACTGCTTATGTCGCTGATGGGCGTGGAGGACTGCAAATAATAGATGTCAAAGATTTTACCCCTTCTAATGTGGCTCCCACTGATATCAATCTTTCACAGAATACGATTACCGAAAATGCATCAATTGGTACGGTGATTGGTAGTTTAATCACGGTAGATCCCTACTCTAATGATGCTTTTACCTATAGCTTTGTTTCAGGAGATGGGGACACCGATAATAACCTATTTACCATTGATGGAAATGCCTTAAAAGCTAACGCTATCTTCGACTACGAAACCCAAGATACCTACAGTATTCGGGTGCAAACCACCGACTTAGATGGCAATACCTATGACAAAGCATTGACTATTAATGTGACCGATAATGTAGCTCCCACTGATATTGCCCTTTCTAACAACGTCATTGATGAAAATCAAGCCATCGGCACAATAATCGGCAACTTATCTACAATTGATCCCAATATAGGTGAAGGAGACAGTTTTACTTATAGCTTAGTTTCAGGAGATGGAGACACCGACAATGACCTATTTACTATTGATGGAAATGTCTTAAAAGCTAACGCCGTCCTTGACTACGCAACCCAAGATACCTACAGTATTCGAGTACAAACCACCGATTTAGATGGTAATACTTATACAGAAGCCTTCACCATTAATGTCATAGGTATCCCCACTCTCATTGGTAGCTATGATACCAGTGGCTATGCTTATGATGTGGAAGTGGTAGGGAACACTGCTTATGTTGCTGATGACGATGATGGACTGCAAATAATAGATATAACGACCTCTTCTGCTCCCACTCTTATTGGTAGTTATGATACCAGTGGCTATGCTTATGATGTGGAAGTCGTGGGGAACACTGCTTATGTTGCTGATGACGATGATGGACTGAAAATAATTGATATAACGACTCCCTCTGCTCCCACTTTCGTTGGTAGGTATGATACCAGTGGCTCTGCAAAAGATGTGGAAGTGGTAGGAAACACTGCTTATGTCGCTGATAGTTCTTCAGGACTGCAAATCATTGACATAACGACCTCTTCTGCTCCCACTTTCGTTGGTAGCTATGATACCGATACCAGTGGCTATGCAAAAGATGTGGAAGTCGTGGGGAACACTGCTTATGTTGCTGATGGCTATGGTGGACTGCAAATAATTGATATTACGACTCCCTCTGCTCCCACTCTCATTGGCCGTTATAATACCAGTGGTTATGCTTATGATGTGGAAGTGGTAGGAAACACCGCTTATGTCGCTGACAGTAGTGGGGGACTGCAAATAATTGATATAACGACCTCTTCTGCTCCCACGCTTATTGGTAGCTATGATACCAGTGGTTATGCTTATGATGTGGAAGTCGTAGGAAACACCGCTTATGTCGCTGACAGTAGTGGGGGACTGAAAATAATTGATATTACGACTCCCTCTGCTCCTACTCTCATTGGTAGCTATGATACCAGTCGTTATGCTTATGATGTGGAAGTGGTAGGGAACACTGCTTATATCGTTGATAGTGGTGGAGGACTGAAAATTCTAGATGTCAATGATTTTACCCCTTCTAATGTAGCCCCCACTGATATCAATCTTTCTCACAATACCCTTGATGAAAATACACCAATTGACACGGTAATTGGTAGTTTAACCACGGTAGATCCCTACTCTAATGATGCTTTTACCTATAGCTTTGTTTCAGGAGATGGGGACACCGATAATAACCTATTTACCATTGATGGAAATGCCTTAAAAGCTAACGCCGTCTTTGACTACGAAACCCAAGATACCTACAGTATTCGAGTGCAAACCACCGACTTAGATGGCAATACTTATGACAAAGCTTTCACCATTAATGTGAGTGATGTTGCTGAATTAAGTATCACCGTCGATAATAATTCAATTACCTACCAACCAGAAGACCTACTTTCCTATGGCCACAATCAAGACTTGACTGGAACTGATCAATTTTATGATGGCAATACGCTTGAGTTGACAGGCAATAACTGGAAAGCCTTAAACTTGACCCATACTATTACCACTGATAGTACATTAACCTTTGAATTCAAGAGTGAGCAACAAGGAGAAATTCAAGGAATTGGTTTAGACAATAATACAAAACTTGATCAACAGTTCTTCCAACTTTACGGCACTCAAGACTTTGGCAATCAAGACTTTACCTACACCGATGTAGGCAATTGGCAACGCTTTACCATCAATTTAAGCGATTATTATCAAATGGGTTCAGTGCAGAACCATCTCACTTTTGCCAATGATGATGATAGTAACAGTGCTAGTGATAGCCAATTCCGTAACATCAAACTATCTTATACTGAGCCTTCTAATAGCTTTGAGGTAACGGTTAACGATAGCACTCAAACCTATGAAGCTCAAGATGTTCAATCCTACGGTGGTACACGACAAGATAGTAGTGGAAGTTGGCTCTTTTCTGATTCTACAACGATTAACTTAGCAGGTAATAACTGGAAAGCCTTAGACTTATCCTATACTATTACGGCTGATAGTCTTTTAACCTTTGAATTCAAGAGCGAACAACAAGGAGAAATTCAAGGAATTGGTTTAGATAATAATACCAAACTTGATCGACGTTTCTTCAAACTTTACGGCACTCAAGACTTTGGAAACCAAGACTTTACCTACACTGATGTAGGCAATTGGCAACGCTTTACTATTAGTTTAAGCGATTATTATCAAATTGATTCAGTGCAGAACTATCTCACTTTTGCCAATGATGATGATAGTAATAGTGCTAGTGATAGCCAATTCCGTCAAATAGAAATTAATGATGTTAACCGCATTACAGGAACAAATGGCAGCGACGAGTTACTAGGAACTTCAGAAATGGATCTGTTTGTGATTAATCCTTCCCATAGTGGGATAGATACGATTAATAACTTTGAAGTTGAGACGGACAAAATCGGTCTTCTGGATACCCTGAGCTATGGTTCATTAGACATCACAACTTCAGGAACATCAGACACCTTAATCAGTTCTGATAGTCAAGCTTTAGCGATTCTAACTGGTGTTAATCCGACGGATTTAATGGCTGCTGACTTTGTTAATGTTAC
>JBFRWB010000101.1:0-35923 GCA_051439375.1 Microcystaceae cyanobacterium
AGGACTCACGAAGAAGGACAGCAGGAGGGGAATTACGATTAGGAACTCTTTCTATATACATGACTACTATTTTAACCTAAACCTCTCCTGCTTGTCTATTAAAAAATATTACAATTTACATGGCTACATTGTGAGGACTTAAAGGCTACACCTCTGACTAGATAAGGCTTTTGAACGATCATAGTTTAAACGTATGGGGGAAGTTCAGTTATACTTTGGAGTTTGCAGGGTTTACTTTAATCAACCAGAAATATCAATCCATTGAACCCAATGAACAAGGATGGTTATGGAGTCAGGAATTAGGATTATATTTGGGAATTTATGAAGAACAGTTAAGATATTTTACCTCCGATGGAGAATTAGTCCTAAAACCTCAAGAATCTACCATTCAAGAACGTCAAGAGAAGTAATTAGCTTGGCAACGCGAAGCATTAGCTTTACAACGAGAAGCAGAAGAACGTCAAGAGAAAGAATTGGCTTTGCAACGGGAAGCAGAGGAACGTCAACAAAAAGAAGTTGCACAGCAAGAATTAGCAGAAATTAAAGCTAAGTTAAAAGAATTAGGGATTGAATTGCAAGAGTAGGCTAAGCCTACCCTATAAGCCTAATTTAATCACCAAAATGATTAATAATTGCCTGAGCAAATTCAGAACATTTTAAAGGGGGTTCAACACGAGGGGTCATTAACCGCGCTAAATCGTATGTTACCTCACGATTGGCAATGGCCGCCCCAATTCCTTTTTTAATTAAATCCGCCGCTTCTTGCCATCCCATATACTCTAACATCATAACCCCAGATAAAATAACTGAACCGGGGTTAATACGGTCTAAACCTGCGTGTTTGGGGGCAGTTCCATGGGTCGCTTCAAAGATGGCTGCATCATCCCCAATATTAGCTCCTGGCCCCATTCCTAATCCACCAACAATGGCCGCTGCTGCATCAGATAAATAATCTCCATTAAGATTCATTGTTGCAAGGATAGAATATTCATCAGGACGGGTTTGAATTTGTTGGAAAATGCTATCAGCAATGCGGTCATTGACCATAATCTTATCTTTCCATTTACCATTACCGTGACTGTCCCAAATGGCATCTAATACGCCTTGAACTTCTGTACAAGCATCTTCTTTTTTCTCTGGGGTTAAAGCATCGTAGCCGGGTTCAACTTTACGGGCATTATCTTCGATGCTAATATCAGGATTGTCTTCTTTATTGCTTAAAATCCACGATTCCCGTTCTGTAATGCAAACATCTCGAAAGGCAGTAGTTGCCAATTCATAGCCCCAATCTCGAAAAGCACCCTCAGTATATTTCATAATGTTCCCTTTATGAACAAGGGTCACTTGTTGCTTCTCTTTAGGAAGGGTTAGGGCGTGTTCAATGGCACGACGAACTAATCGTTGTGATCCTGTTTTACTAATGGGTTTAATTCCAATTCCTGAGTCGAAAGGAATTTGTTTATTACCATGTTCGGGGGTAGCAGGAATCAAATCTGTATTAAGATAACTAATCAGTTTATTGGCAATAACTGAACCTTCTTTCCACTCAATTCCTAAATAAATATCCTCTGTGTTTTCCCGATAAACAATTACATTAAGCTTCTCTGGACTTTTATGGGGAGAAGGCGTTCCGGGATAGTAGCGACAGGGACGAACACAGGCGTAAAGGGTGAAAATTTGCCGTAGGGCAACGTTTAAAGAACGAATTCCCCCACCAATGGGTGTGGTTAACGGTCCTTTGATGGCAACACCATATTCTTTAATAGCGGTTAAAGTATCTTGGGGGAGATATTGGTACGTTCCATAAACATCACAGGCTTCGTCCCCTGCATATATCTTAAACCAGTTAATTTTGCGTTTTCCTGTGTAGGCAGTTTCTACTGCTGCGTCGATGACTTTTTGAGTGGCTGGCCAAATATCAACCCCCGTTCCATCGCCCCGAATGAAGGGAATAATGGGGTCATCTGGGACAATGGGTTTACCATCTTTAAAGGTAATTTTAGAACCAATGGTCGGAGGGGTTAGTTTTTCGTACATAGATCACAGGCTTATAATAAGGATCGCTTCATTATAGCGACAGGGTTTAGCTGCATCGGTTAATCATTCGGTTTTTCTTAATTTCTAAGAGCAATTGGTGATAACTTGCCCATCCCGAACATGGTAAAGTTATACAGTAACTGCTAACTGCTGCAACAACATTCATCTCAAATGACCCAACTACAAGATAAAACCCAACTAGACGATAAAACTATTGTCAAAGACTACTTTAACGCCACAGGATTTGACCGTTGGCGCAGAATTTATGGTGATGGAGAGGTTAATAAGGTTCAAAAGGACATTCGCATTGGTCATCAGCAAACCATTGATACCGTTTTAGGATGGTTACAAGACGATGGTAATCTAGAACAGTTAACCATCTGTGATGCGGGTTGTGGAGTGGGTAGCTTGAGTATTCCTTTAGCAAAAGAAGGTGCAACGGTCAAGGCCAGTGATATTTCCGAAAAAATGGTATCCGAAGCCCAAGAACGGGCTAATAAAGCTTTAGAAACCCCTGAGAATGTACAATTTGCGGTTCAAGATTTAGAAGCACTCGAAGGAAGTTATCATACGGTCATCTGTCTTGATGTTCTTATTCATTATCCTGATGCAGAAACGGAGGAAATGATTAAACATTTAGCGTCTCTAGCGGAAAACCGACTCATTTTGAGTTTTGCGCCTAAGACCTGTTTATTATTCCTTCTCAAGAAAGTTGGAGAATTTTTCCCTGGCCCTAGTAAAACGACTCGTGCCTATCAACACAAAGAAGCAGATATTTTACGGATTTTACAAGAAAATGGTTTTAAGATTGAGCGCAAAGCCATGACCAGTACCCGATTTTATTATTCTCGTTTGTTAGAAGCGGTTCGAGTCAGTGATTTAAGTGAACAGTCATCACAGAGCAGTGAGCAGTGATTAATATGGTGGGGTTTATTGGATTAAGAGATAAGAATTAGGTGTCAGGTGTCAGGTTCTAGACTTTAAAAAAAGATACAACTTTTTACCTCAGACCTCAACCTCACACCTCATACCTTCCCTAAGCAGCTAAATAAGTTTCTACCACCTTAACCAAGTGATCAACCCAATAATCAGCCGCAGACTGACTCGCTGACTCCACCATTACCCGAATAAGCGGTTCAGTCCCAGATGGACGGACTAAAATACGACCTTGATCTCCCATGGCTGACTCTGCTTGAGCGATCGCTGTTTGCAGGGGATCACAGGCTTGCCAATGGCGGCGACGATGGGTATCTTCGACCCGTACATTGCGTAAAATTTGGGGATAGGGCTGAAAACTTTGCTCAATGAGTTCCGATAGAGAACAATTCGCTTCTTGAACAAGGGTGGTCAAATGTAAGGCGGTTTGTAAGCCATCCCCTGAGTAACTGTGGTGGTGACAGAGAATATGTCCTGACTGTTCACCCCCTAACATTGCCCCAGTTGTCCACATTTGCGCTTGAACGTGCTGGTCACCGACAGAGGTACGAATCAATTGCCCCCCTAATTGTTGCCATGCCCGTTCAAAGCCTAAATTAGCCATCACTGTACCAATAATTAAATCATTGGGTAACTGTTGACGTTCTTTAAGAATTTTACCCCAAAAATAGAGAATATAATCTCCATCAACGATTCTGCCTTGATTATCTATCCCCATCACTCGATCAGCATCTCCATCGAAGGCAAAGCCCATATCGGCTTCATATTCAATCACCGCTTGCTGTAGCTTTTCTAGGTGAGTTGAGCCACAATTAACATTGATGCGATCGCCATTCGGTTCATCGTGAAGACTGATTACGTCTGCGCCTAATTCACGGAAAATAAGCGGGGCAATTTGAGCCGCCGCCCCCCACGCTAAATCTAGAACGATGCGTAATCCTTTAAAATGAGTATTTTGGGGCAACTTTTGGTGTAAAAATTGCTTATAAGTCTCGACCATTTCTTGACGAGGCTGAGATTTCCCGAAAGTTGTCAATTTTTCGGGGATTCCTATTTGTCCTCTGAGTCCAGCTTCAATGGGTTGGGCATCTATAGCAGAGAATTTTAGCCCGTCTTGGTTAAAAAACTTAATTCCGTTGTCTTCAGGGGGGTTATGACTAGCAGAAATCATAATTCCCCCAATCGCTGCATGATTTCGTGTCAGGTGGGCAACGCAGGGAGTAGGACAAAGCCCTAAGTACCATACATCTAACCCTGCAGAGGTTAAACCCGCAGCGATGGACATGGCTAACATATCGCTAGAGTTACGAGAATCTTGCCCAATAACGACTGTACCTGTAGAAGACGCTGCTTTTTTAAAGGCTATTCCTGCCCAGAAGCCTAATTGTAAGGCAAAGGGAGCGGTTAATAATTGTCCGGCTTTACCCCGAATACCATCTGTTCCAAAAAGGGGGGTTGGGGGTAAATCTAAGCCTGTTCCCAACAAATTAGGGGATGATAGGGAACGGAGCTTGCCATTTCTTTCTAAGGAAGATACCATGATTAATTCTCCTCACACCAAACACAATACTTAAAATCTTACCTCACCCCATAGGATACACTTATCTCGACACAATGACAGGTTTATCCAAAAATATCTATAGTACTACACACAGGGCAAAGGACAGAAGTAAGCTGTGACGCCTGTTTCAAGCTTAGAAAAATGTTAAGCACTTTACTTTATAAAAATCAACACTAACCGCAATAATAAGCTAAAACGCATTTAAACTAGGTCTGGGGTATTTTAGTACAAATCCTCAAACTCTCTCCCAACTCCCTACTCCCTACTCCCTACTCCCCAGCTTCTTAAACGGTATAAAGCCGTTAACGCTTGCTGCATTTGTTGAACCACTTGGTTATAACAGTCAGTAACGTAGGTGCGATCGCTTGCTGCGTCTCTTCCATACCGTTCAAATGTTATTGGTTGACCTACTTTTGTATGAATCTGTATCGGTAAGGGGATATTAGGAAGGGGACCAATGCTAATAATCCAGGGAAGACCCAAGTAAATCGGGAAAACAACGGGATCTAAGTCATACAACCATGGAAACACCCCCCATTCGTGTAGTTGCTTCACAAGGGGATAAACATTTTCGATCACAAATAACGTATCGTGCGAACCAACAGAAATAAGGGGAATAATGGGGACATTGTAGCGTAAAGCTAACTTAACAAAGGCTTTATTATTATTAAATTCAATTTTCTCCCGTTGATAATGGGGACGAAACACATCTACCGCCCCTCCCGGATAGACTAATACATTAGAGCCTTGTTCAAGGGCAGCGATCGCCATTTTGGGATGAGCGCGAACTGCACCCGCTTTAACTACCATTGCTGCTAACCTAGGATCAGCATTCCAAACATAAGGGTGCATTAGCCCGTATAAGGGACGTTCACTGCCAAAATGGCCAACCCAATCATAAAACATCATGGTTGTATCGGGTGATGCTAATCCTCCGTTATGGGACCCAACTAACATAACCTGTTTATCCGTGGGAATTTGCTCCCATCCCTCAGTTGTTACTCTAAAGTAATATTTATAAAACCATTCAAAGAAAGGCATTAACTGTTCAATGAATTGGGGATCTCTTTGGTTTAATGACCAGCCATTATATTTATTTATCATGGGGGACAATCAATGTAAAAAATCAAGTGTTTGTAAATTATCTTTACATTAATATTAACACACATTGAATTCTAATAACCGCCCAAAACCAATTGTTAATCTATGATTAAATAACGAAAGCTTATGAGTACCGATTGTACAATTGAGTAGAAATCATAATAATCTGATAGCTACTTTAGTGATATGAACAAGTTATTACTGCCCACATTATTAGCCATCACCGCTACAATTGTTCCTGCTGTATCCAAAGCAGCCTCTGTTAGTATTATTCCTGAGAATCTTAACTCAGGAGATAAATATCGCCTAGTCTTTTTAACCAGTAGTACAACTTCAGCAATAAGTGATAACATTGACACTTATAATGATTTTGTCAGTCAGAGAATTAGTCTGGCTAATAATGAACTAACGAATCTTAATACAAGTTGGTTTGCAATTGTTTCTACTGACAATGTGGATGCAATTTCTAACACCAATACAGCCATCAATATTAGTGATATTCCCATTTATTTAGTAACGCCTAATGGGACTCCTAATGAATTAGTAGCTGAGGATTATGGCGATTTTTGGGATGGTTCGATCAATTCACCTATTAATAATACAGAACAAGGGGCAGAAAGACCCAATGTTGTTTCTTGGACGGGAACACAAACAGATGGAACTAAAACTGGAAATCCTCTGGGTTCCAATGACCGTTCTTCGTTCGGGTTTGTTAACTCGACTAATACGCAGTGGATTGAAAATGGTTCACCCATTACGGTGAACAATGTTCGCTCTGTTTATGGTATCAGTGATGTTTTAGAAGTGCCACAACAAACCCCTGAAACGAATCCTGTTTTTGGTATCCTTATGTTGGGGTGGATAATTCCCTTAACTAAGGTAAAATATAAATAAAAAGTAAAAATTAGTCAGGAAAAGTAAGTAAAGTCTGCTCTGATTTAGAATAGTATAGAGATCCAATTAACTTAATTTTAGTTGGCGGTTAGAATCCTCAACTATAAATTACACTTCCTACTTCATTCAATCCATGTCTTTTGAAAATGAACCCCCAACCATTCTAGAAAACCGTCTTTTTTATAAAGGTCGGAAATTTGACTTTGATGTAAACACCCTAAAATTACCTAATGGTGCGACAGGAAATTGGGAATGTATTCGTCATCCGGGTGGTGCATTAGCGGTTCCTATTACTTCAGATAACCAATTAATTTTAGTGCGTCAATATCGCTTTGCAGTAGAAGGTCGTTTGTTAGAATTTCCAGCAGGGACGATAGAATTAAATGAAGATCCAGCAGATACGATTAAACGGGAATTACAAGAAGAAACAGGTTATAAAGGAAATCAATGGCATGATTTAGGAAAATTCCCCCTTGCACCCGGTTATTCTGATGAATATATTTATGTCTTTGTGGCACAAGATTTAGAGAAATTAGCCACACCTCCCCAACAAGATGAAGATGAAGATATTGAGGTTATTTTAATGAGTTTTGCTGAATTTGAAGCAGCGATTTTTCAAGAACAAGGAATTGATTCAAAAACGATTACCAGCTATTTTATGGTTAAACTTTGGCTGGAAACAGTTAATAGTAAACAGTAAACAGTCAACAGTTAGCAGTTCTTTAAAATTAATAATTTATAATTCATAATTTATTATGTTAATCCTATTTTGGCATCGACGAGACTTACGCATTTCTGATAATATTGGATTGGAAAATGCCTATCAGAAAACTTCAAAAATTGTTGGACTTTTTTGCTTTGATTCTGCTATCTTAACTAAGGACGATATTGCTCCTGTTCGAGTAAAATACTTATTAGAATCTTTGAAATATTTACAACAAAGTTATCAAAAATTAGGCAGTAACTTACTGATTTTACAAGGAAAACCAGAGCAAGTTATTCCTCAACTCGCAGACCAAATTAAAGGAGAAGTTTTTTGGAATTTAGATGTTGAACCTTACGCCAAAGAACGAGATCAAAGCGTCATTAATGCTTTAGAAGAAAAGGAAATCAGCTATCAAACTTTTTGGGATCAATTGCTTCATTCTCCGGGAGAAATTAAGACCAAAACCTCTGATGAACCTTACAAAGTTTATACGCCATTTTGGAAGAATTGGAGTCAAAAAACTAAAGCAGCGATCGCTAAAACACCTCTCAAATTAGAAGGACTCACAAAACAACAATTAGAACAAGCAAAAACTTGTCAACTAATTTCCTTACCTACTTTAGAAAAACTAGGGTTTAGTTGTGACATTCCCTTACTCATTGATGCAGGAGAAAAAGCTGCAAAAGAACAATTAGACCAATTTGTAAAATCCGCTATTTATAACTATCAAGAACAAAGAAATTTTCCAGAAATAGATGGAACATCTCGTTTAAGCCCTGCCTTAAAATTTGGTACAATTGGCATTAGAACCTTATGGCAAGCTACACTAAATGCACTAGAAAATAGTCGAAGTGATGAAGTGACCAATAATATTAAAACATGGCACCAAGAATTAGCATGGCGTGAATTTTATCAACATTGTCTCTACTTTTTTCCTGAGTTAGCAGAAGGCCCCTATCGAGCGGAATTTAACAACTTTATTTGGGACAATAATGAGGCATATTTTCGAGCATGGTGTGAGGGAAAAACAGGTTATCCTATCGTAGATGCAGCCATGCGTCAGTTAAATGAAACAGGATGGATGCACAACCGTTGTCGAATGATTGTTGCTAGTTTTTTAACTAAAGATTTAATCATTAATTGGCAATGGGGAGAAAAATATTTTATGCAGCATCTTATTGATGGAGATTTAGCGTCTAATAATGGGGGATGGCAATGGAGTGCATCGAGTGGAATGGATCCTAAACCCTTAAGAATTTTTAACCCTGCGAGTCAAGCACAGAAATTTGATCCCGAAGCTGAATATATTCGTCGCTGGTTGCCTGAATTAAGTTCCCTTGATACAGAATATTTAGTAACTGGAAAAATTCCTAGTTTAGACTGTCATCAGTGTGGCTATCCTCAACCCATTGTTGATCATAAAATTCAGCAACGAGAATTTAAACAACGTTATAAAGCGATTAAAAGTTAAAGGTAAAAGTTCAGGAGTTCAGAAATTATCCCTATTTCTTTATATTTCCCTACTCCTCACTTTTTAGTTATTTGCAAAAAACCTACCCTCGTAAGCCCCTAAGTTTTGTAGAAAACTAACGTTAAAATAGTAAGGTAAATGTTACTTGCTTTTCCTATGTCAAAAACCCCTACCTCTCCTAAGTCTTCCCCTGAGACTGAGACTAAATCAGTTACTGAAGATAAGAAAACCAAGTTAGGAAAACCTAAACAATTATTAGGACATTTCAAAGAAAATTTGCAAAAAAGTGGCCAAAAACTCACGAATTTTTTATCCTTTAATAAAATTAGCCAAACCTTTGTCAATTGGTTTGCCGTTAGTGATGAACAACTCGCAGAAATATTAGAAACCGTCCGCGCTGAATTGCCCACCACAGAAGTCATTTTAATTGGTAAACCCCAAGCAGGTAAAAGTTCTATTGTTCGAGGATTAACTGGGGTTTCTGAGGAAATTGTAGGGCAAGGCTTTCGTCCCCATACTCAGAATACCGAACGCTATGCCTATCCCTCCGATGATTTACCCCTCTTAATTTTTACCGACACAGTAGGACTAGGAGATGTTAATCAAAATACAGAGCAATTGATTGAAGAATTAATGAGTAATTTAGAAGATGAAACCCACCATGCAAAAATCTTAATTTTAACCGTTAAAATCAATGATTTTGCCACCGATACCCTAAAACAAATTAGTGAGCAGTTACGGCAAAAATATCCTAATATTCCCTGTTTATTAGCTGTGACCTGTCTTCACGAAGTTTATCCACCCGATTTAGACAATCATCCTCCCTATCCTCCCAATTCAGAGGACGTACAACGAGCATTTACCGCCCTAAGCGACGGATTTCAACCCCTATGCGATCGCAGTGTTCTCATTGACTTTACCCTAGCAGAAGACGGTTATACCCCTGTTTTTTACGGCTTAGAAGCCCTAAGAGATAATTTAGCCGATTTACTCCCCGAAGCAGAAGCAAAAGCCATTTATCAGCTATTGGAGGGGAAAGTAGAGGAAAAATTAGGCAGTCTTTATCGGGACGTAGCCCGACGCTATATTATCGCTTTTTCGGTGATGGCAGGGACATTAGCGGCTGTTCCCTTGCCCTTTGCCACTATGCCCGTGTTAACGACCTTACAAGTATCAATGGTAGGCGTATTAGGGCAACTCTATGGTCAAACCCTTAGCCCTTCCCAAGCAGGAGGGGTGGTAAGTGCGATCGCAGGCGGGTTTTTAGCCCAAGCATTAGGAAGAGAATTGATTAAATTTATACCGGGGTTGGGGAGTGTTGTGGCCGCTTCGTGGGCAGCAGCTTACACCGCAGCATTAGGTGAGGGAAGTTGTGTTTATTTTGGGGATTTAATGGGGGGTAAAAAGCCTGATCCTGATAAAATTCAACAGGTTATGAGAAATACGTTTAAAATTGCTAAAGAAAAATATTTTAAGTCTTAGTCTGTCTCTAAAAATCACTAATTTATGCTACCATTTCAATAAATTAAAAGATTAAACATGAAAAACGATAGTAATTGTCCCTATTTTACCACCTTAGCAGGACTCAAGATGCCTGTTATCCTCTACGGTACAGCTTGGAAAAAAGAAAATACCGATGATTTAGTAGCGTTAGCTCTTCAAACGGGATTTCGAGGAATTGATACCGCTTGTCAACCAAAGCACTATGAGGAATCCCTAGTGGGTGCTGCGATTGAGCGTCTTGAGATCAAACGAGAAAATCTCTTTCTTCAGACCAAATTTACCCCCGTTGATGGACAAAACCCCGATAATATCCCGTATGATGCTAATTTGCCCATTAAAGAACAGATTACAGCCTCATTTGAGGTATCTAAGTCCAATCTTCGTACCCACTTTATCGACTCCTATTTGCTTCACTCGCCTATTTTTCCTCATGCTGATCTTTTAAAGGCGTGGAGGACGATGGAAAGTATCTATAATCGAGGTGAAGTGGGACAGTTGGGAATTAGTAACTGTTATGAATTACCGTCCCTTAAGCGTCTTTTTGCTGATGCTAAAATTAAACCTGCGATTGTTCAGAATCGATTCTGCAATCAGACTAACTACGACAAGGAACTTCGTGCATGGTGTAGAGAACAGGGCATTATTTACCAAAGCTTTTGGAGTCTTACGGCTAACCCACATTTACTAGGTTCTCAGACCTTTTTTGATTTGGCAAGACGGTATAAGGTGAGTGAAGCGCAGATTATGTACCGCTTTTTGACTCAGATTGGGATTGCTCCGCTTAATGGTACGACGAATCAACAACATATGAAAGCGGATCTACAAATCTTTGAGTTTGAGCTTACACCTGAAGAGGTTGAAGAGATTGAAGGAATTTTAAAATAACTGAGAAGTTGTAATTAAGAAATAAAATGATGAGCAATTAAAGAAGATTGGAAGCCCAAACAAAAAGAAAAACTGTCAAAGTGTTTTTAGCTTTAGAAACTTTGATAATTTTCAGAAAAGTGATAAGCTCCCCAAAGAGAAAGAAGTATAATAGGCATTAAATAGGTTGATTTCTGTTCAGAAATATTTAAAAGCTGAGTCAATCCACAATATAGGATTAAAAAGCTACTGGTACTAATAAAAATTAATAAGCCAACACCAAGAACTTGAGGAAAATAAGATAAATAAGTATAAACAGTTAACAGAAAACTTAAAGATAAAGAAGCCAGTCCAGCTAAAAAGAGCGTCGCTAAACTATTAAAACGGCGATAAGTTTGACAATTAATAATTAATAACTCAATAAGTAACAATCCCCATATCACAATTCCTAACCATTGGGTATTCGGTAAAGTGATCGCTGCTAGAACTTCAGCCATTAATCCATAAAAAACACCAATACTTACCTTTTGATAAAAATTCAACTGGCTAAAAATTGGTAATATCTCTCCACTCGGATTTAAGGAAACCTGAAAAATCGTGCAAACAATCACTTTAAAAAGCTGAACCGCCTCAGAAATATCTAAAACTTTAATGATAAATCCCATTGGTTCTAAATCTCTTTTATGCCGCAATGCTTGGCGATATCCCTGTTTATTCTGCTGTTTTTTATATAAGTTAGCCGCCGTAATAAAATCTTGTCGTGCTAATTTCCTACGATTAAGTTCTTGATGGGTTAACCCCCGATAATAATAAAGATCCGCCTTTTGAGTGTTAATAATAATCGCTTTAGTATAAGCTTCAACTGCCGCTTTTAAATAACCTAATTTTTGACGAACTCTCCCTTGATAATAATAGGCTTGCCATTGTTTGCGATCGCGGCTTAAAACTTGATAACAATCTTCTAACACTTCAGGATAAAACCGCAGATAAAAATAAGCTTCACACCGTTGAAGATAAGCAGTTAAAAAATTTGGTTGTATTGCAATGGCTTGGGTATAGTCTTTAACGGCTGCGATATATTGACGCTTGGCCATTTTTTTGAGTCCCAATTCATAATAATCTTGTGCGGTTAAGGGAGAAGCGGGAGAGGCTTGAGAGGAATAAGAATGAGTTTGATAAGTTTGTGACTGTTGATCGTATTCAGTGCGTTTTTTAGCATCTCTTAGTACTTCATAGGCCGCTGAAACTGCTTGAAACTTTTCCCTCGCTGTTGGATCATCGGGATTAAGATCAGGATGATATTGACGGGCTAACTTACGATAAGCCCTTTTAATCTCCAGTAAAGTGGCATGGGGACTAATTTCAAGAATTTTATAATAATCCAAAGCCATTAAAAATCAAGAATTAGTAATCATTTAAGGACCCGAAAAGACTGCATCTTCCACATCTTGGCGACTAAGAGAATATTTAAACGCCCGACGAATATCACTGCCATCTGGGGCTGCATTAAGATAACAAACAAGAATTTCTTCCACATCAAGAACAATTTCTGCTTGCCAATTCGATTTTTTAATCGTCCAAATATTAAGATTTTGGGGATCTTGCTGACACCCCAATTTATTTAACCATTGTTCAATGGTGGGAAGGGGATGATTATAAAGTGGGGTATCCGCAGCAGGCAAAACCATAGTTAATCGTTACAAAAATAGCTAAATCGAGTGTGACCGTTTCTCCTCGTACCATAGCGAGAATTAAGACTAAAAGCAAGCAACCCCCAAAGGTTAAAGCGAGTAGGATTAAGGCGAAAATTTCGCCCGATGACAAAGGGCGATCGCTCGGATCTAGATACGCACTTCGGTTATCATAGGCCGAGTCAGCATGATGAAGAGACGGCCGAGGTTGAATCACATTGTAGCGAGAATAGCCTATCTCCAAATCATACAGCGATCGTCGCTCTGGGTTACTGAGTATCCCGTAAGCTTCGTTGAGTTGCTGAAATTTCACCGTTGCTATCTCAGATGGGAGATGGGTCGTGTCAGGATGGTATTGTTTACTCAGCTTGCGATAGGCTTGCCGAATTTCCATGACAGATGCTGACGGATGAACCCCTAAAATAGCATAATAGCTATGGAGAAATTGAGGTTGGATCGGCAAAGATCGAGTTTTTGATTTTGCTTGGGTTTGATTATCAGTCATTTGAAATCATTTACCATTTCATAGTCCTTCATTGTAACTAAGTTCTTTATTAAATTAGGTCAATTATTGATGAGAGTTAAACTAAGTAAACGCCATTCATTTATCCAGAGAATTTTAATTATATGTCTCGTTTTTTTGAGCTTTATGGCTTGTATATCCCCTGCATTCGCCAGCATTGATGACGATCGCCTTGATGGTAATATTTTCGTTGTTTATGCGGGGAATGGTTCTCTTGTTCCTTCTAAGATTACTTTAAAAGACTCTTTAAATCGAGAACGGCCAGCGATTATCGTTTATTATGCGGACGATAGCAGAGATTGTAAGCAGTATGCCATTGTTGTCTCCCGTTTACAAGAGTTTTATGGACGGGCTGCCACGATTATTCCAGTCAGTATTGATTCTATTCCTTGGAAAGATACTTATGATAAAAATGAAGTGGGCTATTATTACAATCAAAAAGCGATTCCCCAAACGGTTATTTTAGATCAACAAGGCAAGATTGTTTTTGATGATTATGGACAAGTTGCTTATGAAAGAATGGACGATGTTTTACGAAAAGTCTTTGATTTATTGCCTCGTTCGGAGTCGGTAGAATTAAAACGGCGATCATTTAATGAGTTTAATAGTGAAATTACTAATTAAGTTAGTAGGTGTAAGTTTCCAAAATCGGCAACTTGGGGTACGATGGCACTTACCTTATTTTTAGCGTAATTAGTATTGAGGTAATTTTATGATATACGAAAAGTTAGATCAAGCCCATCAAAAATACCAAGCTGTGAGAAGTTTTTCTCACATAAATGACCCAGACTGGAGTGAAATGTTGGTCAAACATCAAATTAGCCCTAGTCACGTCGAATTTGATGCAACTCGCCAGCGTCTTTTGTTTAAACCCTTGAGTTTATACTTGGATAAAAACAAACATTCGTTTTTGTTGCAGTCTAAAACTCTCAATGCAATTAAAGCAATCCAAAAAATTGAGAATACGAAGATATTTCTAGATGATCAAGAAAGAATTGTTATCGACATTGATCAGGTAAAAATGACCGTAGAAAATGCTCAAGATATTGATGTTGTTTACGAAGTTTTTATTTTAGGGGTTTATAATTTCGTTTATGAGAAGCCTATCGTTGTCCTTGATATTGGGATGAATGTTGGAATTGCGAGTTTATATTTTGCTAATTACCCTAACGTACAAGGTGTTTGGGGATATGAACCCTTCAAAAGTACCTATCAGCAAGCGGTAGAAAATATCCAACTTAATCCTCAACTGAGTGAGAAAATAACTCCCTTTGACTATGGAATTGATGGAGAAGAAAAAACCATAACAGTTGAATATGACTATAACGTAAAGGCTAGTGTGGGAGTTGAAGGGATTGACCCTAAGTTTCAAGCAAAAACAGCAACGATTGTTAAAGAAGAAATGCTGTTAAAATCCATTAATGGTATTATTGAGTCTTTAACAAAAACCTATCCTGATGCAGAAATCGTGGCTAAAATTGACTGCGAAGGTAGCGAGTATGCCATTTTTGAAGCTTTAACGAAAGCCCATCAATTAGAAAAGATTAAAATTATTATGATGGAATGGCACAGAAAAGGCCCAGATGTCTTAGAAAAGCAGTTAAAAGAAGCAGGCTTCATTTCCTTTTCTCGTCTTCCACGCAGTACCAACGTAGGGCTAGTTTATGCTATCCGTTCCTAAAATTTATTTTGCTAGAAGTATGTAGCAGAGAGAATCCTTTCTTTGCTATAACAGTATTTAAAAGGATAATGTTGTGCCTTTTTTCATCAAGAAAGTATGGATAAATAATCAACTGAAATAATATGGATTTACTGCGATCGCTACCCATTGGCCTGTACTTAGAAAAACCCGTTACATGGTTACATTACCTTGATCCTAGGGTAAAACTAACTTGGTTAATGACCTTTTTAATTGCGCCGCTTTTAGCCAGAGCAGAATGGCGCATCGGGTTAGTTATTCTCCTTATTCTTATTACCCTATTCGCTGGAATTCCCCTTAGAGTTTGGAAACAGCAAATGGGATGGTTATTAACCCTCTGTACTTTAGTCTTAATCATTACTGCTTTTAGTCCCGACGGCTTACAAGTAACAAACCAAGCTCGTCTTCCCAGTGCTGGCATTGCACCTCAATATTGCCCAGAAGAAGGGAAACCCTTATCTTTATGTGATGATAGTAAAACACAAATTGAGGAATTAGAAAATTTATCCCAACCTTCAGCTTACAATTATGTCTTACTCGACAAAGGAAGGATATTTATCACCCGTCGTTCTCTAGATTTAGGAATTCGCATTAGTACCCTCATTTTTACCCTTATTTATAGCTGTAACTTGTATTTACTAACCACTGCGCCAGAAGCCATCACCGCAGGATTAGATGATCTCTTTTCTCCCTTGCGACGCTTAAATCTTCCTGTCACAGAAATGATGTTAACTCTAACGCTCTCTTTGCGCTTTATTCCCCTTGTTTTAGAGGAAATCCAAAATTTAACCCGTTCTATCCGCACAAGGGCGATTAATTGGAAAAAACTGGGCTTTAAGAAAGGATTAAGAGTTTGGTTAGTCGTGGTAGAACGTTTATTGGAAAATCTCTTAACTCGTGCCGAACAAATTGCTGTTGCTATGGATGTTCGGGGGTTTACCAGTCCCAATGAACATAGTGTCCCTTGGCATCAATTACGCCTCAGACGGGCAGATTGGCTAGTTTTAGGGCTTTTAATTCCTTTCTGGACTTTGCGCTTCTTATTTGGAGGAATTTAAGTTATATCTTATAATTTTCCCCCTGCTTTCTGGAAAACATAGTCACAAATCACCTGAGAGAAAACGGATTTATCATTTAATTGCCAATTATCCAGCGTAACACCCGTTAAAGTAGCATAACTAAAGTTTGTTCCAAATAGCTTACTCGATCGCAGATTCACTCCTTCTAATAATGCTCGTTGTAAGTTAGCATCACTCAAATCTGCTCCCCTTAAATTCGCTCCATTGAGATTTATTTTGCGTAAATCTGCCTTTTTTAAGTTTACTCTCATTAAATCTGCCCCTATTCCCCTCGATTCTTGCAATTTTACCCGATAAAGGTTAGCATCTCTGAGATAAGCTTCAGAAAAATCGACGGATTTTAAATTCGCATCGGTTAAATTGGCTTCCTTGAGGTAAGCGTGACTCAAATCTGCTTTGGTTAACTGACATTGAATTAAATTAGCTTGGAAAAGATAAGATTGCTGTAAAATAGTGCGAATTAAGTATGCTCTGTAGCCATTCACGCCACTAAGAATTGAGCCTTGTAGATTGGCTTGACTCAGGTTAGCTTCCTGTAGGTTAGCGTAGCTCAGGTCGCTATCTTGTAAGTTAGCTTTTTTCAGGTTAACCTGCTGTAAATTGACCCCTCTTAGGTTCATTTTGCTCAAATTAGCCCCACTCAGGTCAATTTTGTCTTTAGAATGACCTTCTCTCCATTGATTCCATTGTGGGACTGATTGAAGTAGTTTTGTCAACTGTTGAGGATTCGCCATCTTAACCTGCAAAGTCTATCTGGGATCAAGATTAGCAGTTAACAGTGAACAGTGAACAGTTAGAGTTAACCGTTTTAATCTCTCCTTCTTTTCCTACGACCCAAATTAAGGTTAAATAGAAATAACTTACAGAATAATTATGTTATCTTCATGGCTGCCTCTCCTTCACAAGAGTCTCAAACCACTGTTTCTTCATCAAATTGGAGTTTTTGGACGGTTTTTAGTTCAACTTTCCTAACAATTTTTCTAGCTGAAATGGGAGATAAAACCCAGTTGGCAACCCTATTAATTAGTGCTGAATCTCAATCTCCTTGGGTCGTTTTCTTGGGTGCAGCAATGGCTTTAATTACCACAAGTTTATTAGGTGTAATGATTGGTTATTGGATCGCTAAACGGTTATCACCTCAGTTATTAGATACGTCCGTTGCTATTTTATTGTTGTTTATTACTGCACTATTAATTCTTGATATTCTTAGTTATTAATTATGGATTTGCAACTTTTTGCTTTAAGTTTTGTGACTGTCTTTTTAGCAGAGTTAGGCGATAAAAGTCAGTTAGCTGCCATCGCATTAGGCGGGAGTTCTAAATCTCCCCGTGCTGTCTTTTTGGGTTCAATTGCTGCTTTAATTCTTGCCAGTTTTTTAGGGGTTATTATTGGTGGAGGAATGGCACAAGTTATCCCAATCAAATTGTTAAAAGCCATAGCTGCGATCGCTTTTGCTACCATGGCGGTTAAATTATTATGGGTCAAGAAAAATTATGAGCTATAAACTATGAATTTATAAATGAAGGTTATAGGTTTTCATCTTATTTCCCTAAAACCTGATACCTGAAACCTAACACCTGACACCTAACACCTATTAACAATGATTATTTATTTTGCGATTACGGGTCATGGTTTTGGTCATGCAGTTCGTATTTCCTCGCTGGCTGCTGCGATTAAACAACGCTATCCTGATGCTTTACTCATTTTAGTCACGAAAGCCCCTCGTTGGCTACTAGAATCTTATATTCAAGGAGATTTTATTCATCGCCCTCGTGCTTTTGATGTAGGTGTTATTCAATCTGATAGCTTAACAATGGATAAAGCAGCAACAAAGGCAAAAATGGCAGAAATTCGCTCTCAACAGTCCTCTCTTATCGCTGCTGAGGTTAATTTTATTCGCACCAATAAAGTTAACTTAGTGATAGGCGATATACCAGCTTTAGCAGCAGTAATTGCTCAAAAAGCAGGTGTTCCTTGTTGGATGATGGGGAACTTTGGTTGGGACTTTATTTATCAGGAATGGGGAGAAGAATTCTCTGATATTGTTAAATGGATACAAGAAGGTTATCAGTACTGCGATCGCTTGTTCCGTCTTCCCCTATCCGAACCCATGGCCATTTTTCCTAATATTACGGATACAGGGTTAACAGGAGGAATGCCTCGTTATAGTATCAGTCAGCTAAGAGAACAATTTAATTTAACCGTACCTACTGAAAAAACCGTCCTTTTAACCTTTGGTGGTCTAGGATTACAAGCGATTCCTTATCAACAACTGACTAAGTTTCCTGACTGGCAATTTATTACCTTTGACCAAAAAGCTCCTGAACTAGATAATTTAAGGAAAATCACTGATAATTTTTACCGTCCTGTTGATTTTATGCCTTTAGTGGGACGAGTTATTTCTAAGCCCGGATTTAGTACCTTTTCCGAAGCAATGCGTCTCGATATTCCTATTATTTCTCTCACCCGTGATGATTTTGCAGAAGGAAAAATCTTACTCAATGGGTTAAAAAATCACGCCTACCATCAGATTATTACACCAGAAACCTTTTTTACGGGAAATTGGCAGTTTTTAAACGAACCATTAATCCTTCCTCAGTCAGACACCTCATTAAATAAACAGGGAACAGAAGAAATGGCTGAAGCAGTAATTGATTTTTTGAGTTAACTAATTTCATAAATTATCATTAATCAATTATCTATTTATTGATAAAAGGTTAATTGAGTGTTGCCATATTGTTTTTGACGACAAATCGTTAAGGGTGCGATTGCATTACCACCCCATTGTTTAGGATCATGTTCAACAGCGATTTCTCCATCAATACTTAATAACTGATAGGTTGCGATCACTTCTAAAACAGGTTCATATAATTTGCTTTGATAAGGCGGATCAAAGTAAATATAGTCAAAGGTTTCTCCCCTTAAACCGGCTAAACGGCGGAGGACATTGCCTTTTAAAATACGGAATTTTTGGTCTTCCTTAGCAACTTTTGACCAGTTTTCCCGAATCACCTGACAGGCTTTGCTATTTTGTTCAATCGCAATCACTTCTTTCGCCCCACGACATAAAGCTTCTGCCCCCATTGAACCGCTTCCTGCACATAAGTCTAACCAACGACACCCTTCAATTTGCCATTGCCAGATATTAAATAACGCTTCACGGACTTTTGCTAAGGTAGGACGGGTTAATTGACCCGATAAGGTTTTAATTTCTCGATTCCCATAAATTCTCATTCTACAAAATAAACAACATTTATAGGGTTAACTGTTTAACTAGACCAAGGATCGGGAACGGAGTTAAATGGATTAAAGTCAGGGATTTTTTCTTCATCCTCATTCTCACCATCAGTATCGGAAAAATTAATGGCCATGGTTTCTTTATTGGGATCTAATTCCTGTTTTAGCGCATCCCAATCCCCCGGATCATTAAGTTCCTCATACAAAGCATCTGATGATGCAATGGTTTCACCATAGGCGATCGTTTGCTCATACAAATTAACCTCTTCAGGAATATCTTGCTGTTTTTGAGGGACAGATGACTGTTGAGAGGACTGAAAAGAGGCAGCTTTCTCTACCGCTTCGACTGTTACAGAAGAGCCATCTTCAGATCCATCAAGAGATTGTTTTAGCTGTTCAACTTCACGGGTTAATGTTAACAGCAATTGTTCGATGGTTTCAATCCGTTTCATAACAGAAATATCCGAGGTAGAGGTAGGATGTGAGTCAGACGAAGGTGTAGTCAAAAGATTTTTATCTAAGACAGTTTCAATCTCTTCTAAGGTGGTTTCTCCTTGTTGTACAAGGGTTAACGCATTGCTGAGAAGGGGTAACATTCCTTCTTGGGTAGCAACTGCGATTAATCTCTCAGGATCGGCATTTTGGCTAATAAGGGCTTTAAGGGAAGGGGTAACGGTAAATAGTTCGTAAATTCCCGTTTGTCCTCGGTAGCCTTTCCCGTTACAGGTACGACAAAGACGGCCTTTCGCTCTCGCTTGCTCTGCGGCAGTAGGGCTTAAAGCATTGGCTTTATAAAAGTTAATATGGGAACATTGAGCCGGTTTTAAGCCAAATTTCCCTAGTTGACGACTATCGAGTTCGTAGGAGAGACGACACGTCGGACATAAACAACGCACTAGACGCTGATTTATAATACCGATTAGGGTATCACTCAGACGAGAGGCGGGGATTCCCAGTTGTTTGAGTTGAGCGATCGCATCAGGAATAGTGGCAGCCGTGAGACTTGCAATGACATAACGACCACTAGCGGCCATATCTACGAGAGAGTGGGCAATTTCTTCGTTTTCTATGCGATCCACACCAATCACATCCACATCTTGACGGGCAAGAGATTGTAAGACTTTGCTATAAGTGCGTTCTTGCGCCGTATTTATTTCTACTTGTGTTACATTGGCAAGAGTCCGTTCAATGGGATCTTCGAGGGTGACAATACTCAATCCTTGTTGGCTTTTTTGGGTAATGAGGGCGTTAAGGGTAGAAGATTTCCCCGAAAGATCGGTTCCTGTGACAATTAATAAGCCAGATGAGCGTTTGAGTAGTTGATCTACCATGGGCTCTAGATCACCACTGTGGAATAATTCGGACAGCGGCGGAGTTTTCTTGTAGTTATCAACTACTTTGATCACTGCTTTTTCCCCTGTTCGACTGGGCGATATATTTAGGTGAAAGGCGACAGAACGTCCTCCAAATTGCTTGATAATTTTGCCTTTTTGCAAATGTAACTCTTGAGTAACATCTAGCTCGGCCATCACTTTTAATCGAGAAATGACAGCAGGGGCCATGTGTTTGGAAAGGGGATCAAAGGCTGCTTGTAGTATTCCATCTTGACGAAACTGAACCGTCAATAAATTTTCTTGGGGAGTAAGATGAATGGCTGAGGCTTTATTTTCAAGGGCTTGGATGAGAATTTTATTAACTAACTTGATTATCGGTGCATCTTCACCGTCATTATCCCTATCTAAACTTAAGTTGTTGTCAGTGTCTTCTTCTTGTTCACCCATGGGATGAAGTGCTGCTAATGCGGGGGGCATTTCTTCAAATACTTCCGTCACATCGACAATAGTTTGATCGGCAGCTTGATCTACTTTAGCTATGATCTGTTCGCTACCATCAAGTTTTGGATAAATAGTCTGGGCAAGTTGCTGATAATCTTCGAGGGTAATCCCAAAACGTCGTAATTTGACCCCTTTTCGTTCTAGACGATGTTTGAGTTCATCCAACATTTCTGTGTGGCTCGGATCAACCATTAGCATTTTGAGAATGGGGGGCTTATGATTTTGTAATTTGAGAGGTAGGATTTTATGACGGTAACATAACTCTAGAATCCCTAATTTCTCGATAATTTTAGCGATTTTATCCCTATCTACTTCCATTGAAGGGTTAAAATACTCTACACCATGAATGATCTTCAGTGTAAAAAGGTGCTGTTGTTGATGATGAGAGATAATTTCGGGGGGCAGCGATTTTCCTGTAATTTTCGGTAAAATATCCAGTAAGGAACGACCTGATTTTCGGGACTCAATCAACGCCTGCTGCATCTGGGGAATAGTCAGATAACCTGATTGAATCAGTTCGTTGGTTAAAGCGGTGTTAGCACTTTCAGAGGGGTCTTGGCGATCAAGGTGAGACGACATGAGTAATATCGAAGAAGTTAGGTTGGCGGTCGGCTTGTACTTTGATTTTATAATGCCCAAAGTGCTATCTAAACTTAGCAGTGAGCAGTTACCAGTGAACCGTTACCAGTGAACAGTGAGCAGTTACTCATTACCAGTTATCGATAAATTGAACTAAGAGAAAGGCAAGCTGACATAGTGCTACGCAAAAGTCACTCATGCAAAAGTCACTCATTCAAACATTTTGCTATGACGCTTGTTTCAAGGATCTCTAATGTCAAACACCTTATTTTGTCCCGCAATAGCAGATTAGCTATTTACTGACTATAATACTGGGTAAGTTCACGATTAACTCAACAGCGATCGCCTTTCCTAAGACAATTCCTCTGATTCTATTAACTGATCAATTCTTTTAACATTTAGTATGGCTCAAAAAAACGACTCTTTGATCTTAATTCTTTCCCTTTTCCTTACCCTTGGCATTTTAGCAGGGGGCTATTGGCTGATTAGAAATAGAATTTTTCCAGAGGGTCAAAAAACGGTAACATCTCCTGTTAATTCAGGTCAAACGGTTAGTTCAAATATTGGGCAAAGTATGGGACAAAGCCAACTGTTTTCCTCGAATACCACTCCTCAAAAAACGGCGGGCATTCAAGCTTTTAGCCAACAAAACTATGCAGAAGCAATTAACTATTGGCAAGCCTCATTAAAAGTTAATCCTAATGATCCTGAGACCTTAATTTATCTTAATAACGCTCTAGCACAATCCCACAATCCCCTCAAAATTGCTGTGGTTGTTCCCCTTGGAAAAAGTGAAAATATTGCTAAAGAAATGCTCAGAGGCGTTGCCCAACGTCAACAAGAATTTAATCAACAAGGAGGAATCAACGGTCGTTATTTACAAGTTATTATTGCCAACGATAATAATGACCCGAAAAAAGCAGCAGAGGTGGCGCAACAACTGGTAAATGATTCCTCTATTTTAGCCGTTATTGGACACAATTCTAGTGATGCAACCTTGGGGGCTGCTCCTCACTATCAAAAGGGGGAATTAGTGATGATTTCTCCTACCAGTACGGCGAATAAAGTGGCTAGTCAAGGGAGCTTTATTTTTCGTACTGTTCCCAGTGTTCGTTTTGAAGCAAATGCCCTATCTCGTTATGCTGTTAATCAGGCGGGTAAAACGAAAATGACGGTTTGTTATGATGCTAATGCTCAATATACTATTTCTTTTAAAGAAGATTTTATCTCTGCTATTTTAACGGACGGGGGACAAGTGACGAATGTTAATTGTAATTTATCTGCACCGAATTTTAATGCCTTAGATATTATTTCCCAATCCCAACAACAAGGGGCTGATAGTATTTTATTAATTCCCTCGGTGGATAGAATTTCTACTGCGGTTTCTGTTGCTCAAGCTAATCAAAAACAGTTCGCTTTGTTCGGATCATCTACCCTTTATACTTTTGAAACCCTAGACAAAGGACGGAGCTTTATGGAAGGAATGGTTATTACTATTCCTTGGTATCCGACTGCTATTGCTAATCATCCTTTCTCTAAAGATGCAATTAATTTATGGGGAGGTGCGGTCAATTGGCGAACAGCTTTATCTTATGATGCAACCCAATCTTTAATCACTGCTTTCAACCAAAATACAAGCCGTCAAGGACTCCAACAAACCTTAGCAGATCCTAATTTTAATAGTCAAGGCGCAAGTGGTCAAATTAACTTTTTACCATCAGGCGATCGCCAAAGCGCACCCATTTTTGTTCAAGTGGTTTCCCAACCCCAAGGAGATAATAAAACGGGATTTGATTTTGTTTTGCTTTCCCCGAATAATTAAAAGAATCCTGAATCATTCTTTCAAAACATATCCTACACTGCGAACGGTTTGAATCAGACGTTTTTCTTTGTTTTCTTCTAATTTTAACCGTAGATAACGAACGTAAACTTCAATGATATTTGAATCGCCCATAAAATCAAAGCCCCATACTCTTTCTAAAATCTGATCACGGGTTAATACTTGTTTAGGATGGGATAATAAATATTCTAATAAATCAAACTCTTTTGCGGTTAATTCAATTAAGCGATCGCCTCGATAAACCTCACGAGTGCTACGATTTAATTTAAGATCAGAAAACTGTAATAAATCATTATCTTCTTCTTGGGTTCGTCTTAGGTTTGCCCTGACTCTCGCTAGTAATTCGTCTAAATTGAAGGGTTTAACGATATAATCATCTGCACCCGCATCGAGTCCTTCTACCCGATCTTTGACTTCATCTTTAGCGGTTACTAAGATAATGGGGGTTTGATTTCCTGTAGTTCGGAGTCGCCGACAAATATCCACACCTGATATATTGGGTAGCATCCAATCAACTAATATTAAATCGGGTTGACTTTCCCTTGCATTGGTTAATCCATCTAAACCATTATGACAAACGGTGACTTCGTAGCCCTCATATTTTAATTCGAGTTCTATGAATTGGGCAAGTTTAATTTCGTCTTCGATAACTAAGATTTTAGCAGACATAATTAGAATTTAGAATTAATTAGAATTTAGAATTTACAGAGGTTTAGGAGTTCAGAAGTTCAGAAGTTTAAGAAAGAAAGTAAGAAGTCAGAAGTTTTCATAATTCATCATTCATAATTCATAATTCATAATTTTTTAAGTCCATGTAATAGGTAAATTTGGCTGACAAGGTTCTCCATTAACCCATTGGGTTTCTTGATCTAAAACCGCTTCTACCTTTTGATAAATAGCTTCTGCTTCTTCCCAAGAATTGCCAATACAGGTTAATCCTAACTTACCAAATTCTGATAATGCCCCCATTAAATGGAAGACCGTTCCTGTCTTGGTGCTACTATCAAAGTGTAAATGATGTTGAGCAACAATATCCATTAAATCATCGGGTAATAATCCCTTATATTGAGGCTTTTGTAAATTATCAGAAGCTACATAATATTTATTTTTCTCTAATTGACTAAAAAAGAGTCCAGTTTGGTAATTATAAGTCCCATTAGTCAGGAATTTTAAGGTCATAAATGGATGGGTTGTTCCTCCCTTGCGCAAGTTAATCTCAATGGCCTGAATATCCCAGTCTTCTCCTTGTTTAACTGCGACAAAATCCACCCCAAATCGTTCCATTGCGCCTTGTTTTGCTAAGGCTTGACCAATTTGTATTCCTAACTCCTGAAGACGCAAGCGATAGGCATCATCCGCCGGAAAACGACACCCTAGATAAACCTGTCCATCGGGGCCACCTAAAATTTGATCGTGGGTTGAGAGAATCTCCACCTTACCATGGGGTGTGATATAACCTTGTACACTCGGCGATCGCTTTTCTTCCCCTTCGATAAAAAGTTCCACAATTGCTCCTAATTCGGGAATTCGGCGAGAAAATCCCACCCATGTTTCATCTTCTGCTTGAAAACTCATTTTAGGGAGATTTTCTGATATAATTCTTTTTTTGGCTTCTAAGGCTTCAATTTCTTCTAAATTATGTAAAAAAGGTCTTAAGTCTAAAATTGCGTTCCCTTCTCCTGAAAATCCCTCGTTTAATTTAACAACAATACGTTTTAAACTCGGTTGACGTTGCCAAAGATGGGTTGCTGCGTTAATAACTTCTTCGACAGAGGTTAACTGGGAACTTCCGTCAGGATGAGGAATCTGACAATTAGCGAAAATTTCCCGACTTCCACTTTTTGATCCCCAGTAAGATAAATCTGGACTAGATGCAAATAAGGGAACATCTAATAGTTGAGAGAGTTCTTTTTCTAGGGGAGTAGCATTAAAACAGACAATATAAGACTTATCAGGACGTAAAGCTTGACGAATCCGTTGAATTAAGCGAGGACGTTCTAAAAGCTTCTGAGTTAGGGGTTTATAGGAATTATCATAGGTGTAAAGCAACAGTAAGCGATCTCTTGCGTGGGAGAAAGGAATACCGGGGAGAAGTTGGAGATAATATTCGATAATAATCGGTGATAAAGGTTGTGCTGTGGCGTAAATTAGACGGGTGTGGGGATTTCGCAGCCGAATCAGGGAAAATAGCAGACGTTCCTCATAATGAAGAAAACCGGGGATTTTTTGCCCCACTCGTTGATCAATACTAAAAGAAGGAAGGACTAAGATATCATAATCATCTTGTTCAAGGTTATTATCACCCTTCCAGAGATGTTGTAATCGATGTTGTAATTGCTCAAAGGGGGTTAGGATGTTTTTTTCGGGACAATTGAGGCTCATATTCATTTAGGGGGATCTGCATTCAGCCACGCATTCTTTATTTAGTTTCTCTTATAAAATAGCTAAAACTCGTTTTTTAATGTAAAGTTTTATAACTTATGCACTGTGAAAAAAATTACGCTATATATCCAGCGCAGATGCTTGCGCCTACACCATCGCCTAGGAAACGCTATAATTTATCAACGTTTATGCTAAACTAATGCAGAATTAATGATGAATAATTTTGATGTTATTATTATCGGTGCGGGTGCAATGGGAAGTGCTGCTACTTATTATTTAACCCAAAAAAAGCAAAAGGTTTTAGTCTTAGAACAATTTAATCTTGATCATCAAAAAGGAAGTTCTTATGGCATTTCCCGTGTCATTCGCTATACCTATGAGAATCCGATTTATGTTAACTTAATGAAAAAAACTTATCCTTTATGGTTTGAACTAGAAGAAAGAAGCAAAGAGAATTTATATGTTAAAACAGGAGAACTAGATTTCGGCTTTCCTGATAATCCTACCTTACAAGAACTAGAAGTGAGTATGAAACAATCTAATTTACCCTATGATAAGTTAACATCATCAGACATAAAAAAACGATTTCCCGATTTTAATATACCATCTGAGATGATGGGTTTACACCAAGCTGATACAGGATATCTTAAAGCGTCTCGTTGCGTTTTAACTCATCTTCAGCTAGCCGAAAAACAAGGAGGAACTATTTTAGACAATACTCCCGTGACTGATATTAAAGTTAAAAAGAATAGTGTAGAGGTCATAACTCCTCAAGAAACGTATCAAAGTGAAAAGCTAATTATTACGACAGGAAGTTGGTCAAATTCCTTATTATCTCAATTAGGGTTAACCCTTCCTTTAAAAATTATGGTTTGTCAATTAGCCTTTTTTCAACGTCAAAGACAAGTAAGTTTTAATCAAGATAAGTTTCCGATTTTCTTAGCTTGTTTAACTGGAAAATATGGAGAATATCCCTATGGTATTCCCACAGCAGATCCTAATATTGTTAAATTTTCTACCTTTTATGGTTGGGAAACCGTTGACTCAATTAATGAAGTTGACTATACACCTTCTGTAGAATGGGTAGAAGAATTTCGAGAATTTCTACAACAATATTTACCTAATTGTAATGGTGAATTAAAAGACATACGACGCTGTTTATATACTTTAACCCCCAACAAAGATTTTATTATTGATCACCATCCTGAGTTTAATCATATTTGGATAGCAACAGGATTTTCGGGTCATGGGTTTAAATTTAGTACTTTAGTCGGTAAAATTTTAGCAAATTTAATTGTAGAAGGAAAAACAGATTGTGATCTTAGTTTATTTACAATTTAACTGAGGTAAAAAGATGCAAGCCCCAAAAATAATGTTAGGACATAGCATTGCTATGTCCCTATGTTATCTTATTATAAACAATATGTAATTATTCTTCCTTCGGTGTCGCCCCAAACTGATCAACCAGAATTTGACGCAAAGTCTCCGTTAAATCTTCACAAGCAATGCCTTTTTGCACACATTCGCCTAATTGAGCATCCTTGCCCACTTTTCCGCCCATATAAAGATCAACCCCTTCCACTGTTTTACCATTCTTACGCACTTTTGTCCCCATTAATCCAATATCAGCCACTTGGGGCTGTCCACAGGAATTAGGACATCCTGTCCAATGAATTCGTACTTTTTCGGGGATTTCTAACTGTTCATCCAACTGACGAGCGATCGCTAATCCTTGATTTTTTGTTTCCACTAAGGCAAAATTACAGAATTGCGCCCCGGTACAAGACACCAGCGATCGCTCAAGGGTCGCAGGTTTTAGGGTGAATTTGCTTAAGAGAGGCTCAGAAAGGAAGGTTTCGAGGTTTTCATCAGGAATATGGGGAATAATTACATTTTGTTCTACGGTTAGGCGAATTTCTCCTTCTCCATATACCTCTGCCAATCGGGCGAGATCAAACATATCTTGGGCGTAAAAACGACCAATGGGAATATGAAGACCAACATAATTTAATCCAGCTTGTTTTTGAGGAAATACACCTAAATGATCCCGTTTTTCCCAATCAATGGCATCTTCTGGTGCAGCCGTTGCTATAGGATACCCCATCTTTTGTTCTACCATTGAACGGAAGGTTTCTATGCCCAATTCGTCAATTAACCACATGAGACGGGATTTTTGTCTATTTTCCCGTGATCCCTTGTCTCGATATATTTCTAGGATAGCACGAGAAACCGCCACTACTTCATCATTGGGTGGAAGCCAAACATCTAAGGGAATAGCCGCTTCACAACGACGGGCAGAGAAAAAGCCACCAACTAGCACATTAAAGCCTAATTGACCGTCTTTATAGGCAGGAACAAAAGCAATATCATTAATTTCTGCATGAACCGAATTATCCCGTCCTCCTTCAATGGCAATGTTAAACTTACGGGGAAGATTCGTAAATTCATAGTTCCCTTCCCCTCGATTAGTAATCATATCTTGGGTTTTCTGTACTAATTCACGGGTGTCTATCAGTTCATTGGGATCAATTCCTGCCATGGGAGATCCCGTAATATTGCGAACATTGTCCATTCCCGACTGCACAGATGTCATTTCTACTGCTTTTAAGCGTCTAAATATATCAGGGACATCCTCAAGGCGAATTCCTCTTAGTTGAAGGTTCTGACGGGTGGTAATATCGGCATTGCCATCTTCCCCATACCGTTGTACGATCTCTGCTAATGTGTTCATTTGAGAACTAGAAAGCACACCGTTGGGTGTTCGCAGACGCATCATAAATTTCCCCGGCGTGACAGGGCGATGAAAGATACCTACCCACTTCAAACGCTGTTCTAAGTCTGTTTTATCCATCGCTTCCCAACCCATTTGAGCGAACTGCTCTAGTTCGTCTTTAATGGCTAATCCGTCTTTTTCTTGCTTAAATTTCTCAAATTTGTTGAGTTTAGGCGTTTTTTTTGTCGGTACTTGTACCATGAATCCTGTCTCCTAAAAGATTTGTACTGTTAAAGGATGGAAATAAGTTGAGAAAACTAACAATAAATTGTTTTAGATAGCTAACAAGATGTTATTGAATACTATCATTTAATTCCTTTTGTCTCTTAAGGTTTTGTAACTTTGGATACAAAAAAGCATCATGTATGGATAAATTTCATATCAATAATGGTTTAACTGCATGATCACAAAAAAGGCATAGTCAGCAGGATCAATTCTTGAATTGATCCTACTAAGATATAGTCATTTCATCCATTAATGGGCGTACATTGGATATACAGGTAGATTTACCAATTTAGTTGACTCAGAAAATTATCCATTAGATAGCCGCTTCTTTAGGGGAAAACATTTCACTATCTTCTTGTTTGTATATTTCTGCTTCTCGGCCGATGAAAATATCTGCTAAAACTTGATAAGCTTCAGTCCATGCTTCTATAATCTCTGGCGTAGCAGCATCACCTAAAACATCTTTCATCGCAGCAATTAGACACTCACCAATCACTGGATAAGTCTCAGGGAGAATTTTCGAGTTTACATGGACATGTGCAATATGTTCGACTGCTTGACTTAATTGTTCTAATTCATCAATATGTGATGCATAAGCATAAACGGACTGAGCTAATTTTCCCGCTTGTTTACGTCCGCTTTCCATATCTTTCATCCAAGTATTTTCAAAAAAACGTCTCATATCTGGACGCTCTTCAAATGCAATTTCATACATTCTTTGAGTGATTTTTGCCCCCTGTTCTTTAACAACGGGTGTGGTAGCTTTTACGATCTCAATTGTTTTGTCTTTCATTGTATTAAATGTCCTCCAAGAGAGAAAAACTTTATCAGCCTAATTACTATAACAGATACAATTGTGAATAGCAAGATGATGACTAATTTAAGAAGATAGGATTCCTCTAGCTTCAGTCAGGAAATCAGAAAAAATAGGAAATTCCTTATTCCAATTTGCTAGATTTAGCTAGGGGATATTTTTTGATGGTTAATTCTTAATTTTTAGGTGGAGCGAAGTGACTGACAATTGCTGTGGATAGAATCGAAAATTTTTGCTATTCTTAAAGAGCCATCAAATAAAGTATTAATTATGAAAATATTTTTGTTTCATAATTGCTATCAAAAAAATGCCAACTCAATCATCTCAAAAAATCAAGAAAATGTTAATCTATGAACAAGATTTTTACCAGTGGACAGTTGAACAATCTCAAGCCTTACGTGAAGGTAATATCAAGGACTTAGACTGGCAAAATTTAACAGAGGAAATAGAAGCCTTGGGAAAAGAACAACTGCGTGCTGTGGAAAGTTATCTTAAGCAACTTATTGCCCATCATTTTAAGTTAAAATACGTCAATGATGAATATTGCCGTAGAGGATGGCAAAGAGAAGTTAACAATTTCAGAGATGAAATTGAAGATCGACTAACCTCTTCTCTAGAGAAAAAAGTCGATCTCAATAAAGTATATCAAAGAGCAAAAAGAAACGTCTTAACAGATTATCCTGAATTGAAGGATACTCTGCCGCAAAATTGTCCTTATTCTTTAACTGAGTGGCTAAATATAGAGGATTAAAACTAAATTTTGTATGTCAGGTAACAGAAGAACTCGTTATTAATATAGTATTATATAATCGATTTTTTAACCATTTCTTTAAGGAGAATCATTCAGTGTTAGACTTTCTTAATGACTTACTTTGGGGCAAAGTTCTCATTGTTGTTTTATTAGTCATCGGTGTTGTATTATCTGTTCTCTCTAAATTCGTACAATTTCGTTATTTTGGGCGAATGTTCACCATTTTAAATCAGTCCTTTGAAACAGAAGGAGAACAGGTTAACTCATTTCAAGCCCTAGCTTTAAGCGTAGCTGGCCGAGTGGGGGCGGGGAATATTGCAGGTGTAGCTGTTGCCATTAGTTTAGGGGGGCCCGGGGCAGTTTTTTGGATGTGGATGACGGCTTTAGTTGGAATGGCTACCAGTTTCTTTGAATGTACCATTGCACAGGTGTTTAAGCACGTTCAACCCGACGGTAGTTACCGAGGTGGCCCTGCTTATTATATGGAAAAAGGGTTAGGCCAAAAAGGAATGGGATATGTTTTTTCTGTTCTTTTATTAGTGACATTTGGCTTTAGTTTTAATGCGGTTCAATCTTATACCGTTGCCACTTCTTTAAATGATACCTTTAGCATTCCTACTAATATTAGCGGATTCATTTTAGCCGTTATTTTAGGATTAGTTATTTTTGGCGGGGTTAAAAGAATTGCCCAAGTCGCTGAATGGGTTGTTCCTGTCATGGCAGGGGGCTATTTTCTTATGTCCCTCTTCGTTTTAGCGACCAATTTTTCTGAACTTCCTTCTGTGATTTCTTTGATTATTAGGAGTGCATTTGGCTTAGAGCAAATTATCGGAGGTGGACTTGGAACTGCCCTTTCTTTTGGGATTAAACGGGGTTTATTTTCTAATGAAGCGGGGTTGGGAAGTGCGCCCAATGTGGCGGCGGTAGCTTATGTAAAACATCCTGTTAATCAAGGAATTATTCAATCCTTTAGTGTTTTTATTGACACAATTATTTTGTGTACTTGTACCGCATCTGTTATCCTCTTATCTAGCATTTATGAACCGGGGAGTGATGCAGGGGGAATCTTATTAACTCAAGGTGCAATGGCTGAACATATTGGTGGTTGGGGACAGGCTTTTATTAGTATAGCGTTAACCCTTTTTGCTTTTACCTCGGTCATTTACAATTACTATTTGGGGGAAAATAGTCTTAACTTTTTTAGTGAAGGAAACAAACTCCTATTCAATGGCTTTCGTATTTTAACCCTTGCTTTAATTATTTGGGGTGCAGTGCAAGATTTAAGCACGGTATTTGGTTTTGCTGATGTAACAATGGGTTTACTCGCCTTAGTTAATTTGGTGGCTTTATTCGGTTTAATGAAGCTTGGTTTACGAGTTTTACAAGATTATGATCAGCAGCTTCAACAGGGAATTGAAGAGCCTGTTTTTAACTACCATGCCTTCCCAGATGTTAATATTGATCCTAAAGCATGGGCAGATTTCACCCCTGAATCAAATCCTGATATGACTCAACCTAAAGTATAACTAATGTTTTTTTCTCAATTTCAAGGTGCATTAATTGGTGGATTTTATCCACCTTTTTTTCAGAATAACGATTCTTTTTCTCTTCCTTGGCAGAAAGGTTATTTAGGAATAGTTGACGCATTAATTAAACATGAACCATTAACTTCAGATTTTTGGAAAACACAATCTAATGTTATTACCCCTTTAATAGATGAACCCACCCAATTAACTTTAATGTTACTTCCTCTTTTTGTTTATTATCATGATGATTTAGTGACTTTAAAAAAACAGATTGACACCTTTCTTTCTGTTTATTCCCTTAATTCATCTTATAGAGAAAGTTTATATCTATTTGCATCAGCGATCGCTGCTTGCCTGAGACGACAAGATACGGGATTAATTACTAAACTTATTGAAAATCATCCTCAGTTTAACCTATCTTCCCATCTTATTTGGCTGCAAAATAGATTATCAGATGGCATTCCTCTTAATCAACTGGTTCAACAATTCTCTAAAGAATTAGACCCTAAATTATCACCTTTTCTCATTGCTTTATTTGTGGTATTTGATACATTAGAAATGCCCCATTTGGCTTTACAAAGAGTCAGTCAAATTCATGTATCCAAAGAGTCAACCAGTTTGACAGGAGTATTATTAGGTGCAATGGGAAATATAGAAAAACTTAGCCTAACTTTAAGATTCAACTACTTTAAACGGGTTAATGAGCAACAATTAATTCCTCAAATAAATACACTTTGGCAACAGTGGACAGGGAATTTATCTGATGATTTGGCATATTCTATCGCAACTCCCCTTATTATGCAGCCTCGTCCATCACTGCAACTCATTTCTCAACAGGAATACTTAACCTTTCCTACCCTGCTTAAAAAAGAAGATAATTGATTTAAGATTGTCAAGGGGCTTCAAATCTAGATATAGTTACAAACATAGAAAATCGGGGAAAACCAATGTCTAATTTGCCTAAATATTCTCTAATCATTCCTATTTATAACGAAGAAGAAATTATTCCCGAACTTTATCGTCGAATTCTACCAATTATGGAAGATTTAGAGGGCGGAGTTGAGTTAGTTTTGATTAATGATGGAAGTAGGGATCTATCCTTGAAATTAATCAGGGAACTCCATCAAAAGGATAGTAGAGTCTGTTATCTTAGTTTTGCTCGTAATTTTGGCCATCAAACGGCGGTTACGGCGGGATTGAATTTTGCCAGAGGAGATGTAATCATTGTCTTGGATGCAGATTTACAAGATCCCCCTGAACTGATTCCAGAGATGATTGAACAATGGAAACAAGGATATGAAGTCGTTTATGCTCAAAGAATTAAGCGAAAAAAAGAAAGCTGGTTTAAACGATTAACAGCCTTTGTTTTCTACCGATTATTGCAAATTTTAGCAGATGTTAAAATTCCCGCCGATACGGGGGATTTTTGCTTAATGGATAGACAAGTCGTAGATATTTTAAATAAAATGCCCGAAAGAAACCGTTATATTCGAGGATTACGAGCATGGATTGGATTCCGACAAACAGCCGTCAAATTTGAGCGAGATCCCCGTTATGCAGGGGAAGTTAAATATACCTTCCGTAAATCCTTTTCCCTTGCACTGAATAGCTTAATTGCTTTTTCTAGAGTCCCTTTGAGGATTTCAACGTACTTGGGGTTATTATCTGCTCTCCTAGCCCTTTTTATGTCATTTTTAGTACTATATTGGCGATTAATGCAACCTAACTCTCCAGTAACAGGGTTAGCAACCATTATGATTGCTATTTTCTTTTTAGGTTCAGTCCAATTAATTTGTTTAGGGATCTTAGGAGAATATATTGGCAGAATTTATGAAGAAATTAAAGGAAGACCCCTTTATACTTTAGCTGAGGTGGCAGGATTTGATAAATCAACGCATGATCAGTAAATGCTATAGACAAACAAGGATATCCACTCAAAAAATCAATGACTGTTTCACAAGAATTGAGCTAAAAATTATTATTTTGAACATGAGAAATTGCTTTTAAAACTTGTAATAACTTTGCTGAAGATTGAGGTTCAACTAACTGAAGTGAAGGTAAGGGTTGGTAAGTGGGATGAGCATTCTTTTCAATGTAAAAAAAATCATAAGAAACCCCATTTGTCGTTAATCCCCAGATAGCTCTTTGTTTTGCTAAACTTTGGTGAGCATAAGTCGATAATTGGGGAAGACCTTCTAAGGAACTGATACTGCTATTTTTAGCTTCAACGACCAAAATATAAAAAGGAGTATCATTGAGCATTGGACGATCTTTATTAATACAAACTAAATCCATTCTTCCTGTAATCTCCATATCTTCATCTTCAACCCGAATTTTTTCTATATCTTCCTCTATTTTCATTTTAATCGGAGAACGATAAAAACCTGTTAATCTCAAAATAGGTAAAACGGTTAAGACCATCACCATATTTTCTAATACTTTTCCCTCTGTCAGATAACTCTCGAAATCATCACGGATTTGAGCGAGTTCGGACTGTTCAAATTCCGAAAGGGGTTCTAAGTGAAGTAATGAGTCAAAAGAAGTATAAGGTCGCTTTTGAAAGTCAAGATATTGATAAACTTGGTTTAAGGTCAAATTCTTGCCATTGATAATGGTCATAATTCTTGCTCACCTAGTTCTTAATCAATCTTAAACCCTATCTAGGTTGATGGAACAATTTTTCCTATTAACTATACAATCTGGCTTTTTACGAGGTCGTCAGTCGCTTCGCTCCAATTCAAAATTCATGGGTTATCCCATAGCTAAAGCTAGGGGAATCCTGTATCCTGAATTATCCAATTAATTTAACCTTTCAATTGACACTTTTAATTTTGCATTTTGAATTATTAATTACTCGAAGGGGTCACCCCATCAGCCGTTTTCTTTAAAGGGAGAAAAATGGTAAAAATTTCTCCTTTCTGCGAAGGTTTTTGACGCACAATTAATTTTCCACCCAACGCTTGAAAAAGATTTTTAGTCACGTCTAGATTAAGACACAAACTTCCTGTATCTGGTTGAAACAAGAGGAGTTGTCCTAATGCTTTAAAGGGATTATTAAAATAATTTGATAGGGAAGAAACTTCCAATTTTAGTTGATTTCCTGCGGTAGAAACTTGGATTTGTACCTTTCCACCTGATGGAAGATTACGGGTTATTTTTTCCATTAATCCGCCTAAAATCTGATCTAAACGGGAAACATCACTAACAATTTGGGGAAGACTAGGCGGAATCTTAACATCAAGTTTTATGTTGCGGCGTTGCGCTTGTTTTTGCCAACGAGGAATACTATGGGTTAAAATTTGCTCTAAAGAAATGGGAACTAATTGAACAGTCTTTTTCGACTGACAAGGGGTTTCTAATTCCGTTGCATGAAAAATTAATTCCATGCGGTCAATTTGTTCGGTACATTCTTGATCAATAACCTCTAGACATTTCTGCATTTGTGGCGTTAATTTGCCCCGTTTTAATAACAACTGAGTCATGGTGCGAATAGTCGTTAAAGGGGTACGCACTTCATGGGTTAACGCCTGTAACAATTCCACATCTGAGGTTGATTTTTCAGGGTTAGAAACATCTTGGACAATGGTTTCAACCGATTTCATGGGTTGGGAATGAACCCCTGAAGGGGAGGGAATTTCGGGTAAATGGTGGAGTAATTGGCGACTAAATTCAATAACAAGGCGATAATCAGGATCAGGCGAATTAATCCGACCAATCAGTTCATCTAGATAGGATAATTGAGGATGATGAGTGAGTTGTAAACGAGACCGCAAGAGTTTCCAAGCTTGTTGGGAAAGATTAGGTTCAAAAGAAAAGTGAAAATGGGTATTTCCTTGAGAATCTTCCCCTAAAATCATTAATAAGCAAAATTTTGACGTGAAAACGAGACAAAAGGG
>JBFRWB010000102.1:0-28494 GCA_051439375.1 Microcystaceae cyanobacterium
TTAAATAGTTCTTTCTCGCTACTTTTCGGTACGTTCTTGGTTTCTTTATCAGCTTTCCTTTTACTTGTCGATAAAGACAGTCTAATATTTCTTCTGTTCCTTTTCTCGCCTGATTTACTATTTCTAAAGGTTGGCCATGATTACCCAACGGTTTTCGGCTGATAATTTTCCCTCGAAGGGGAGTTCATACGTTTGGGGGTCACTGGGGGGGACATCAGAACTACGATACATAGGTTCTCATCTAATCCGTGCAAGGCTTTTAGGATATTTTACCTCTCTTTTCTGCACTTTTTCGGCACTGTGATCGGTCACACCCTTTTCGCTATCTACATTTCAGCCTTTTTCAGCAAGCCCTAAGATATATTGCTACGCACAATTAAAAATTAAAAAGCAATCCCTGACGCTCGTTTCAGAGATCCTAACTGTCAAACACCCTAACGCGTAGGGCGATAGGTGTAGGGTATTTTACTTTTCTTTAAATTAACCATAACAAAAAAAAGTGAAGGACTCTCTTGACTCCTTCACCTTAATCATTCTATTGAGTATTAACAACAAAAACCTATAAAGCATTCGCCCCAGATACCACTTCCAAAATCTCTTGGGTAATGGCAGCCTGACGGGCTTTATTATAAGAGGTGGTCAATGTTTTAATTAGTCCCCCTGCGTTATCACTGGCGTTACTCATCGCCGTCATCCGTGCTGCTAACTCACTAGCTGCAGACTCTTGCAATGCTCGTAACAACTGATTATTAACGTATAAGGGTAACAAAGAATCCAAAATTTGCACGGGATCTTGTTCAAAAATCATGTCTTGGGGCAAGCTTTCCGAAGAAGACGCTACTTTTTCCCGTTGGACCCCTAATTGTCCTTCCTTACTAATTAAGCGGAAGATTTCATCGTCTTGTACTTCTAACCCTTGAGGTGTTAAAGGTAACAAGGTTTGTACCACAGGACGAGAACTAATGAGAGAGACAAAACGGGTATAGACTAACTCTACTCTGTCAACAGTTTCAGACAAGAACAAAGACAACAATTCATCCGAAATTTGACCCGCTTCCGAGGCAACGGGAATTTGTTCAAGTCCCGTAAAAGACGCAGCAATGGGGGCGTTACGACGTTCAAAGTATTGATTCACTTTACGGCCAACCACCACCAATTGATAGTCAATTCCTTGGGCTTTTAATTCCTTCATCCGCTGTTCGGCATAGCGAATCGCATTGGTGTTGTAACCGCCGCATAAGCCTCTATCCCCCGTTACCACCAACAGGGCAACGGTTTTGACTTCCCGTTGTTCTAAAAGGGGTAAGTTGACATCTTCAAATTTTAGGCGGTTTTGCAGACTGTAGAGGACTTGTGCTAACGCATCGGCAAAAGGACGGGTAGAAATCACCTGTTCTTGGGCGCGACGCACTTTAGCCGCCGCCACTAACCGCATGGCTTCGGTAATTTTTTTGGTATTTTTGACCGACTTAATTCGGTCACGAATCGCTTTAAGATTAGGCATAATTAGGTCGCTTCGCTCCAATTAAGAATTGAGAATTCAAAATTAAAAACGGGTAGATTAATTGTTTTTAATTTTGAATTTTTAATTTTGAATTACCCGAAGGGTTAAAACGCCTGTTTATACTCAGCGATCGCTTCTTTGAGCAGGGTTTCAGCATCATCGGTTAGTTTCTTCTCGCTACCAATGATTTCGATGAATTTGGGCTTGTTGGTCTTGATATATTCCCGTAAGCCCGCCACAAAGGCCACAACTTTTTCCACATCCACTTCGTCTAAGTAGCCGTTTAAGCCCGCATAAACCGATGCAACCTGCTCCCAAACCGCTAAGGGGAAGTTTTGCGCTTGTTTGAGCAATTGACGTAACCGTTGTCCCCGCGCTAACTGGGCTTGGGTGGCTGCGTCTAAGTCAGAAGCAAACTGAGAAAAGGCTTCTAGTTCAGCAAATTGGGCTAATTCTAGTTTTAATTTCCCTGCTACTTGCTTCATTGCCTTGGTTTGTGCCGCAGAACCCACACGGCTTACCGAAATCCCCGCATTAATCGCAGGACGGAAACCAGCGTTAAATAAGTCAGAAGATAAGAAAATCTGACCATCTGTAATAGAGATAACGTTGGTGGGAATATAAGCCGAAACGTCACCCGCTTGGGTTTCAATGATGGGTAAAGCAGTCATACTGCCACCACCGAGTTCATCGCTTAATTTGGCAGCCCGTTCTAACAAACGAGAGTGACAGTAGAATACGTCTCCGGGGTACGCTTCCCGTCCGGGGGGACGACGGAGTAACAAGGACATTTGACGATAGGCTTGTGCTTGTTTGGAAAGATCATCATAGATCACAAGGGTTGCTTTTCCTTTATACATGAAGTATTCTGCGATGGAAGCCCCAGTATAAGGTGCAAGATATTGTAAGGTAGCCGGATCATTTGCGTTTGCATCCACGATCACGGTGTAGTCCATTGCACCTTTTTCGTTTAAGGTGTCAATCACCTGCGCTACGGTAGAAGCTTTTTGACCCACTGCCACATAAACACAGATTACATCTTCTGATTTCTGGTTAATAATGGTGTCAATGGCGATCGCAGTTTTTCCTGTTTTACGGTCACCAATGATTAACTCCCGTTGTCCTCGTCCGACGGGAATCATGGCATCAATTGCGGTAATTCCCGTTTGCATCGGTTCACAGACGGATTTACGGGCGATAATACCGGGGGCAGGAGATTCGATTAAACGGGTTTCTGTAGTGTTAATGTCCCCTTTTCCGTCGATGGGTTGACCCAAAGCGTTGACAACCCGACCGACTAAGGCTTCTCCTACGGGAACTTGAGCGATTTTACCCGTTGAAGTGACGCTACTGCCTTCTTGGATGCCGAAACCGTCACCCATCAATACCGCACCCACGTTATCTTCTTCTAAGTTCTGGGCAATCCCAATCGTACCATCTTCAAATTCGAGCAGTTCACCCGCCATGGCGGTATCTAAACCATAGATACGGGCAATTCCGTCTCCCACCTGTAGAACTGTTCCCACATTAGAAACTTCTACTTTTTGGTCGTATCCCTCGATTTGGGAGCGAATAATGCTGCTGATTTCGTCGGGTCTGATGTTAATCATAGTTCTCTGTTTAAAGGTTCGTGTTTTGACAAGGTTGACAAAGATAGGTTTAGAGTTAAGGCAAGATCAAGGCATCTTTTTCCAAAGACACTGGTGACTGAAAAACTGATGGCTGAACCCTTATTTGCCTAAATTTAAGCTGAGACGGCGTAATTGCCCCCTCAGACTGGTATCATAGACTTCTGAACCGACTCGGATGATTACACCGCCAATAATGTCAGGATCGATGGAAATCTTTAATTCCACTGACTCAGCGCTGGTTAATTGTTTAACCTTATCCTCAATGGCATAGCGTTGATCATCATTCAACTCTCTCGCCGCCGTGACATCTGCTAGGACGGTGTTGGTCAATTTACGCCATAACGCCAAATATTGCTGACAGATGGGGTCTAGAAACATTAACCGCTTCTTATCCACCAACAGCATTAAAAATCTATCTAAATAGCCATCAACATCCCTACCAATGACTTCCCCTAACACCCGTTTTTTCTCTGGTTCACCAATGGTTGGGTTAGCAATGAGGGACTGTAACTCAGGAGATTCTCCTAAAACTCGGACAATTTCCCGACAATCCTCAGCAAAGCGATCCACCATCTGATTGTCCTGAGCCAGAGACATCAATGCTTGGGCATAAGGCTCGGCTACTTCGCTACTAAATAAACTTCCTTTCATAGCCTAACCCCCTAACTGTGCAATACTGCGATCAATAATGCGTCGCTGTTTGTCTTCGTCAAGGCGATCGCTTAATTCCCCAGTGACTCGTTCGATAGCCATGGCCGCCAAACGCTGTTTGAGTTCTTCTACCAACCGATCTTGTTGACTGCTCACATCCTGCTCCGCCGTGGCTTTCATCCGTTCAATATCTGCATCTGCTTGAGCTAAAATTTGCTGACGGACGGTTTCGGCTCTAGTATCAGCTTCCTGACGAATTTCTGCTGCTTTAGCCTGAGCTTGGGCTAATTTCTTCTGTTCTTCACCAAGGGCAGCAGCCGCTTCTTTCTGACGAGTTTCGGCTTCTTCGATGGCTTCAGCGATCTTAGTGCGACGTTCACCGAGGATATTGCCTAAGACTTTACTGCCAAAATAAACCAATACTCCGATCAGAAGCACCAAATTTACCAGATTGGTTTGTAAAATATCAAGATTGAAGCCAATACCTTCTTCAGCTTCTTCCGCCATTGCCAGAATAGACGATAGTTCCCAAATCATTTCTTATAATTTTACCTAATTTAAGGGGTTGTCTTAGACCAGTTCCGGCCCAAGGAGTTTTTCTAGAATTTGACCACTGAGAGCTTCGACCTGTTGCTCTAGTGCGCTGAGGGCTTCTTGTTTTTGCTGCTCAATTTCTTGGGCGGCTTGTTCTTTTTTCTGTATGGCTTCTTGCTGCGCCACAGAGATTTTTTGAGCGGCTTGGGCTTCGGCTTCAGCTTGAGCCTCAGCAATCACTTTCTGAGAAGCTTTACGGGCATCTGCCAACTGAGTTTGCAGTTCCTGCTCAAGCGTCTTCACTTTTGTCAGTTTTTCTTGAGCTTCTGTCTCATTTTGGCGAATATAGTCAGCCCGTTCGTCTAAAACTTTACTCAGGGGTTTGTAGAAAATGGCGTTAAGAATGACAGCCAAAACCACAAATTGTAATGCCATTAACGGCATAGTTGCATCAAAATCAAACATTTTTCCTTTCGTTTCGACCCATCCAGATTAGGTGTTTTAATGACTTAAAGGTATGAGGGAAGATGGGGAAGTGTGGGGAGAGGGGGAAGTGTGGGAAGAGGGGAAAAAACGATTAATTTTTCCGAACCCCTAAACTTCTTAATTCCTGAACTCCTGTAACTTCTGAACTCCTACGACCCCATAGAGATAGAGACGGGTTAGCCTCATCTCTATCTTTGAATTGTCCTAGGAAAAAGGATTAGCAAAAAGTAATACAAGCGCAATAACCAATCCGTAGATGGTTAAAGATTCCATAAACGCTAAACTTAAGAGTAAAGTACCTCGGATTTTTCCTTCAGCTTCGGGTTGACGAGCAATCCCAGAAACCGCTTCACCAGAAGCATTACCTTGACCAAAACCGGGGCCAATAGCAGCTAAACCAACGGCTAGGGCAGCAGCAATAACGGAAGCAGCAGCGATGGTGGGATTCATAATGATTTTTACCTCGTAATCTTCAAAAACAAGTGTCAAGTTAATAATGAGGAGCGCAACGTCCCCAAGCAATCAAAATTGACTGCCGATTTGGTTTATCTGTGGAAAAGGAATAGGGTTTTCCTCAGATGTCTTTGCTATTGTCCTATGTTTTGGGACTTTTTTAGCAAAAGATTCTTTAGGCGTGTTCTTCTTCTTCATGTTCTGATTCAATGGCCTCGTGGATGTATGCACCAGCTAAGGTTGCAAAAACAAGGGCTTGAATCGCACTGGTAAAGAGTCCTAACGCCATAATGGGTAAGGGAATGAAGAGGGGAACAAGAAAGACTAACACCGCAACCACCAATTCATCCGCTAGAATATTCCCGAAGAGACGGAAACTAAGGGAGAGGGGTTTGGTAAAGTCTTCTAGAATTTTGATGGGCAAAAGAACGGGAATGGGTTCTAAATACCCAGCAAAGTACCCTAAGCCCTTTTTACTAATTCCTGCATAAAAGTATGCTAAGGAGGTTAATAAGGCAAGGGCAACGGTGGTATTAATGTCGTTAGTCGGCGCAGCTAATTCGCCTTCAGGAAGTTCAATGACTCCCCAAGGAACAAGCGCACCTGCCCAGTTAGAGACAAAAATAAAGAGAAACAGTGTACCGATAAACGGTAACCAAGGACGATATTCTTTTTCACCGAGTTGGTTACGGGCAAGTTCTCGCAAAAATTCCAGCACATATTCCATAAAGTTTTGAATACCGCTAGGAATGCGCTGGATATTACGGGTTGCTGCAATTGAAGCAATGATTAACAGCCCAATAACCACCCATGAGGCTAGAAAAACCTGTCCGTGGACTCTCAACGGTCCAATGTACCAATACCAGTGTTCACCGACTTCTAAAGAAGCGAGGGGTAAATTTTCAACTAGATTTAAACCGTTTAACATTTTGGGTTGAGAATGACCTGACTTATGGGATATCAGGACAGTTGAATGGTTAAGACGGTTGGCGCAGGATACAGTGAGCTGCAACAGATTGTTTACTCACTGGTCACCGTTGAGCATTCCGTGTCGTTGGATACGAAATTCAGCCAAACCAGAAGCATCATATCATGGATAGGGGTCGCTATTAGAGAGGGAGAAGTATGGGGCTTACAGGGGTAGGTTTTTTCCCTGCATGTAGTTTTTGAGTAGGGAGTAAGGAGTAAGGAGTAAGGAGAATTTTTATCCCACAATAAAAATCAATCAATCCAGTAAAAGCACCCTCAAAAAAGTTAATTTGATTGGACTAAAATATCAAGAATCCCACGACAAGGGTAAAGCGTAGTCGTGGGCGTATCAAATGATTGGAGATTGCTGATATTACAATTCAAAATGAAATTCATGGTCGGCTTCTGCTTCTAAGAGAATATTACCCACATCAAAAAGAAACTGCATTGTGCCACGATAACCAACAAAACAACGTAACCCGTTCCCTAAGCGGTCAAAAATAGGATAGCCCATCCGATATAGAGGAATTCCTAAACGGCTAGACACCTGTTTCCCATGGGAATTAGTAATAATTAAATCTGACCCTACAGCTAAATCTTCTAAGTCTTCTAAGTCTCCAATGGTTACACTTTCCACGGGTAAATCGTTTAATAAGGGGGATTTTGTGGTTGTAACCGCCGCTTGGATTTCTGCCCCCATTTCTTTGAGCAACCAACAGGTTTGATAGAGTAAATCAGGTTCAAGGGCTAAGGATACTTTTTTCCGTCCAAAATAAAAATGGGTATCTAAGACAGCATCTTGTAACTGACGGCGTTGATGCTGATATTTAGGGGGAATAAAGGTAGATTGGGGAAAATGGGGGTCTTGAAGCGAACTGATAATCTGGGAAAGTTGCCAAATAAATTGGTCGGTTGCTTCTAACCCTGCTAAACGAGGAAATACTTTATAGTTTGTGCCAAACCGTTCTTGCAAAATTTCGGCACTATGACGCATACTTTCCCCAATAGCAAGGGTAAAGGTAGATTGATTCAGTTGTTGCAAGTCTTGGAGAGAGGTTCCCCCTGATGTGGTGGCTTGAAAGTCATCCTCTAAGTGACCATCAACGGATTCGGATAAATCTGGCAAAACTAAAGGATTTAAGCCAAATTCTCGGACAATTTCCTTGATTTCTGCCACATCCCCCGGCGAAAGGGCAGCCCCAGTTAAAATGGTCACTTGAGGTTTAGTAAAGGATGAGGGGTGTACTGGGTCATCAGAAACTGCTTTATCAATAAATTCGCCGTATTCAGTGGAAACAATGGATTCTACTGCCGCTTGATAGCCGTCTTGCATTGCCCCTTGATAATCGGGGGTAGAAACAAAGATAATCGGCAAATAATTTAATTCAGGATGATTTTTACGGAATGACTTGATAATGCCCTTCATATCATCCCCACGGGTTTCTGTTAACCCAGTAGTGAGAAGGCACATCATCTCAGGATTGGCTTTTTCGACTAAGGTGAAGATGGCCTGTTCGATATTTTCTTCTCCTCCTAAGATAGTCGCTACTTCTGTCATGGCTGTCGTAGCTAAGGGAATAGATTCTCTGAAGTGACGGACTAAAAGGACTTTAGCGAAGGCTGTACAGCCCTGAGAGCCATGAAACAGAGGAACAACCCTTTTTAAGCCTAAAAAGGCTAATGCAGCCCCAAAGGGTTGACTTTGTTTGAGGGGGTTAACAGCAACGGATTTCTTGTTTTTTACTATCGTAGTCATGATTATTATGAGGTGTCAGGTGTTAGATATGAGGTGTTAGATATGAGGTGTTAGGTATGAGGTGTTAGGTATGAGGTGTTAGGTATGAGGTTTAAACATTAGGACTTACGCATTTTAGCCAAATTATTCCCATTGGTAGGGGTTGAATATTATTCAACCCCTACAGGTAGCGTTTCTGACTAGAGTTTGCGTAAGTTCTGACATCTAAACCCTGAAACCTAAAACTTGAAACCTGAAACCTGAAACCTAAAACCTAGAACCTAGAACCTAAAGTTAACTGTTCACTGCTAACTGTTCACTGTTAACCGTTTCCCAAGGCGCAGGTTTGCGAACTTGCTTCCAGATAGGACTTGATAAGGCTTCGTCTAATTCTTTAGCCATTTCTACCATTCCCACATAACCTGCATAAGGATGATGACGTTCTTGGTTAATATCTAAGAAGGGAATCCGTGCTTTAAGGGCAGTATATTGGTTTCTTCCCCCTGCTACCAGTAAATCGGCTTTGGTCTTGGCAATAACTTGTAGTAACTCTTTAGGACTGCCTTTTTCTAAGGTCATTCCATCTTTACCCAAAAGCTTCTTAATTTTAGCTTTATCTTCTTCTGTACTCTTCTTCGTGCTAGTTGCCACCACTTGCATCCCTAAATCTTGGGCGGCTGACATGACAGACCAACTTTTTACCCCACCCGTATAAAGTACCATCCGTTTATCTTTAAGACGTTCCCGATAGGGGGCAAGGGCAACATCTAGTTTAGCGGTTTGGTCGGCAATCAGGGCTTCTACCCGTTCTTTTAAGGCATCATCCCCTATTTTTTCGGCAATATTGCGTAAGCAGCGATTCATATCTGCAATGCCATAGAAAGATTCTTCAATATAAGGAATACCGTAGCGTTCTTCCATTTTACGCCCCATATTAATTAGGGCCTTGGAACAAATCATCACATTTAATTTAGCCCGATGTGCCGTACAAATCTCATCGTAACGGGCATCACCCGTAATTTTAGATAAAACTCGGATTCCTACCTTTTCAAAGAGGGGAAGAACACCCCACATTTCTCCTGCAATGTTGTATTCTCCAATCAGGTTAATGTCATAGGGTGTGGTATATTCTGGTTCTTTGCTTCCTACCACATACTCTAGTAAAGATTCTCCTGCTAAACGGTTACCTAAGTTCTTACTACCAACAAAACCGGGGGATTGGACGGGAATCACAGGGGTGTCATACTTTTGCGTCGCTGCTTGGCAAACTGCATCCAAATCATCTCCAATTAAGGCAGTTACACAGGTAGAATAAACAAAAACTGCTGGAGGATGGTAGCGTTTAATGACTTGGGCAATTCCTTTATATAATCGCTTTTCTCCGCCAAAAATAATATCGTTTTCTGTAATGTCCGTCGTAAAGCCCATTTTATAGGTTGTTGGTCCCGATGACTGACTTCCCCGTTGTCCCCAAGAATTACCTGCACAAGCAATGGGACCATGTACAAGGTGTGCTGCATCGGTAATAGGAACTAACGCAATGGAAGCCCCATCAAAGGCACATCCCCCTTGTGCAGCCCCCGGTTTAGCTTGTTGCTTACAGGACTTGTTTTTGCCCTTTTCTCCCTTTTTATGGTTATGTTCGCAACCGGGTTCGGAGAGAAGTTCGTTAATCTTACCTCTAGTTAGTTTCATAGATTTAAAATATGAATTCCGTGAATTGGAAACCCTTACTCAAGGCAAGGATTGAATCGAATGGCAAACCATTGAGCAAATGACAACGGGATGCTAAAAACGTTATATCACAGGAATTTTACGGACAGAGAATAATTAAGAATGGTTCTTTTATTTAAAAGGTACTCAGACAGATAAATAGATGGCTCATAAGGGATTGATAGAGTTTAGAGGAAGAGGGGCTGGTATTTGCCTAGGGAGGAACGGGTTTTTTTTGTACTTAATTTTTTAATGTGACTTTTTGTGATTGTAGTGGCGAGTTGACAAAGATCGTTCTACTATACAGATAGAGTGATAGCTGCTCTTTGAGTATTAATGCAGCTTTTTTAGGTGTGAGACGTAACCATTATGAATATTTCATTTCTGTCTGGACTGAACTTCCTGCGATTTCGTTCCTTAAGATATCGCCATTTGTTACTAGGTTTGATTGCCTTACTAACAACCCTTAGCTTGAGCTTTAACCCTTTTACCGCTTCATTTGCCCAATATAAACCTGCTGCTACTTCAACCACTAATCCTTGGCAGTATGCTTCTTTTCCTGTTGAAAACTTTCAAGCCTATACCTCTCCCTACGGTTATCGTATCCATCCTGTCACTGGAAAACGTCAATTTCATCGGGGGTTAGATATAGCTGCACCGTTGGGAAGTCACATTCGTAATTGGTGGACAGGTACAATCGTTGGGCTTTCTGACCATACAGCCTGTGGCACGATGATTCAGATACAGTCAGGAGAATGGACTCACATTTATTGCCACTTAATGGGATATGTGGAAGAAAACGGTAATCAAACTTACTTGATTGACCAAAATGGAGGTATTCTGCTACAGAAAGGTCAAACGATTCCTGCTGGCGCACGAATTGGCCGAGTTGGTATGACTGGCCGTACCACAGGCCCCCATTTACATTGGGGTTTGAAACATCGGGGTCAATATGTTGATCCGGCGTTAGTATTGCAGGAAATGTACGAAAAGCAAGCCTCTTTATAACTGATACTCAACGACCGAAACTATAGTGCTACACACAATTCTTTGCTTCCCATCTCCCTGCTATAAAATCGCCAAAATCCTATAAGATAAAATTGTTACAAAAATTTGAGTCTCTTATTCCTCAAAACTGATCATGGCGAACGACGATCGCAAACAACGTATTCTCCAACACCTCAAAGAAAGTACAGCAGGTGTGCAGTATTCTGCTAAGAAAACAACCAAACCCTCACCTGAGCCATTTCCATCTGTAGTTGAACCTAACCCATCTCTATCTGTAGTCGAACCTAAGCCATCTCCTGTCGTTGTACCGCCCGTTGTACAAACTCGCAAGCAAAAGGTAATGAATCATGTCAAGTTAAGTAGTGAGAAATTTGGTGATTTTTCCCTAGATACTCCTGACAGTCGTAAAAAGCAAATCGAAGATCACCTGAAAAAAAGTTTAGGCTAGGGAGTATGGGGAAACTAAGGAGATGGGGAAAAAGGGGAATGACAATGACGAATACCTGTTAATTGATCACTGTTTACTACTTTTTCCTCCCCATTTAATGGCTTCTTGACGGGTAATAAAGCCAGTGTAAGCATGAAGCCCATGTTCGCTGATATCTAAGCCTTTTAACTCTGCTTTCGGCGGTACACGAAGTCCCATAGTGAGGTCAATGAGTAGCCACCCTGCCCAACTTAGAGTTACAACCAATAAACTAACCGACGCAATTCCTAAAAGCTGAATAAATAACTGCTGAATGCCTGCTAATCCTCCCCCTAATAGTAATCCTTTCCTTGGCCCCTCCGTATAAAGGACAAAACTATTATTTAAAGCAACATTATTCCCTACCGCAAATAAAGCGACGGCTAGGGTTCCCCAGAGGCCACCGAGTAGATGAACCGAAATAGCCCCAACTGGGTCATCAATTTGCAGACGATCAAAAAAATCAACGGCAAAGACAATTGTGATACCAGCAATCGCCCCAATAATTACGGCACTGCCAAGGGAAACATAGGCACAAGAAGCAGTAATCGAGACCAATCCCCCTAAAATACCGTTAATAATAAGAGATAAATCGGGCTTACCAAAATATCGCCAAGAGGTCAAGGTTGCAGTAATTCCCCCCATGGCAGCCGCTAAATTAGTCGTCAAAATAATATGAGAAACTAAAGGGGGATTTAAGGAAAGAGTTGACCCCGGATTAAAGCCAAACCAGCCTAACCAGAGAATAAAACAGCCTAAAGTAGCAAAAGCAAGATTATGACCGGGTAAAGCATAGGATTTGCCGTTTTTGTATTTACCAAGTCTTGGACCCAAGATAACCGCCCCCACTAGCGCAGCCCATCCTCCCACAGAATGAACCACAGTTGAGCCAGCAAAATCATAAAATCCCATGTTAGATAACCACCCATTTCCCCAAATCCAATGGCCAGCAAGGGGATAAATCAAGCTCACCATTATTAAGCTAAAGATAAAGAAGGCAAAAAAGCGAATTCGTTCTGCAACTGCCCCAGAGACAATGGTAGCTGCTGTCGCTGCAAAGACTAATTGAAAGAAAAATTTAGCTTGTAGAGGAATACCTACCCAATTAAGGGCAGAATAAACCCCTTGGTAGGCATCTGCCACTTGAGGGCTATTATCCTGTCCCGACAGAAAAAAGCCATTTAAGCCGATAAAAGCATTGCCATCCCCAAACATCAAGGCAAATCCGACTGCCCAAAACGCTAGGGTAGAGAGGGCAAAAACAATTAAATTTTTGCTTAAAATATTCACCGTATTTTGCTGCCGACAAAATCCCGCTTCTAACATGGCAAAACCACTATTCATAAAGAAAACGAGACATCCCGCCAAAATAACCCACAAGGTATCGATTGCAACCTGTAATGTAGCGAGGGAAGTCATTTCGGACGCAATAGGCTGGCTATGAACGCTCCTAGGACAACAGAGTACAATAAATAAAACACTGAAGCCAATAGCAATGGAACGATGAGACAACCCATAACGTCGCCCAATCTTAGCTTGATCTCGATATTGAGGCATAATTAAACTATCTAACCCTAACCTTTCTCAGTAATGGTATTATAAACCGTTTAACCTGTCCTAAAGCATCCGCACATTTTGAGCCTGAAATCTATGTCATCCTCTGAACCTGAACTGTTTAATATTCTAAGTCTCGGCCAGCGAGGCGTAGGTAAAACTGTATTTCTTGCAGGAAGTTATGCAGAACTAAATCATATTACTCCATCTCGTCAGCAACGAAAATTGTGGTTTGAATGTGAAAGGGAAGAGGATACAAAAAATTTAGAATCTGTTCTTGATTATGTCAAACGAACGGGACAGTACCCCCCACCTACCCTCAAAATTACCGACTTTCATTTTATTTTAAAACAACGAACGTATCGGGGCATTCGTCCTCTTTGTCATTTTCGTTGGTGGGATATTCCGGGAGAATACTGTGATTTTGCCCACCCTGATTTTCAGAAAATGGTGCTTTCTTCCCATAGTTGTTGTGTCTTTATCAATGGGGAAAGATTGGTTAATGATTCTAACTATATTCATGAATTGGAAGGATTGGTAAAACAGGTCATTGCCATTGCTACTTTAATCGATCAAGATAGTATTAATTATCGATTTGCCCTTGTGTTTACTCAATGCGATCGCCTACGTTCGGGGCCAATGAGTCGTTTACAAATTGAAGAAAATCTACAATTTTTAATTACTTCTCTTGAGGCGGCAGATGCAAAATACCAACGATTTTATTCAGGAATTCCGATTGTTTCTGATTCATCAGGTTACCATTTTGAAGTACAGGGTTCGGCGGCGGCTTTTCTTTGGATTGTCTCTGAGTTACAAAAGGAAAGTCAATCGGCTAGTAATTCGTTAGAAAATGCCCTCAAACCAGATGTTTCTTCTCTACAATATTGGTTATCCCATTCTCCTAGTTTTATTTGGCCACTTTTAGGAATGGGAACAGCTTTTCTCGGAATGATGGCTATTCTATTAATCACGTTAAATCCTTTTGAATCAACCAATAATTATGATCAATTAACGGATCAATATATTGAGCGACTCGAAAAAATTGTTCAGCAAAATCCTAGTGATGCAGAAACGGCTTCAACTTTGTTTGACCAGTATTTGGGACGAGGAGATATAGCAAAAGCCATTCAATTTCTGCAAGCAATGAGTCAACAACAACCAGAAAATATGGATTGGAAATTAAAGTTAGCGGATTTATATAAGGTCACAGGAGAAATTAAAAAAGCAGAAATGATCTACGATAGAATCTTAGTTCAATCACCTAATGATTTCCAAGCCCTTTGGGAAAAAGCCTTAATCCGTAATCAACAAGGGGATCAAGCGAGTGCTAAGACTTTACTGCAACAAGCAGAAGAAACGGCAACAACTGAGCATGATAAGCAAAAGGTTCAAGAAACTGCACGACAATTAAATATTGATTTGTAGTCAGGTTTTGAATCATTTACTGAGAAATATCTATGAAAATTCTAATTGTTGAAGATGAACTTGAAATTGCTCACCTGATTAAAGAAACCCTTGAACGGGAATCTTTTAGTTGTCAGATAGTCATGGATGGCCTGACTGCTTTAACGGCTTTTCAGCAACAACAGCCAGATTTAATTGTTTTAGATTTGATGTTACCTCAACTTGATGGTTTAGAAGTTTGTAGTCGTATTCGCCAAAAAACGAATGATAAAGATCCTTATATTTTAATGTTAACCGCAAGAGGGGAAGAAATGGATCGAATTATTGGTTTGTCAACGGGTGCGGATGACTATTTAGTTAAACCTTTTAGTCCACGGGAATTAGTCGCTAGGGTACGTGCTTTATTGCGTCGCAGTCTGCGTCATCTGTCACAGGAAACAAACCTCTGTCAGACACAACATTTTACCCTCGATTTAGATCAGCATATTGTGACTCGAACGTTAGATAATCAAGATTCTGAAGATTTAGATTTAACTACTTTAGAGTTTAATTTAATGAGTACTTTAATGGGCTATCCCGGACGGGTGTGGAGTCGTACTCAGTTGATTGATAAATTGTGGGGAAATGACTTTTTTGGCGATGAAAGAGTGGTGGATACTCATATCCGTCGTCTGCGAAAAAAGATTGAACCTGATCCCGCTAATCCTAGTTTTATTAAAACAGTGATTGGGGTCGGTTATAAGTTTGAAGATGAGGAGAAAGAATAATTGATAAAAAATAACCCTCCTCTATTATGTATAAAGAGAAGGATCTATTATTGGGAGAGGGTTTAGGGGCAATGATAGACATCCCTACACATAAAATCGTTTCTTTCCACTGTGTAAGTCCTATTCTCCCGAACTAAGGCTATTTATGCAGAATAACTTACCATTAAACTCGCAGGTTGAGTGCGATCGCCTGTAAGGGCAACACCACGGCCATTCGCAGCAAGATGGCGCACAATCTTGTAAACGGTTTCAATCTCGGCAGATGCCCCTGCTTTATCGGCTAATTCGCCAAGACTAAGCGGATTACTGCTAGATTGCAGCACGTTTAAAATTTCTCGTTGCAAGGCCAAAATAGACGCAGCCGCTTTTTTTCCTGCTTCTACACCGGGCTGGTGATAGGCATTAATATTAACTAAAAAGCCATAAAAGCCTACAGCCCGTTCATAAAGGGCAATTAACATCCCTACTGTGTAAGCAGTGACCTCAGACACCGTAATCGTAACTGAATCACGGTTATTCTCGTATAACGCCTGTCTTGTTCCCATTAATAAACCAGAGAGATAGTCCCCAGAAGTAACATCCGCTTCGACTTCAATGGAGTCACCTTCGCGATCTTTTAACACTTCAATGAAGGTAGCAAAGAAATTGGGAACCCCTTCTCGCAGTTGTTGCACATAAGCGTGTTGATCGGTTGATCCCTTGTTCCCATAAACGGCAATCCCTTGATAAACTGTGTTACCATCCAAATCCTTTTCTTTCCCCAAGGATTCCATAACTAATTGCTGTAAATAGCGAGAAAATAGCAATAGACTATCTTTATAAGGGAGAATCACCATATCTTTTTCCCCTTTGCCGTTGCCACTGTAGTACCATGCTAGAGCTAGTAAGGCCGCAGGATTCTTTTTAATATCCTTAATACGAGTGGCTTCATCCATATCTTTTGCCCCGGTCAGCATTCCTTGAATATCCACCCCAATTAAGGCAGCAGAAAGAAGTCCAACAGAGGATAATTCAGAAGTTCGACCGCCCACCCAATCTAACATAGAAAAATCAGCCAACCAGCCTTCTGATTCTTTAGTTTTGGATAATTTACTACCCGGCATGGTAATGGCCACTCCATGGGGGGCAAAGTCTAAGCCTTGGGCTTTGTAGGCTGCTTGTACCTCTAGCATTCCGTTACGAGTCTCAGGGGTTCCGCCTGATTTACTAATAACAATGACAAGGGTACTTTTTAAGCGATCTTTTAGACGATTTAACACCCGATCAATACCCGCAGGGTCTGTATTATCGATAAAATGGATGTTTAAAGGAGGAAAATCAGGTGCAAGGGCTTCTGAGACGAATTCAGGTCCCAAAGCTGATCCCCCGATACCAACGGAGAGAACATCGGTAAATTTGGGGGCGGTAGGGGGTTTAATACTTCCTTCGTGGACTTGTTTAGTGAAGGTTTTGATGGCTTCGAGGGTGTCCGTAATGTCGCTTTTTAGTTCTGCTGGGGCAATATCGGGGTTTCTCAGCCAATAATGCCCTACCATGCGGTTTTCATCAGGATTGGCGATCGCTCCTCCTTCGAGGGCTTCCATATCTGCGAAGGCTTTCTCAAATTTGGGCTTAAGGGTATCTAAAAAGCTATCCTCAAAGCGCATACGGCTGATATCGAGGTAGAAGTCGAGGCTTTCATTATAGTAAAGCCAATCTTGGTAACGTTGCCAAAGGTTTATGGTCATAATTTTAGGCGTTCAGAAGTTACAGATAACGGGTTACTGATGACTGAAAAACTGCTAACTGTTAACTGTTAACTGTTAACTGTTAACTGCTAACTGTTAACTGAAATTAGGAAGCACTTCCCGCTAAATGCAAGACACCACCTAAACCATGTCCCATTTCCACGGGAGAAATTTTGCCATCGTGATCTTCATCTAATGCGTCGAAAACTGCATCGCTTCCTAACCATTCTTCGCGGGTAATAAAACCATCCCCATCTAAATCGTAGGTGTTAAAGATTTCTGCACCTGCAATTCCTACTTTTGCCCCGGCTTCTAATTCACTGAGTCGCTTGGCTAATAAATCTTCTAAAGTTTCTAGGGCTTTGGTAAATCCTTTGATCCCTTCATCCAATTTCTCATTAGCCATACGATCTTCTGCGTGCATTTTATCAAAAGTCGCCTTATCAATAGAGAGTTTTTCGATGTCCATTGACCCTACTTTATCAGGATCTAGTTTACGAACTAATTCTTGTTCGGTGGTATCTAATTGGGCTAATAATTTAGGAGAAATGGTTAATAAATCACATCCTGCTAGTTCTTCGAGTTCTCCAATGTTACGGAAACTTGCTCCCATAATTTCGGTCTTATAGCCAAATTTTTTGTAATAGTTGTAAATTTGGCTCACAGATTGCACACCGGGGTCTTCTGCACCCACATAATCTTTGCCTGTATCTTTTTTATACCAATCTAAAATTCGTCCGACAAAGGGAGAAATGAGGGTAACCCCTGCTTCTGCACAGGCGATCGCTTGATGAAGGCCAAAGAGTAGGGTTAAATTACAGTGAATGCCTTCTGCTTCAAGCACTTTAGCCGCTTGAATCCCTTCCCATGTAGAGGCAATTTTGATTAAAATTCGTTCACGGGAAATCCCATCCGCTTCGTATTGAGCGATTAAATCCCGTCCTTTAGCGACTGTGGCTTCGGTATCATAAGACAAACGGGCATCAACTTCAGTAGAAACCCGTTTTGGTACAATTTCTAAGATTTTCTTGCCAAAGGAGACGGCAAGACGATCAAATGCAAGGCTGACAATTTCTGCATTGCTTGCCCCCTCTCCTGCATCTTTTTTCGATTCTAGTAGGGTAGAATCAACAATGGGCTGATATTGGGGCATTTGGGCAGCAGCCGTGATTAAAGAGGGGTTTGTTGTGGCATCTCTTGGTTTAAACTTCTCAATTGCTTGAATATCGCCAGTATCAGCTACTACAACGGTCATGGTGCGGAGTTGTTCTAGAAGGGTTTGAGTCATAACAGATGTCAGATGATAGTAATATCTATTTATTGAGAATTATAAAGAGTTGAGCAAACCATCTCTATAAATCTAATACTTTCTTAAGAGATGAACCTGATTATTGATGTAAAGATTTGGTTAAAGTTTCCTTAATTGTTTCTTAAACGGGATTCAATTAATAGTTTTTTATTCATCTAAGTTAATGCCTAATTCTCTTAATTTTTGTTCGAGTTGTGCGGATCTTTGTTTTTCTTGTTCTAATTCTTCTTGTATTTGTTGACGCATTAATTTTTCTCTTTCTTTCTCTAATCTTTCTTGTTCTTTTTCTAATCTTTCCTGTATGGCTGCTTCTTTAGGAGTGGGAACTAATTCTCCTTCTAAGGTAAAATATCTGAGTTTATTTTCATAAATTCCTAAGTATAGTCCTAATTGTTGACTTTCTAAATATCCATCTTTATTGGGTTCAATGGGTTGATAGTTTCCCCCAACTAAAACAAACCCTTGAAACTCTAAACTATTCGGGTCAAACCAAAAATATTCTGGGGTACGAAAGGTATTTTGATAGAGTTCTTTCTTCTTTGTTCGGTCAATATTTGCAGTAGAATCTGAGAGAATTTCAACAATTACATTGGGATAGTTTCCCCCTTCTCCCCACACTACCCAACTTTTTCGGGGTCTTTTTTCGGTATTTAACACCACAAAGAAATCAGATCCACAAAAGTCTTTGTTTTTTAATTGTTCTTGGTTATAATAAATCGTTAAGTTTCCCGATGCGTAATAATCAGTTTTCTCTGACCATAACCAATCTAGACAGGCTAATAATAGGGTAATTTGTTGTAGGTGTAAGTCGCTTTCCACGGGAGGTTCATCACTCCATAATTCAGTGGGAAGAAGGGGAATATCGTCGGTTTGTTGTAGGGTTTCCATTGTTTTAACCCGTTGTTTGCTTGCTTTCTATTTTAACATGATAAACTCGATTGAGTTAAGTTTATCTCCTCAAAGATTATGGGTTATAGAATTTCTCGTCCAGTGAGAATTCCTCGCACTTCTAACATGGCAGAATAGGTGGGTAAAATATGTAAGGTTTCTTCTGTTGGTGTTTTATCTAATGCCGTTTGAATTGCTTCTTGTAAATCTTCTTTAACAATTAAATCAAGGGGTGTCTTTTGGGGCTGACTATATTTGAGACGTAAGGCCATATCATAAATGCGATCGCCACTAACTACCAATGTTCCCCCTAAACTCACTAACTTTTCTGTATCTACATCCCAGATCCAAGAAACATCTGTTCCATCAGGAATTCGATCATTTAAAACTAATAAGGTAGTAGAAGATTTTCCTTGCGTTTTAATCTCATTAACGGTGCGAATTGTTTCGTTCATTCCCACAGGATTTTTAGATAATAGAATTCGGACGTGCTTTCCTTGAACCGTTAATTCTTCAGCCCGTCCAAACGCTGCTTTAAATGATTGAATGGTGTTAAAAATAGCTGTTTCTTCAATCCCTAATTCTTGGGCAACTAATCCCGCCGCTAAACTATTATATTTATTATAAACGCCAATTAAAATTTGTGGCCAATCTTGAGAGGGAAAGGCTGGTTGACTCTTCGCAAAGCCACAACTTGGACAGGAGAAGTCCCCTAAATGGGATAAATAAACCCCTTGATAGTCTAGAGGATGACCACAATTAGGACAGTAAATTGAATCGACAGCGTGGGGAATTTCTTCTAGATATAAGTCGGGTTCACTTAAGCCAAAATAACGGACAGGTTGGGATACTTTTTGTCCTAAATGAGATAATGTGGGATCATCTGCGTTAACAACAACAATCGTTTGATTGGAAAGGGGTTTAATGGCATTTTGCCACCGTTGACTAATGGTATCCACTTCTCCATATCGATCCAATTGATCCCGAAATAAATTGAGAGCTAAAATAATTTTGGGTTCACATTCTTTGAGGAGTAAAGGTAAAATATTTTCATCTACTTCTAAGATAGCGTAGTCTTGCTCCAAGCGACCAAATAGATTAGCTTTTACCAATAAAGCGGTAATTAAGCCATTGATTAAATTAGCTCCTGTTTCATTATGAACAACTTTATAGCCTTTTTCTTCTAGGATAGAGCGCAGTAGTAAAGAAGTTGTTGTTTTTCCATTTGTTCCTACGACTAAAATAACCCCTTGCTTAATTTGTTCACACAATAAACTCAAAAGATGGGGATGGAAGCGACGGGCAATTTCCCCCGGTAAAACACTCGCTGCACCTAAACGCAAAAGACGAACCCCTGTGGTTACGGTTTTAGCCGTAAGGACAGCTAACGCTAAACGTACTGTATCGATCCATTTCATTGATAATCTACGTCCTGAGTTAATTTTTAGTCAAGAAACATTCTAGGAATTATAAGGGATTTGTCGTCAAATATCAAAGCAAACTTTAGGGCAAGAAAATGCTAACTACAATAATAAGAGCCTCTTTTGTATTAGCATTAAGAATATTCTTAAGACTGAATTTTTCCTGTTTCTTCTAGTCAATAATGGTTGTGACTCAAACAAACGTTTCCCCCCTAACCCCATCTCCTGATTGGCAGTGGCAAAAATGGCAAGATATGCCTTACTTAACTTGCAATCTCCTAAAATACTGGCAACATGGCTTTTTTACTGCTAACTTTTACCCTAAAACCCCTGAAAGCTTAACTGAAATTCTTAATCCTGATGCAAAAGCCTATCGAGTGAAACAAGTTCATGGTAATTTAGTGTTAACACCCTCTGAAATTCAGTCATATTTAGAAGAAAAGGGGGTTGCTGAAGCAGATGGAGTGATTTCTAATGGTAATTCTCAATCCCTATGGGTAGCCGGTGCCGATTGTACCCCTGTCTTAATTGGAGATGTCTATACTAAACAAGGGGCTGCTATTCATGCAGGATGGCGAGGAACGGCAAAAAAGATTGTTCCCCACGCAATTAAGCGATTTTTGGAGTCAGGAAGCCAAATTCAAACCTTAAGGGTGGCAATGGGACCGGCGATCGCAGGACAAGTTTATCAAGTCAGCAAGGATGTGGCGGCTGAAGTGGGCAAAAGTATCGTTTCAGCCGAGTTAAGCACATCAGAAGCGATTCTAGATAGCTTAGAGGGACTTTTTGAGTCTCCCCTGCTACCCGATCCAGAAGCGGATAAAATTCGCCTTGATGTACGGCGAGTGAATCAAATACAATTGAAACAATTAGGACTATCGGACGAACAAATTGCCATCGCCCCCTACTGTACCTATCAGCAATCTGAGCTATTTTTTTCCTATCGTCGGACCCATGAAAAAAAGGTACAATGGTCTGGAATTGTCGTTTAACTTATGAATTTAGGTTCTAGGTTTTGGGTCTTCGGTTGTCGTTATCTAAGCTTAAAATCTTACATAGAATTACTGTTTTTATTAAATCGTTATGCGCTTATGAAATATTCTTATCCTTATCAACCGCCTAAAAAATCCTTAGTTCAAAAGGTCGATACTCAAGTAGAAGCATTAGTCTATAAAATTTTGACCAATCAAGGCTTAGAAGAATCCGTGGCCAGAGCCGTTAAAAAAGCTCTCATTGATTTGGTCTTAAAATATATCCTTCTGATTGGTATAGCCATTATTGCTATTCTTGCACTACAAGCTCTTTTTATTGCTTATGCCTTACGTTATATTTTGCAATAAATGGTGAAAGAATTATAATTAATTTTGCCCGTCAACTTATCCCTTGACTCTAAATGACAGATTATCTCTTTCCCCTTCCCTCCCATTGGCCTCATCCTGATCTTTCTTTAGCCGCATTTATCGCCCCTAATGCGGTGGTGGTAGGAGATGTCATCCTCAAAGAAGGAGCAAGTGTGTGGTATAGTGCAGTGGTTCGTGGCGACGTAGAACGCATTGAGATTGGTGCTTATACTAATATCCAAGATGGGGCAATTTTACATGGTGATCCCGGAATTCCTACCATTTTAGAAGATTATGTCATTGTGGGTCATCGAGCCGTCATTCATTCTGCTTATATTGAACGAGGCTCATTAATTGGTATCGGGGCGGTTATTCTAAATGGGGTTCGTATTGGCGCAGGAAGTATGATTGGTGCAGGTTCAATTGTCACAAAGGATGTCCCTCCTCGTTCCCTTGTCGTGGGAGTCCCGGCGCGGAAAGTTCGGGATATTAGCGACGAAGAAGCCCAAGGATTACTAGATCATGCGCTCCACTACGAAAAATTAGCCCAAGTCCACGGGGGAAAAGGAAGTGATTTGGGATTCACATCTGCCACCAATTAGGCTATAACTATAAACAATGAAAAATTTTTTAACGTTTGTTTAATCATTAGAGGTCAGTGTGTTATGGATTTGAGAGTATTAATCGTGGTTGGCCCCATTGCGATCGCAGCTACTTGGGCCCTCATCAATATCGGGGCTGCTGCTATTCGCCAAGTTCAAGAGTTTCTTGATAGCAGAGAAGCCTAGGCTGTTACGGGAAAGTCAAAAGGTGAAAGGGTAAACTGGTGTAGCTTTGAGTATTTGGTTACTGGTGAATTATTTCTACCTTTGTCCCCTAAGCTAATAGTAAAAGCTAACTATTTGTCTGAATCGGCTGTTTTCTGAGGAAAGCAGCCATTTTTTGAGCTTTGCTCCTTCTTGAAATTCTTCCCTATTATAGCAACGAAGAATTGAGTCCTAATTCTTGTTCTATTTTGAGTAAATTGTTGACACGGGCTTCAGTTGAGGGATGGGTAGTAAATAAATTGGCTAGGAATTGACCCGAAAAAGGATTAATAATTAGTAAGGGGTTAAAAGCAGGATTTCCTTCCAGTGGCAATTGTTTTCCCATGGCCTCTAGCCGTTGTAAGGCTCGAATGAGGGCTTGAGGGTTTCTCGTCAGTCTAGCTGCACCTGCATCCGCTTCAAATTCACGGGTTCGCGAAATAGCCATTTGAATCACCGTTGCTGCTAAAGGGGCTAAAAACATCGTTAACAACAGTCCGATGATGTTGCCACCGCCTCGATTACGAGATCCCCCCATAAACCACATACTATATTGGGCAATGTAGGAAATTGCCCCTGCTACCGTTGCTGCGATCGCTTGGGTTAAAGTATCTCGGTTTCGTACATGGCTTAATTCGTGGGCAATCACGGCTTCTAATTCATCGGCTGGTAACAATTGCACAATCCCCTCTGTCACAGCGACCGCAGCATGGCTAGGATCTCTGCCAGTTGCAAAGGCATTAGCTGCCTGTGTGGGGACAATATAAACCCCCGGCATGGGTAAATTCGCCCGTTCACTCAGTTCTTGCACCATTGTGTACAATTGGGGGGCTTGTTGGCCAGTAATGGGTTGGGCTTGATAGGCAGCTAGGGCAATACGATCCGAGAAATACCATGATCCCACATTGCTAATCATGGCAAAAATTAAGCCAATGAGTGCGCCACCGCTTCCCCCAATAACATAACCAATGGTTACTAATAAACCACTCAATAAACCCAATAAAGCGACTGTTTTAACCTGATTCATAGCTTTTAGGAATTCATTCTAAGGATTTAGTTTTAAATAAGTTTAGCCTATTAATTTCATTATTGATTTTAGTCCTATTTTTGGGAGATGATCGCTTTCAAAGCAAAATTTTTCTGTGCTACCATGTAGGTAAAAAAACAGTTCTTATTCACTTTAACGCTTTACATTGAGCAAAACGCAATGGATTCTTGGATTTGTGACGGTGTCCCCAAAAATGGTCAAGCTTATCCCATCGCCAGTGAAGATGGCCACGAACCTTATGAAAATACGGGGCCTGATTGTTTGATATGTGGCTTACCGAAAGAAGCAATGGAGCAGAAGGAAACCACACAAAAAACAGCAAATGTCACACCAAGTAAAACGGTTGTCCTAGGCTCAGGCAAAAATAATAACTGGTTACTTCCTGCTTTCATCGGTGTTATTATTGTCGGACTAATTGGCGGTGCGGCGGGTTGGTTTCTTTTTAAACCTAAAGATTCTCCCCCCCCAAAAGTATTTGATGATGATCCAACGTCACAAGGATCATTGGTCAGTAAAAATGCCACAAATAGCACTTTATTGAGCCAAGGGGAAAAGATACTCTTAGATTCTACCCCCGATAAACAGGCCGGAGCGGCGGCGTTTGCCCAAGAAGACTGGAGTGGAGCGATCGCAGCGTATCAACAAGCGGCCAGTAAAAATCCCAATGATCCAGAGGGAAAAATCTATTTAAACAATGCTAAAGCTCGTCAGGCTGGTTCTCCTTTGACAATTGCGGTTGCTGCGCCTATTACCCCCAGTCCTAACTCAGCTAAGGAGATTTTACGGGGTGTTGCTCGTTATCAAGAGGAATTTAACCAGATAGGGGGAACAGAACAACTAGAGGTGGTGATTGCCGATGCAGCAGACTCACTCAAAGGGGCTTCCCTTGCCCAAGATATCATTGATGCACCGTCAATTTTAGGGGTTTTAGGTCACGGAGCCGATCCCGGAAGTCAAAATGCCCTCAGACGCTACGAAGATGCCCCCCTTGCTGCCCTTTCTCCCTTAACAACCAGTGTGTCGGATGATGCACAACCTATCCTTAAATTAATTTCTCTTGGGGATACGGCAGATGAACTACTCGCAAATTACTTAACGGCTGTGGGAAAAACCCTTGCTAACTATGCTCAACAACAAGGTAAATCGTCTGCTGTCATTTTCTATAATTCTGATAGTCCTTACAGTTTGCAGTTAAAACAAAGTTTAGAAACGGCAATTACTCAAACTGGGGGAAGTTTTACAGTATTTGATGTTAACGGTAGTGGATTTGACCCTAATTCTGCCCTGAGTCAAGGGGATGTGGGATTTTTGGCCTTGAGTAAGAATAAAGTATCCAGTGCAGTTGCGATCGCTCAAGCGAACCAAAATTCAGGTTCTCCTGTGCTTTTAATGGGAGGGGACGAGCTTTATAATCCTGACACACTCATTCAGGGAGGAGCAGCCATTGATGGGCTAATTTTAGCTGTTCCTTGGAGTTTCCAACCCAATGATCCTTTTGCGCAAGATGCAGTACAAAGTTGGAAAGGCCGAGTCAGTTGGCGAACGGCAACTGCTTATGACGCAACACAGGTTTTAGCCGATATTGTTAGTCAATATCAGGATCGAGATGGGGTTCATCAAGCCTTTAATCAGGGTGTTCCTTTAAAGACACAAACGACGGATTTTGGCTTATTTAATGATATTCCCCTCGTTCAAGCGGTGCAAGGAAAGGATGGCCCACCGGGATCTCAGTATCAATTCAGTGCGTTATAAGTTGTTAAGCATCGCAGATTGATTTAAGGATTAATCTAAATAGAAACCTTGACAGGGGTTCGATTGGGGCGAGTTTCGTAGGGAGACGGGGGAATGAGGGATTTTCCTGTCATTTCCTTGGGCTGAGGAATGTTTAACAGTTGTAAAAGGGTGGGGGCCACATCTGCTAATCGACCATCTTCTCTGAGGGTAACATCATTACCGTGGTTGGGGATTTTGCGACCTTCTCCTTCTATTAAGATAAGGGGAACGGGATTAGTAGTATGAGCCGTCCAAGGGTTGCCTTCTTCATCTCGCATATATTCCGCATTACCATGATCGGCGGTAATTAGGGTTGTCCCGCCAACTCTATTGATACTTTGCAGTAATCGCCCTAAACACTTATCTACCGTCTCTATTGCTTCAATAGCGGGGTCTATCTTCCCTGTATGACCCACCATATCAGGGTTAGCATAGTTAATCACCACAAGGGAATAAACGCCTTTTTCGATGGCTTTACAGGCGGTATCGGTGACTAATTCGGCGGACATACTGGGTTTTTGGTCATAAGTCGCTACTTGGGGACTTGCAATTAATTCTCGATCTTCTCCCTCAAAGGGTTTTTCTAACCCCCCGTTGAAGAAATAGGTAACATGGGGATATTTTTCGGTTTCGGCGGTACGAAATTGGCGTAATCCTTTATTTGCGACTAATTCACCTAAGATATTACTTAAATTCTGGGGTTTAAAGGCAACTTTAACTGGAAGCTTAGGATCGTATTGGGTAAAGGTGACGAAGCTGAGGGGTTTAAGCAATTCACGGTCAAAGTCGTCGAAATCAGGCATGGTTAAAGCATAACAGAGTTGTCTTGCCCGATCCGGTCGGAAGTTATAGAAAATCACCCCATCTCCTGCTTCAATTGCACCGGGGGTGACTCTGGTGGGGATAATAAATTCATCGGTGACTCCTTGATCGTAGGAGTCTTGAATAACTTGTGTGGGGGTACGGCCATCTTTAACCCCATCTTGGGTAAGAATATCATAGGCTTTTTGTACCCGATCCCAACGGCGATCGCGATCCATTGCATAGTATCTTCCGCTAATGGTGGCAATACGTCCAATGCCTATTTTATCAAGGTGAGATTGGATTTTTGCGATCGCATTAATTCCTTCGGTGGTGTTAGTATCTCGTCCATCCGTAATCCCGTGAACGCATATATCTGTAATTCCTTTCTTGTCTGCAAAGTCTAGTAGGCCAATGAGATGATCGAGGTGAGAATGAACGCCACCTTCTGAACAAAGACCGATTAGGTGTAATTTGCCGTTTCTTCCTTTGATTTCCTCGGCTAATTCGAGAAGGGCGGGATTTTCAAAGATAGAATGGTCTTCTACTGCATCGGAAATTCTAACTAATTCTTGGGGAACGACTCGACCTGCACCAAGGTTCAAATGTCCTACTTCTGAGTTGCCCATTTGTCCTTTGGGAAGTCCCACATCTTTGCCTGATGTGTGAATCAGGGTGTTAGGATAGACTTCTTGGAGGCTGTCCATAACGGGAGTTTTGGCTAATGCGATCGCGTTTGCATCATTGGTTTGGCGATAGCCCCAACCATCTAGAATTACTAGAACGGCGGGAGATATAGGTACTTGAGCCATGAGCATTCCCCTATGTAAGTCATTTTTCTACGCAGTAACGATAATAACATTCACTTTCGGTCTTGCCTAGCGTTTCTTTTATCTTTTTCCCTATATTTATGAGTTTTTTTTCTTAGTTTTTTCTAAAGTTTAGCGAGGATTTGATGGGGCTAATTTGCCTGATTTTCCGACAAAATAGCAGTTTTCTCTGGAAATTACTCGGTCAAATCTACAGCAGAAGGAAAGGGGAAGGGTTAGGATTTGTTGACAAGGTAATTTCAGTGATCAGTTATTAGTGATCAGCACCTCTAGCTTAAGCAAGAGGCTTAAAATCAGTCATCTTCTTTTTTTATCCTCTTAAAAGAGGAAGCTTTAAACTCAAATTTTTGGGTAAGTTTAGGTTAAGAAATCAATAAGAAATTCTGGGGTTGTTTATTATCTATTATTCTTGCTTGAACTTTGTGCATTCATTAGCTTTAAAAAATGGACTCTTCCTATTGCATCTCCTGCCACAATGGCAACATTATCAGGGGCAACTGCGACGCAAGTGATGGCTGCTTCGGCGGTAAAAGTAGCAATACAGTTTCCTGTTTTAATATCCCAGACTTTGACGGTTTTATCTGTGCTTCCAGAGATAATAATTTTGTCATCAGATGTTACTGCTACTGAGTTAATTGAATAATTGTCTTTTCTTTGTATTTTTTCTTCTTTTTCGATTTTTGAATTGCATATTTCAACGATTCTATCTTCTTCCTTTGTTTCTAAATTCCAGATTTTAATGGTTATATCTTCACTTCCAGAAATGATTTTTTTGCCATCAGGTGTTATAGTTACTGAGTGAACCCAACCTTCATGACCCCTTAACGTTTGTTCTTGCTTTCCTGTCGCTAAATCCCAAATTTTAATCATTTTATCATAACTTCCAGAAACATTTTTTTTTGCCATCAGGTGTTATAGTTACTGAGGAAACCCAACCTTCATGACCTTTTAACGTCCGAATTAAAGGTTTAGTTAAAGAAGTTTCAATAGTTGAACTTAACAAATTTAGCCAAGCTTTCCTGTTATATTGTGGTGATGTTTTTAAAAATTTACGAATCTTAGGTAAATAGGAAAGTGGAAAAAATAATTCTTCTAATTCTTTATATAATAAACTGATATTTTCTTTCCACTCATTCCCACGCATATACAACGCTTTTTGTATCCATCTTAACTCCTTCCAACTCTCATGATTCATCACCAAATCATAATCATCAATTAACGCAGCAACCTCCAACGTTTCCAATTTCGCCTTAAGATACCAATAATCTGTTAATAACTTACACAAGCGTTTATAATTCCCCTCTGCTGCTAAATGATAGGCCGTATCTTCGAGGAATAATTCCCGTTCTTCACGGGACATTTTTTGTAGATTATCGTAAAATTTGCTCATGATCTAAATTATGAATGATGATGGTTGGTTCGTTTCATAGACCCCCCCGAAATAAATTTCAGGGCTGATAGTATAAGCAGTTTGGAACTCGAAATATCATGGTTTGAACTCGGAATATCATGGTTTGAACTCGGAATGTCATGGTCTGAACTCGGAATGTCATGGTCTGAACATTGAATCTTACATTCCGCACGTCAGACAAGCGACTCACTCTAAATTCATCACATGAAGTCTGACGAAACAATCATCAGGTAAAAAGTGGAAGTAAAAATCATCAAGAATAGGT
>JBFRWB010000103.1:0-3796 GCA_051439375.1 Microcystaceae cyanobacterium
TATCTCTCGATGACTTAGAAGCGCAAAACCCCCCGACTCTAGTCACTAAAAGCAATGGGGAACCACTGCTCTTTGCTCATAAGACCGAAGGGATAACCGTTCTGTCAGCAAGTAAATTGTTGGCCATTCATGATGATGATCGTATTCTAGGAGATCCCCAAATTGACGATCCTGAGCGTGAATTTTTCCGTGAGCGATACCAAGGTGCTTACTCTTTGGTCGAGTGGCGTTAAGACAACAAAAATACCGCTTCCATTGGCAGCGATCGCTGATTATGAGCGATCGCCCAAAAATATCAAAGCTTAAGTTTATTCAACGTTGAGAACAACTATGTATCAAAAAATTTTAATCGCTTTAGATATGTCAAAGATGGCAGAAACTGTCTTTAATCATGGCTTATCATTAGCTAAACAAGAAGCAAATTCCCAACTATTATTATTACATATTCTCTCAGCAGAAGAAGAAAATAGTCCCTTACCCATTCCTTCTGATCTCAAAGAAATGTATCCTGCTGCCGGCAATGATTTGACCCTAGAAACCTGGAAAGAACAATGGGAAGCTTTTGAAGCATCTGGGATCAAAATGTTAGAATCCTATCAAAAGAAAGCCATAGCAAGTGATATTAGCGCAGACATTCAACAAATTTATGGTAACCCTGGAGCCAGAATTTGTAAAATAGCCACTGAATGGCACGCTGATGTGATTGTTATGGGTCATAGGGGACTTTCTGGAATCAAAGAATTTTTCTTAGGCAGTGTTAGTAATTATGTGTTACATCATGCTCCTTGTTCAGTGTTAATTTCACAATCAAATTGAATTCTCCTTATCTTTGCGTTAGTTTTAAGCTGAAGACTGATAGCTGAATGCTTAGCAAAAATTGGCGATCGCAGAGCAAAAAAGTTTTATCCTCGTGTAATTTTTGCTGTCTCAGTGGGAACACTAATAAGCAAATAGACATCAAAATAATCTTGGGAACCAGTCAAATGCTCAACAGTCACCAACATAATGTTTTAACTATATTGCTTATGCGTTTTGATGTTGAACCATCAGAAGGAATAAAAATTGCACAAAGATGGTTAAAAGATCATTCCCAAGAAAATTGGGGAACTATTTTAAGATTACTAAAAAGTAATAACCTGACGTTAGTTGACAGAGAGCTAAAACCGGTTACTAAATCTTTGGGAACAGAGCAGCCTAAAACAGTTCATAAATATAGAGGGGTAGAAATTCCCACTCAATCTCCTCAAGTGACAAACCAACAGAATAATCAATCACCAGGTAAAAAACGCCGCTATCGAGGCGTTGAATATTAATCTTTATTATGTTTTTTTAGTGAAGATTAACCCATTAATGAGTCAATCTTCACTAACCAAAATTATAATCAACTTTAGTCATTATTTATTCTCAAAATTTCCTTGCATTTCTCGCTCAATAATCTCTTTTAATCTGCCGGATTTTTTTAACTTGAGAATCCCCAGATTTAAGTCTCGGGTTAATTGATTATCTAGGGATAAAACAAAACCATAATCTTCAAAAGTAACAGAGAAATTAGCAATTTTAAAGGGAGCTTCAGGATTCTGATAAAGATAATATCTTAAAGCAGGAACATCGAACATAACGCCTTCAGTCTGTCCTGATTTCAAACGTTCAATTGCCTCATCTAAAGTGGGAGAAGGTAATAAACGAGCTTGATAGATTTGCGCCCATTCTTCACCTGTTGTTCCCGATACCACAGCAATTTGCTTATCTCTAACATCCTCCGGTTTAGTAAATGTTTGTATCACGTCTGCAGATAATAATAATGTCATAACGGTGGCAATACCTGCGGTTAAAGAAGAGGCGGCTACCATAGTAATTAACATCCATACACTGGTAATTATTTTACCCGTTTTCGTAACAGGAGCTTTATCGCCATAACCCACAGTGGTTAACGTCACTAAAGCAAACCACATTCCATTACCAACCCCTCGAATATATTGTTTAGGAAACTGTTCAGAGTTACTCCGAGATTCCGCTAACCAGATCAAATTTCCCACAATAAAAAGGATTAAGAATAAACCCCCTACCGAAGAAATAATCGCCACTTGAAAAATAGGGCGAACGCGACGCCAAACTGAGGTATTTTCCGCAGATATTAACAGTCCAATTTGGGCATTAAAATAGGGTTGAGTAAAGCCAACTTTTTGGAATCTTTCTGCTGTAATACTAATCGGTCCAATTAAAACATCTAACTCCCCAGCTATAACCTGATCGATTCCTACTTTGACCCCGGGTTGGGCAATGAATTTATATTGGAGATTGTTGATTTCAGCAAGTTCTTGCCATAATTCCACACTAATACCTTTAAAAGTTTGCTGATCGTATTTAGAAAAAGGAGGAGAACCGACTACCCCAACTCTGAGGGGAGTTTCATCGGGAATGGACTCTGTTTGAGCCAGCAAAAAATCCGAAAATGGACAAGACAAGACCAGAAAAATAGTTAACAAGAAACGACGAACCATTGTCGCTACATGGAAGTAAGTTGATAACATGATAACTTGAGGGGATCGCAACACATTGACAATTGTGATAAATTTGTAGCAGGACATTAATGCTGACGGGTTTCACCGTTAGTTTATTTTTGGAGACTAAACGATGACCATGGAAGGATGCTTGCGAGTTGGGCAGGTTGCACCTGATTTTACGGCAACAGTTGTTATTGATCAAGAATTTCAGACAAAAAAGCTTTCTAGCTACCGTGGCAAGTATGTTGTCCTCTTTTTCTATCCCTTGGATTTTACCTTTGTTTGTCCAACGGAAGTCATTGCCTTTAGCGATCGCTACGAAGAATTTGCGAAAATTAACACAGAAATTTTGGCCGTTTCCGTTGATAGCGAATTTTCCCATTTGGCTTGGATTCAAAGCCCTCGTACCGAAGGCGGAGTAGGAGATATCGCCTATCCTTTAGTCTCTGACCTAAAAAAAGAAATTGGTACCGCCTATAATGTCCTTGATCCCGAGTCTGGGGTAGCTTTACGGGGTTTATTTATTATCGATAAAGAAGGGATCATTCAACATTCAACCATCAATAATCTTTCCTTTGGCCGCAGTGTAACCGAAACCCTACGCACCCTCAAAGCCATCCAACACGTTCAAAATCATCCCGAAGAGGTTTGTCCAGCAGATTGGCACGAAGGGGATAAAACCATGATTCCTGACCCCATTAAATCTAAGATTTATTTTTCGGCCGTCTAAACTTTATCCTTTAAATGTCGGATTGAAGACCCCCGTTACACCAATGGAGCGCGGTGGGGTGAAAAAGCGAGTGTTTAATTCCGAGGTGTCCTCGGAATTAAAGAAACACTGACGAATTAATATTTTCTATGCTACTAATTCTTTCCTCAGCCAAAACATTAGTATTTGACGATATTTTTGCTATTTCTGGAACTAAAACAGTCCCTATTTTTCAAGAAGATGGTAACTTTTTAGTTGATTCACTACAAACATTTTCTTCTGAACAATTAGGAAAATTACTGGGGGTTAGTGAATCTTTAGCTAACTTAAATTATCAACGCTTTCAATCATTTGATACTGCTCAAAAACAAGCTTGTATTTTGGCTTACAGAGGAGACGTTTTTAAACAATTAGATGTGAAAAATTATGATAATAATGATTATTTATTTGCTCAATATCATACAAGAATTATATCAGGATTATACGGTATTCTAAGACCTCTTGATGAAATTAGTCCTTATCGATTGGAAATGAATACCCGTCTGAAAACCGGAAAAGCTGATAATCTTTACAAGTTTTGGGC
>JBFRWB010000104.1:0-11486 GCA_051439375.1 Microcystaceae cyanobacterium
ATGGGAACCTGATGTTTAACTTGTCGTTTGGCATAATCATCTAAACCAATGCCCACAAACACCCCAGTTTGGGTTCCTGTTAGCTTTTTCGGGGCAATTCCTGCATTTTCTAGGGCTTCCCAACTGACTTCTAATAACAGTCTTTGTTGAGGGTCCATTGCGATCGCTTCACGAGGGGTAATGCCAAAAAAGGAGGCATCAAATTGATCCACGTCTTCGATAAAACCCCCATAACGGGCATACATTTTATTGGGAACATCGGGATCTTCGTCGTAATAGCTATCCATATCCCAACGTTGGGCTGGTACGGGAATAATGCCATCTTTTCCTTGACGTAATAACTCCCAAAAGGCTTCTGGGGTATTTGCCCCTCCTGGAAAACGACAGCCCATGCCAACAATGGCGATCGCTTCGTTTTTTTCTTTTTCTAAGGTTTCAATCTTAGCGCGGGCTTCTTTGAGGGCAATAATTGCCTTTTGTAAGGGGGTTAATGATTCGCTTTTATTGGTGGTAACAGTCATGTCAATAATTTCTCCTTTAGGATAACAAGGCTTCTAATTCGGCGAGTTCTTTTTCCATGAGGGCTTCTGTATCTGCTTCTGATAGCCCTTGCAGTTCTGTTAAGGTTTCTTCAAGACTATCTTCAACAATAGTTTCATGGACAGGGTTGGACTCTAAGGACCAAGCAAACACTTCCTGACTCAAATAAGTCACAACATCGTCAATGGTGGGAAACTCAAAAATTAAGGTGGAAGGAAGAGAAGCCTTGAGTAATTTTTCTAGGCGATGTTTGAATTCCACGGATGTTAATGAGTCCATGCCGATATCAAAGAAGCCTTGATCCGTCTCTGGCAAAGATGATCCAGACATTCCTAAAACCTTAGCAACTTGTTGCTGTAATTCTTGGGTTAAGACGGCAACTCGTCGATGGGGTGGGGTTTCTTCTAGTTCTTGCCGTAAATTTCGCCCTGCTTGACCAGAGGTTGCCTCATTTTCAGTCAATAATGCTTCTAGAAAAGCAATTCTTCCTGTAGCTGCCACAATTTTTTCAAATTTACCCCAATCAATTTTAGCCACCATGGTTTGAGGAGAGTCACTCCCCAATAGGGTTGCCAAGGTTTCTAAGGCTGATGTGGGCTGTAAGGGTTCAATTCCCATCATTTTTAATCCCTGTTCATAGCCTTGCGTTGCCATTCCCCCTTCGGCCCAGGGACCCCAGTTAATGGTAACGCCAGGCAGTCCCAAGGTTCGACGATAAGCCACTAAACCATCTAAAAAGTCATTAGCCCCTGCATAATGAATTTGTCCCCGTGAACCTAGCAATGCAGACATGGAAGAAAAACAAGCAAAAAAGTCTAAATCAAGATCCACGCAGAGTTGATGTAAATTCCAGCCTCCGGTTACTTTCGGGTTTAACACTGCTTTAAAGGTATGGAGATCCATCTCTTCAATGATCTGATCCTTTAACACCCCTGCTGCATGAATAATTCCTTTGAGAGGGGGTTTTGTGTCTTTAATCTCGGTGAACAGTTGAGACATCTGTTCATAGTCAGCCACATCCGTAGCAAAAACGTCAATGGTTGCTCCTTTCTCTTCTAAGCAACGAATTTTATCCTGTTTTTCTTTTGATTGCTCTTGTAAACTACGACGACTGGTTAAAATTAAATGTCGCGCCCCTTGTTGCACTAACCACTCGGCTAAAGTTAACCCTAATGCCCCTAAACCGCCAGTAATTAAATAACAGCCTTGTTCTGTTAAGGTTAGAGAGGTTGAGGAATGAGCTTGGGTGGGCATTAAACGGGCAACATAGCGATTTTTATCTCGAAAAGCAACCCGATCTTCCCCAGTTTCTCCTGTTATTTGAGCAATTATATCTGTCATGGATGAGGTCTTGTTATCTAAGTCAATTAACCCACCCCATAGTTTAGAATGTTCTAAGGCAATGACTTGACCCATCCCCCAGAAAGGTCGTTGTGCAACATTAATTGTTTCTATGTTTGCACTGACAGGTTGGGTTTGTTGGGTAACGATCCATAGTTTAGGTATTACCGTTGTGGGAACCTGAACCAATGCTTGCACTAAATACAAGAGACTTTCGTAGGATTGTTGTGAGTTAATCTCACTATCTAAACCCCACAAATAAACCACTTTTGTAATGGGTTGAGAAATATTGTTTAATAATTGTTGGAAGTTTGCCAAACAAGTGGGATTAATTTGATAATGGTTGTTGCCCAATGCTTGATAAGTGTCACCGTATGAAACCACAATATGGGGACTATTTACAGCAGTGATTAACCCTTGTCCGATTCCTTGATTGTCCTTGAAAATCAACCAAGTCTCAGCTTTATTATCTCGATTGTTCTTGGGTAAAGGACTTAACTGCCATTCAACCTGATAACAATCCTTTTCCAAATGTTGAGTTATTTTTTTGTTGTTTTCTTTGTTGATTAAGAGTTCTAAGATTTCGGGTAAAACTTGCCGAAGCTCAGAGGATAATTGCTGATTTTTCTGTAATTCTTCCGTTAGCTTTTCTATTTTTCCTTCCCCTAACAATTGTAGTAAGGAAGAGGAGTGGGTAACTTCTTTAAATTGAGGTTTCGTGTCACTTACCCAGTAAGATTGTCGCTGCCAGGGATACAAAGGTAAATCAACTTTCTGGCAATTTTCAGGATATAATGCTTCCCAGTTAATGGATTGTCCCGACATATAAAGGGTTCCTAAAGCATTAAGTAGGGTTCTGCGTTCCGACTCTTTTCGTCTTAAAGAAGGTAAGACAACACCCTCCATCTCTTGTTGCAGCAAAGTCTTTTTAACATACCCTGATAAAACGGGATGAGGACTAATTTCTACAAAGAGCGTATAACGAGACTTTATTAAAGCTTCAATAGCAGGATTAAAACAAACCGTTTGACGTACATTCTTGCCCCAATACTCAGCATCAAATCCTATGCCATTGTGTTTCCCTCCTGTTACTGTAGAAAAGATTGTTATCTTTTCTTTTTGAGGATTTAAAAACCCTATTTTTTTAACTAAAGCATTAGCAAATGGTTCCATTTGTTGACTATGAAACGCATAATTAACGGGTAATTCCTTATAAAAAATATCGGGATGGTTCTGTTGCAACTCAGCCACAAAACTATCAATACCTTCCGACTCTCCCGAAATAACTGTTGATGTCGGACCGTTAATAGCAGCCACTTCTAACTGGCCCACCCAAGAGGTTAATAAAGACTCGACTTCCTTCACTGGCAATTCAATGGCCAACATCTTACCATTGCCAGTCGCTTGCTGCATTAATTGGCCTCGATGACAAATTAAGCGAACCGCTTCCTCTAAGGTGAGAACCCCTGCAAAATGGGCTGCTGCTACTTCCCCCAAACTGTGGCCAACCACAGCTTTTGCTTCAATACCCCAAGAACGCCATAACTGGGCTAACCCCACTTGTAGGGCAAAAATAGCAGGTTGAGAAATTTCTGTTTCTTGGAGGCGACTCTGGGACTCAGGAACCCTAAACTCCTCTAATAAGGACCATTGAGCGTACTTTTGAATCAAAGTATCGCATTCTTCAATCACAGCCCGAAATACAGGTTCTTGGGCTAATAACTCTCGTCCCATTCCCCACCATTGGGGACCTTGGCCAGAAAAGACAAAAGCAATTTTCGGCTTGCGTTTTGAGGGTTTGGGTAGGCTGTCTAAATCAACTGTTTCTAATGCTTGCAAACTAGCGGATAATTCTTCAGGAGAATTAACCACTACTGCCCGTCGATGACTATGATGGGTGCGTCGAATACTTGCACTGTAGCAAAGATTCTCTACATAGTCTGGGGTGAGGTTTTGTTCCCCAATTAAGTCTTGATATCCTTGCACTAGGGTAGTGACAGCTTCGGAGGTATGGGCTGATAAAGGCAATAAATGGGGAAATCTCAACCCATTGGGCTGACAAGTTGGCGATGACCTAAATTCTTCTAAGATAATATGGGCATTGGTTCCAGAAAAACCAAAGGAACTAATGCCTACTTTGGCAGCAGTTTCTCGTTGTGGCCAAGGAATTAAACTAGACTGTACTTTAATGGGTAATTGCTCGAAGGGAATATAAGGATTCGGTTGCTCAAAATGTAAACTGGGAGGAATTTGCCCATGTTTCAAAGATAATGCCATTTTAATGACACTGGCGATCCCTGCGGCTGCTTCTAAATGACCAATATTGCTCTTAACAGCCCCCACTAAACAGGGATCATCAGGGTTGCGTCCTTCTCCTAACACCGTTCCTAAGGCCATGGCTTCAATGGGATCACCTAACGGGGTTCCCGTCCCATGTAATTCCACGTAGTTGATGTCTTTCGGCTCAACTTCAGCACGTTTCAAGGCCTGACGCACTAAGGCTTCTTGTGCCGGTCCATAGGGAACGGTTAACCCTTTACTGCGTCCATCATGGTTAATGGCACTGCCTCGAATGACAGCGTAAATGGGATCACCCTCGGCGATCGCTTGCGATAAGGGTTTCAATAGAATACAGCCAGCCCCTTCACTACGCACATATCCATTGGCACTAGCATCAAAGGTCTTACACCGTCCATCAGGGGATAAGGCTTTTAACCGACTCAAAGCGATATTACCAATAGGAGATAAAATAATGTTGACTCCCCCGGCTAAGGCCATGGAGGCTTCTTGATTCCAAATACTTTGGCAAGCTAAATGAACAGCGACCAAAGAGGAGGAACAAGCAGTATTAACCGCTAAACTCGGACCCCGTAAGTTCAACAAATAGGAAAGACGACCAGCAGATATATTCATCTCATTGCCAGTTAGGTCATAACCTTGAGGCTGATCGTTATAGGTTGATCCAGGTATCCGACTGTAATCATTGGTGCAAATACCAATAAATACCCCTGTGTTTGAACCAGCTAGTTTTTCACGAACCATTCCCCCATCTTCTAATGCTTCCCACGCGACTTCTAACAGTAATCGTTGTTGAGGGTCTATTAATGTAGCTTCTCTTGGGGAAATACCAAAAAAGCCGGGATCAAAGCCGTCAACGTCTGATAAAAAACCGCCATAACGAGATAATATTTTTCCGGGGGTATCTGAGTTGCTATCGTAAAATTCGTCTATATTCCAGCGATCGTCTGGAATTTCACTAATGGCATCAATTCCTTGAGATAATAATTGCCAGAAAGCATGGGGATTATCGGCTTTAGGAAAACGGCAGCCAATCCCAATAATTGCAATAGATTCCATGATAAAAATGTAGGATTTGTCAATAATGAGGTAGCACACAATGTTAATGCTTGAGAACTCCTCACACCTGTTTTATTGTTTAGACGTTGACAGTTGCCTTTACTGATGATTCTAAATTCTTTTCTGTCAGCCAAGGATTGAGTTTAGCTCGATAACGATAATTAGTAAATTCTTGGCGAGTTTGCTCAATTTCAGTATTATCAGGAAGGTTACGGGTCAAATATTTATAAACTCTTTCGGTAATAGCAGATTGAACTGCTCCATTAAGATGTCCCAAGAGATAAGAAAGATTTTTGGGATTGAGAAAAGCCGAAAAACCGAATCCTTTCCAGAGAAATTTTGCATACCAAACGGCTGTATAGAAACTGGTGGCTTTAATTCCTGCAAACACATTACAACGCCGTGGTTCAAATTTGGTATTTTCAACAAAATCATCGAAGTGTTTGAGGGTATGATAACCCCAAATCAATTGATCGCTACGATGAGCATCCATAAAACCGATATTTTTATCTTGTTCAACTAATTGATTAAACTGTTGATATAAATGATGCCAGTATCCTTTGATGTCGTCTTGAACTTTTGGTACATAACGGGAAATAAACCCCGGATCTAAATGCCATTTTCCAACATAAAGAGGAATTTGAATACCAAACCACCACATATATTCGGCATAAATACGCCAACTCATAATACTGGCATGACCCAATTGTTTATCATGATGTTCGATGAGATGATTATTAAGTCGAGTATAAGTGAGATTAAAGTCATTATATGCAGCCCGTTTAACTTCTGCGTCTGTTTCTCCTGCCAGTTTAGAACGGATAATTTCGGTGATACTTTCAATGGCAAATGCAATCATACTTGTTCCCAAAGAATAAAAGGGATCAAAAATACAAGCAGAATCTCCTACCACATACCAATTATCTTGAGAAAACATGGTTTTACTGGTATGGGAAACTCTGGGAAGATAATGAAAATCTACATTTTCACCAGAGGCGACTAAACGATAAAGGATATGGTGATTCTCTTTTAAAAACCCATAAAATTTCTCTTGGGTATTAATTTGATCGTTAGCAATAGCACTACGATGTTGAGCAATACCAATAGAGATTTCTTGGCTATCTTTTTCCGTGGGAATCATCCATAACCAATGACCATGACCGAACCAATGATTAGTAGCATAATAATGGCTACAAGTTGCTCCGTAAGGATCATAACCATCATGAAAAATAGTGCGATCTACGTTTTTGACTCGTACCCAAGCTGAACCGGTATCGACACCAAAGAGATTATCTGCGCCAAAAACCACATTGTCTGTTTTATGTCCAACAATAAATTTACGACCGGCACCATCGACTAGATGCTTGGCTTTAAGTTGATGATAATTTCCATCAGCCATTTTAACTTTTATACTGTGTATTTCATCAGCAGGGGTAATATCAACGTCAACGACACGACCTTGATAAAAAGTTGCCCCCATTTTTTTATTCATTCTGAGCAAGTCTCTTTCAAATTTTGCTCGGTTCATTTGAAAGGTTCCTAAGGGAAACTGTCGATTAGCCCAAATATGATAATAATCATCAATAGTATCAGTTTTATTGGCATCTTTTGCCCAGTGAAAATTGAGTGCATATTTAGGGGGATGATTTTCGATCATGTATTCATATAAACCCAATTCTTTGCAGACAAATAGGGTGGCAATTTCTACCATCGATTCCCCAATTTTGAGGTCTTTATCAGTTCTTTGTTCTGGTCTTGGATCAATAAGAGCAATTTTAATATTAGGAACATTCAGTAGCAAATGTCTTGCTTGACAGACACCTGCAAATCCTGCTCCCATAATCACAACATCATAAACTTGTGTATCAGTCATAACCATTGTTCAAATTCTCCTAAAACTAATTGAAGTAATTAAGTAAATCTTGAAGATAAATCAGAGTAAAGTTAAACAGCAACTTTTTGAGAACATAAATCCGTTATTTCTTCTTCCCAAGAATTCAGTCCTGACTGATAGTTATAAGTCGTAAACTCTTGTCGCATTTCTTGAATTTTACGATTATCTGGGATTCCTTTGGTAAAGTGTTTATAGATCCTTTCTGCGATGTCTGCGTTTACCACACCCTGCAAATGTTTTAGTAAGTAGAAAATATTTGTAGGCTTAATAAAGGCACCGATACCAAACCCTTTCCAGAGAAACATAGCGTACCAAATAGCTGTATAAAAATTAGTAGCTTTCATACAAGCAAAAACATTACATCGCTTGGGTTCAAGTTTTGCATTTTCAACAAAGTCATCGAAATGTTTCAAAGTATGGTAATCGCCCCACAGTTGATCTCCTCGATGACAGTCCATGAAGCCTATATTTTTACCCTGGTCAATGACTTCATTAAATTGTTGATAAAGATGTTCACAATATCCCATTTGATGCTCTTTCAAACCAGGAGTATATCGGGTTAAAAAATCTAAATCGAGGAACCATTTTCCAGTGTACATTGGAACTTGAACCCCAAACCACCAAATATAATCATGATAGATACGCCAACTCATAATACTGGCATCTCCTAACTGTTTATCATGATCTTTGATTAGATGGTTATTAAATCGGGTGTACGCTAGAATAAACTCATTGTATGCAGCTTGTTTTTTCTCGGCAATCGCTTCTTTTGCTAATTTACTGCGAATAATTTCAGTCGTACATTCAATTTGATAAGAAATCATGCTAGATCCTAAAGAATAAAAAGGATCAAAAATACAAGCAGCATCTCCAATCGCATACCAATTATCTGCTGAAAACATGGTCTTGCTGGTATGAGATGGTCGTGGTAAATAGTGGAAATCAATATTTTCTCCACTGCTAACCAAACGATGAAGAATTTCATGATTAGCTTTTAGGAAAGCATAAAATTTTTCTTTTGTATTAATTTGTTTATCAGAAATGCTTGAACGATGATAAGCAATACCAATCGAAATTTCTTGACTATCTTTTTCGATGGGAATCATCCATAACCAATGACCATGACCGAACCAATGATTGGTTGCATAATAATGACTACAAGTGGTTCCATGAGGATCATAACCATCATGAAAAATGGTGCGATCTACATTTTTGACTCTGACCCAAACAGAACCAGTATCTAATCCAAAAAGATTGTCTGCACCAAATAATAAATTATCGGTTTTTTTGCCAATTAGAAACTTGCGTCCTGCTGCATCTATTACGTGCTTTGCTTTGAGGGTTAACTTTTCATTTCCTACTTTGGCGATAACGGTTTTTAGTTCATCTTTGGGTGTTAAATCAATATCCACCACTCGTCCCTGATAAAAAACTGCTCCCATATCTTTATCCATCTTCAACAAATGTTGCTCGAATTTGGCACGATTCATTTGAAAAGATGCTAAAGGCGGTTGACGATTATTCCAAATGTGATAGTAATCGTCAATGGTTGCAGTCTCTTTCTTATCTTTTGGCCAATGAAAATTCAAGCCAAACTTAGGGGGATGATTTTCGATCATGTATTCATATAAACCCAATTCTTTGCAGACAAATAGGGTGGCAACTTCAACCATCGATTCCCCAATTTTTAGGTCTTTCTCAGTTCTTTGCTCTGGTCTTGGATCAATAAGAGCAATTTTAATATTAGGAACATTCAGTAGCAAATGTCTTGCTTGACAGACACCTGCAAATCCTGCTCCCATAATCACAACATCATAAACTTCGGTTTGTGTTGTAACAACCATAAAACAAATTTTTCCTAAGTAGTGAGAGGGCAACCAAATGGAAAGGAAACAATTTTTAATGAGATTCCAATGATCCATTGGTGTAATTAAATTCTAGTTTAATCTTATTTATCTGTAATTGTGCATAGGATATTTTTTGCAAAGACTGGACTTTTTATCGCAGTTATAAAACCTTATGATTTCTCCTCACACTAATCATAAGATTTTACCCCAAAGGATCAAGAAATGATGCCCCCAGGGGTAGAAAGAATTTTACTCTACAATGATAAGCGGATTTGGTCTGAAGCCTTGCCTTAAAAGGCTAAATGTTTTTAAAACGGGGCATAAATTCCCGTTTTAAAAACGACTTCTGACTTCGTTAGGATGAGAGGTGATCTTTTCTTGATAATTGTGTAGAAATACTCCCAATAATCAAGTAATTTTTAAAGATACAATTCCCCTAATCTTTGGGATAGTTCAGCAATGGTAGGGTAGTTAAACATGACAACGGGGTTTAACTCTTTCCCTAGCCATTTTTCTAATCGCCCTAATAATATTAAGGCTTTACTCGAATCTAGTTCGTAATTATCGAAGGGTTCTTCGATATCAATATCGTCAGGATCGCTATCCAATTGCTGGGCAAATTGATCAATAAGCCAGTTTTGAATATCTTCAACGGTTTTGGGTTGTTCGGTTTTGATAGTCATTGTGGGAAATGTAAAAATCGATTAATAACAAATCCAAAAAGTACGTAGCAATCCTCACCCACATCTAAACACTTTAGGGTTAGTTTATCAGTTATGGACTTCAAAGGGAACATTTCAACTTTAAAAGGCAAGTAACCAACAATATCAATAAGGGGATTCAAGACTATTTAAGGCGAAGTGTAAGGTTTGGTAACAGATATACTCAGTCTAAATGAATGGTGAAAACTGTAGCACAAGCTTCTAGGTTGTAACAGGCAGGCTTGCACTGAGCTTGTCGAAGTGATGCTTGTGTTACTTTCATGAATGATTTAGACTAGCGATAATAGGCTTTACATTGGAATTACATAGCCATATTATCTTTGTTTTGCGCCCATAATATTATGCTGATTGCATTTGATATTGTTCCCTCCAATGTTTGGGAGAAATTTTATGGAGTTGGCTAAACCGTCGAGAAAAATAATAGGCATCCGTAAATCCAATGGAAATAGCGATATTGGTAATGGATTGCTGAGTATTTAATAGTAGGGAACGGGCTTCTAGCATTCTTCGTTCTAGAATCCAATTAATAATTGTTCGTCGAGTTCGCCGCTTGACTAGGTTGGTTAAATAAGCTGGAGAATAACCCACTGCTTCTGCTACATCATTTAAACTAATGGGTTGGTTATAGTTATTTTCAATGAACTCGAAAATCGGTTTTAATTGGCTACAATTTGGATAAAAAGAGGTCTGTTTGTTACAGATTTCATCCTGGTTGGAAACAAAGAGTTTAGCAACGGTTTCTGATATAGCCTTAGTGGGTAAAGTCGGAATCCGACGAACCACAATACAGCCATAATCTTCGCTGCTACATTCAAAACAATTAATGGTAACATCGAGAACCTGTTGCTGTTCGTCACGGGATGATCTAGTTTGAAAATTGACAGATGATTGTTGTTGAATTAATTCCCAGTATTCTGACCAAGCTTGAGAACAAAAATCTAAGTCAATCTCATCAATGGGAGTTTGTAATAAATTCTCTCTTGAACATCCCACTAAAGTGCAAGCAGAATCGTTAACGTATTGCACACGGGCCTGGGAGTCAACACAGAATATCGCTTCGCTAATTTGATTAATCAAGTATTGTGTGAGTGAACTAGATTGGGATGACTCTTCTTGGGAAAGTGAATCAACAAAGTTAAAAGTGGGATTTGATAGCATTTTACGGCTAAATGATTTTGGACAAAAATTGGATACTATTTCCCCACGCCACACCAAGCAATTTAAGGCACTTCAAACCTTATATTCCAGTTTTTTAAACGGTAAGTATTCTTGAGATTCCAAAATTCAATCAACCATTGAAACACAAAATTGTGTCAAGGGTAGATGTTTAAAATTTTGGGAAAGGTTAGGACATTTTCAAGAAATCAACTGAAAAGTTGACTTTTTAACTCAAAAACTGGAACAATACAAATTTACTAGCTAACAAACAACAATGGATGATATCTTTCTCAGATCAAACTCTAGATTGATTTGATTTAGTGAGTATGTGTTCTTGAGTAATTTTACGCAAGATAACCGGATTTGATAAACTAATCTAGCATACATTTTTGTCAAATGCAACTTTTTAATATCTAAGAAAAGGTCAGGAATTATGGAGCAATAAAGGTTAATCTTGATTGCAGAATTAAAAAACTAGAAGTTTTTTAATTTTTTATTGAAATTTCACCTTTTAGGATGAAATACAACAATTGAGTCACTGTCTTTCACACCACATCGAACCACGTAGATCCCTTGAAACCTTAGATTCCAAGTTTATTTACCCAAGTAAGTGTTCTTACGTAAGAA
>JBFRWB010000105.1:0-31957 GCA_051439375.1 Microcystaceae cyanobacterium
AAATTCAGTTAACTAAACTGGGAGCTTTCTTTGCAGACGAATGCGCTCAATATTTCCACAGTCCAGAGTTTTTACCTTTCCCTGCGGAAACCTATGCTGATGGTCCTTTGCACCCTTGCTTAACATAGGTCAGGTCATACTCTTGACAAACTTAGGTCTGGATAAACTCCTAAACCAGTTGAATACTCAATACCAATTCACTAGGTTATATATTATATTTGTCAGTTGTATATTGACAGATTACTAGACCAATCCGCATTTAGAAAACAGTCTATTTAAACTCTTTGCTGTGACCAAATGATTTAAAGCTCAGTGGTTTAACTCTAAAATCTAGTCAAGCTGCCAAACTTACTAACTGTAAATTAAACCCCATGCTTAACTTTCAATCATTTTGTGTCATCTCTTGAGACTTAATTTATAGACTCGTTGATCATGCTTGATTCACATTCCTCAATATTTACCAATGATTTAATAAGCTTTGGGATTAGAGTAAAATTACGTTGATATCAAGTGGTTAACTCCAGAATCTAGTCAAGCTGCCAAACTAACTAAAAACTGAAGTCAAGACCCACACTTAATCAATCTTCTAATCCCCTTTCCTCTGCATTTGTCGGTGTTAAACTAGCGATTTACCTTTCTATTAAGGGCTGAGGCCTAAAAAAGAGCCGTTTGGGCGCAAACCTTGCGCCCTACAACACAGAGCAGTACAAAAAATTTTAAATTATCAAGACTTGATTTAAGGTGTCAATGGAAAACAGAAATTACCTACAATATCTTATTTTTCCCCTTAAAAAATAATAATTTACTAGCATTTTTCTAGAAAATGAAACAACAATGAGCCAATGTTTTCAAGGATGATTAGGAAAAAGTTAGTTTAAGATGAACTAATACTGATCCTTGGTTGAACCTTGATCTAGCCATTCTTGTCCCCCCTTCAGCTTTTGAACCTAAAACGAGTTAAATTTTGGTTATTATTGAGCTTTTACAAGAAATTTATATACAACGTTTGGGTTAGTATTTAAGTGGCAGTTGCACTAGATTTTGGAGTCAAAACTCATGAATCAAAATGACGATACCGTCTTAATTTGCTCAGTTCACCCTACTCTTCCTTGTCTTATTGATAAAGGAATTGATACAATCGCCCTTAACCCTCAAGCAGTTACTATTATCTCTTATGGAATAGCGATCGCTGTTGTTCTAATTGGACTAGGACGCGGAATTAGCGAAATTGTAGCTAAACTAAAAAGTTAATCCACCACTTTAATTAATTTTAATAGGGTGGGATGAATTCTCACCTTTTTTTTGCGATAGTACATCGACTTACTACTATAGGTGTGCCAACTAAGAAACTGTCATCCCCCAGAAGAATGAGAAATAAGCAAAGATATAATGAAAATAACCATTGTCAAGGGGAAAGATCATGAGTAAAAAAAACAATGTCCAAGATCACAGTCCAGCGTGGATTATTCAAACATGGATTACCTTTATTGTTTCCATCTCTGCAACCGCTTTAGGAATTTGTTATCTACCTGTAGATAATTGGATCAAAGGTTATATGGGAATGGGGCTACTTTTTACCGTTGGATCAACAATTAGTATGACAAAAACCCAACGAGATATCTATGAATCTGAAAAATTAACCTCTCGTATTGAAGAGGCTAAAGTGGAGAAATTATTAACTGAACATAATAGTAGCCTTTAATCTTTTCGCCAGAGAACATCAGCAACCTGACTTACCTCTTTCATCACAGCTACGTCATGAACCCTTAAAATATCTGCTCCTTGGGCGATCGCCAGACAATGGGCGGCGGCTGTTCCCCAAATTCGCTTTTTAGGGTCAGATTGTTGTAAAATGTGACCAATAAAGCTTTTACGGGAGACACCGACTAAGATAGGACAGTTAAGGGTTTGAAATTCCCTTAATTGCTGCAATATCTGAATATTCTGTTCATAATTTTTGGCAAAGCCGATACCGGGATCAATAATCAGCTTTTCAGCCGAAATTCCAGCATTCTGGGCTTGGGACATTTGCTTGAAGAGAAAATCCTTAATTTCACCCAATAAATCTCCATAATCAGTTAAAGATTGCATAGTTTGCGCTGTTCCTCGTCGGTGCATTAAGATCATGGGTACACCTAGCTGCCCGACTTGGGGTAACATTTGCTCATCATCTGTTCCCCCAGACACATCATTGACGATATCAGCCCCAACTGCGATGGCTTCTGTGGCAACTCTCGCCCGTGTGGTATCAATTGAGAGGGGAATTTGGCTTTCTTGGCGAATTACTTTGATAATGGGAATAATTCGTTTTAATTCTTCTTCTAGGGGGATAATTTGCGCTCCCGGACGGGAGGACTGTCCTCCAATATCCACAATATCTGCTCCCTCAGCAATCAATTGTTTAGCTTGACAAAAAGCCGTTTCTATGGTGTCAAATTGTCCTCCATCACTAAAGCTATCGGGAGTAACGTTGAGAATTCCCATAATATATGTACGTTCTCCCCAATTAAACTGGGATTCTCTGATTTTGAGGCTATTCATTTTTACTTTTGACTTTTGACGCTTTGCGTAGCACTTAGCACTATAGTGGGGTGCATTAACGAGGAGTAATGCACCTTAATTATTTTGCAAGCTGTTAACTAAATTTCAGCCACTGCTCTTTCTACTAGACGACGAGTTAAGGTTTGGACGCCTGTATGGTGGTAATATTTAACACTCATATCAAGAAATGCCCCTAAATAGTCTAGTTTATCTTTGGAAATTTCGATAAATTTAGTCAGATTCTTAGTCACGCCACTTGGGGTTAAATCGTGTTGACTGACAAGGCCATCCATCCAACCTTTAGTAGAAGTGACACTTTCATTAATAAATTCTAATTTATCTTCTGTTTTGTTGCCCGGAATCATTTTTTTAACCCCTTTAAAAGTCTTATTTTTATCTAAGTCTGAGGGACTCATATTACCGAGTAAATCGATGGCTTTTTCGCTAAAGGTTGCCCCCAAAGGAATCAGTCCATCGAAAGAAACTAAGGCCGCCATACGCATTAAGGATTCACCACCGTAGTCTCCCAGTGCAGCCACAAAATCCCCAATACTATCCCCCGGAATCCCGTTAATTTGGCAAAAAGCGACTAATTCAGCGACTAATTTAACGGAGAGATCAATTGTTTGAGCCGTTTCAGGTTTTGGGGTAATTTTCTCTAAGAAACCTAAAAAAGTATCCTGTCCAATGCGATTTCCTAATGCGGCAGTCCCTAACCATCCTGACGCATCATCAACGGTTTCATACAACCAAAGCGCATTTTGATACCCTTGGGATTTATCATTGAATAACGCAACGGCACGTTCTCCAATTTGCTGTACTAAAGCTGGGTCTGTTTCCCCTGTTACAACGCGAATCGTTTCATCAAATCCTACTAGATTTTGCCATTTACCGGGGACAACAAAATCAAGGGAATTTAAGGCCATCACTGTTAAGCCACCATTGGGAAGCTTATCTACAATTTCATAGATTTTTTTACTCACAATTATCTCCTTATTTGATGGATATAATAGTAATTAATGGGTCACTAGACATGGGCAGATTTTGGATTAATATTATTATTTAAAAGCGAACAGTGATGTGCGCTTACCTGCCCCGAAAACTTTTTACGGGTTACTGAATTCGAGATAATCCGCTTAAATCGAACTTTTGTAGCCATAAAGCTCTATCTTCTGGGCTAAAAGCCGGATCACGGGATGATACCTTTACTTGATAACGGCCATTCACTAAAAGACTGGTCATCGTACTACCGACTTGGACAGCAGGATAGCCACCGATTTTTTGAGTTGCGTTCTCAAATTTAGCAGCAGCAGCAGGATTACTTACAGTATCACTGACTGAGAGCATGGCAACAGTTTTACCATCTTGTTTGACTTTATATTCAGCAAAACCTTTTTTCTCTTGAGAGGGGACAACTTCATAACCGCGAACCTTATCAGGGAAAAATTGATTAAATTTTGCCCCCTGAGTAGCAGTTTTCTCCACCGCTTTTTCTGAGCGAAAGCCAGTAGTGTCTTTTTGTACTTTGTCATAAGATGAAGGCGGGCTACTGCACGCTCCTAAGAGTAAGACTAAGCAAAGACAGAAAGATAGAAGAATTTTAGACAAACGAGCCATCATAATGCTATTTTGTTAGGATTTACGAAGAGTTGGCAAAACTTTTCATTTTGTTTGTCCAATTGTAAGTTAAAGTGGCTTAGTTTTAGGTTAAGGAATTATAAAATATTTATCTAAATTTTTAATTTTTGTTATCTTTAATAAGGGAAAATGAGAAGAGTTGACCCACTCAATATTTAATCAAGCTGAAACATTATCAATGGACAAAGAATCCTCTTCACTTTCAGAATTTATCTTTGGTAAATTATCAACCGAAAGCGGTCGTTTTGCGACGGTTAAATCTGACAACCAAGGACTTAATCCTGAACTCTGTTTAAAGCCACTCGACCCCAAAGAGAATGAACCGATTACGATTCGAGTTAAAGTAGGTAAAGATATTGCGGTAAAGTCTGTTGTCCTTTACTATACAACTGATGGAACGTTACCCTGCGTGAATTTTAATCAGACTCATTCTTCGACCCAAAGAATTGTCATGAAACGACAAAAACTTGAGTGGGATACTTTACAATGGTCTTATTTAGAAGAATGGCTAGGGATTATTCCAGCACAAAAGAAGGGAACTTACGTTCAATATGCTATTTCAGCAATTACCTCTAGCGATAAAATAATTTATTGTCCTTATTTTTTGAAGTCTCAATTAACTAATTCTGCATTAACAAGATTCAATGAGAAGGATAAACCACAAATTTATGGTTTCTACGTAGATGATGAAAGAATTCCGAATTGGTTACGGGAAGCGGTTATTTATCAAATTTTTGTTGATCGCTTTTTCCCAATATCTAATCATCAAAACTTATCAACGGATGATTTAAGTGATTTTTTAGGGGGGACACTTCAGGGAATTATTGAAAAACTGGATTATTTAAGGGATTTAGGGATAAATTGTTTATGGTTAACGCCTATTTTTCTGAGTTCTTCTTATCATGCTTATGATCCTATTTCACATCAACAGATTGACCCTCATTTTGGGACTGATTTGGATTGGGAAGTCTTAATTGAAGAAGCGCATAAAAGAAATATAAGAGTTATTTTAGATTATGTTGCTAATCATTTTTCTAATCAACATTCTAGTTTTGTCAATGCACAAGCTGACTTAGAACATCCAGAATATCAATGGTTTCGCTTTAAGGAATGGCCAAACGAATATGACTGCTTTTTTGATGTTTTGAGTCAACCTGAAGTCAATTCAGAAAATACAGAGTTACGAGACTATCTTATTACTAATGCTTGTCAGTGGTTAGAGAAGGGATGTGATGGGTTTCGTTTAGATTATGCACAGGGTTTAAGCCATTCATTTTGGTCAATCTTTAGACAGAAAACTCGTCAGGTGAAAGCGGATAGCATTACTATCGCTGAAATTACACAACCTCCTGATTTTATTCGTTCTTTTACGGGAAGATTTGATGGTTGTTTGGACTTTAAGTTAGTAGATTTATTACGACGTTTTTTTGCGTTTGAAACGTTAACGGTGAGTCAGTTTGATAAACAAATTAGACAACATTTTTCTTATTTTGACCAAGGATTATTGTTACCTAGTTTCTTGGATAATCATGATATGAATCGCTTTTTATGGTTAGTAAAAGGGGATAAACGCCGTTTAAAATTAGCTGCGTTATGTCAGTTTACCTTGCCCTCACCTCCCATTATTTATTACGGTACAGAAGTGGGTTTGAGTCAGGTTAGAGAGATAGGAAAATTAGAAGAGTCTCGTTTACCTATGTTGTGGGAAGAAGAACAAGATGCTGAGTTATTGATGTTTTATCAAAAGTTAGTTACTTGGCGACATGAGAATCATTTGCTGTGGCGAAACTTCACTCAACCTCAATCATTAATTATTGATGAGATGCAAAATGTTTATGTTTATCGTTGTGGCAACTATATCGTTATCCTAAATAATCGTCCTCAATCTTCTAACATCATTTTAGATCAGGATGCAATAATTCCAATTCTTTGTACAACTGAGGAAGGACTTAATTGGAATACTGAGACAGGAAGGGGAATATTTCCACCTTATACGGGGGGAATTTTTCAGACGTAGGGGCAATTGATATGAATTACCCCTACAGTTTTATTAACAGTTATTTAAACGCATTTAAGAGCAGATTTAACGCTTCGGTATCTACTAAAATTGCCATTCCTGATGGGGGTAATTCCACAGATAAAGCAGCCCGTCCATCGTTATAATGCTCGATAGTAACCGTTTCATTGTTAGGAGGATTCTTTAATTGTTCATCTGTCCAATGTCCCTTATATAAATAAGTCATCATTGATTGCTCTTCATGTAAAGACGAATCAACGGTTACCATTGCACCCCGACTTTCTAGCCCATGGGGATTAAATACTATCAAGACTTCAAGATTATAGTAAATCATTGACCAACCAATTAACTCTCCTTGTGCTGGATAACCAAATGGATAGTTTAGATAAGAGGTTTCTCGATAATAAAGATACCCTTGTCGTAGGGTTTTACCGATCAAATCCTGACGGTTGCGTATGGATGCGATCGCTGCAATTCTTAGATAGGTAGGATGATTTGGGTTAAAAAAGTGACATCCTTGGGTTGCAAATGCACCAAAGTCTCCCCCAAACATTGCTTCTCGTACATAACGATCTTCGGCAAATCGTCTTGATTCTACCCCATAATCATGATAGTCTTCATTGCCATCAAATGCTTGTTCTGTGCCATAATAAATAGCTGGAATTCCCGGTACAGTTAGCTGAATTCCTACCACATGAGCAACTTGCTGATAAAGATTAGGAACATGACTATTAGCAGCAAATCGTTCTTTTTTAGCCCTAGAAGACATATCATGATCATCCAAGACAGAAACTGCAAATTGACCAACTTGTCGGAACAAACCCGAACGAGTGTGACCATCATAAAGCGAGAAGAAATCATTCGGGTTAACTAATCCTTTCGCTAAAGCAGTGACTTTATTAGGAAAGATGATAATTTCCAAAATAGAATCTAAATTACGCCCAAATAAATCTATATATCCGGGGACAATACTTGCATCTGTAATTTCTCCTGTTAAGAAAAAGTTTTCCTTGCCAATATATTCAGCATATTCATGAATTCCCCTTGCAAATGCACCACTGGCTTCAGGGGAAATATGTTTAACTGCATCCAAACGAAATCCATCGCAATCTGTCACTGCTATCCAATAGCGATAGGCATGGATAACCCCTTCTAAGGTATCAGGATTTTCCAAATTAATATCCTTGAGGTCATAAAAATCACCCTTACGATACTCTACATAAGCATTAAGGGGATCTTCCCATGATTCTAATCCCCATTGACCAATTTCACCACAACGACTGTACCAATCTAAGTTTTGAAATTCTTTTGGCCATACCCCATCTTCTAAGGTTTTAGGTTGAGGAATACACTCACCTGTACTTGAACGCCAACCAGCAAAGGGATGAGTCGGTTCAAAGCGATAGGGCATGGTATCTTTTGGAGAACCATTCTCTCCTTGATAGTACCAATTATTCCCTGAATGATTAAAGATAACATCTAGGATAACATACATTTCTCGTTCATGTGCTGCATCAATTAAATCTCTCAATTCTTGACGCGTTCCAAACCGAGGATCAATGTCTAAAAAGTTTTGGATACCATAGCCATGGTACGTTTGTAAATCATAGCGTTGTTTCCAAGGAGGATTAATCCAAAGGGTGGTAACACCGAGGTTTTTGAGATAGTCTAATTTACTATGAATTCCCTTAATTGTTCCCCCATTAAAGCGAGTTCCTGCTTCCATCCATTCTGCTTTATCTTTAACTTGATATTGTTGAGGACGATTGGGATCAAAGAGGGGACGAGTTGCTTCGTTTCCATCGCTAAAGCGATCAGGTAAGAGTTGATAGAGGATCTGATCTCGCCAATTTTTGGGACTTGGATGAACCTTTCCCCTAGGTTTTAAACTAGCATGAGTTAGGTCTTGGGGGGGAGAAGATTCGAGGGGGGTTTGACTAACCATAATGTAATCTGACGCTTAATCAATAGGAGAATAGTTATGATAATAGGGACAACTGGTTAATAATAGCTAAATTTTACAAAGATTTAATATTTACTTTAAATTAGATAACAATGGTCTTAAATATTTTCCTGTATAAGAGGTAGGATGATTAGCAACCGTTTCAGGCGTTCCAATTGTAATAACTTTTCCGCCTCTGTCTCCTCCTTCGGGTCCTAAATCAATAATCCAATCACAAGAACGAATCACATCTAAATTGTGTTCAATTACTACAATGGAATTGCCTTTATCGACTAACCGTTGTAAAACATTTAAAAGATGATGCACATCATAAAAAGATAATCCTGTGGTGGGTTCATCGATTAGATAAAGGGTTTTTCCCGTAGCGCGGCGAGATAATTCTGAGGCCAATTTAACTCTCTGTGCTTCTCCTCCTGATAAGGTGGGTGCAGGTTGCCCTAATTTAACATAGCCTAATCCCACATCTACTAATGTTTGTAATCGCTTTACTGCACGAGGGATATTTTCAAAGACTTTTAAACCTTCTTCTACGGTCATATTTAAAACATCTGCAATAGAATAACCTTTATATTTAACCTGTAAAGTTTCACGGTTATATCTTGCTCCTTTACAGACATCACACTGCACATAAACATCGGGTAAAAAGTTCATTTCAATGACATTTACGCCTTGCCCTGAACAAGCTTCACATCGTCCTCCTTTAACATTAAATGAGAAACGACCGGCTTTATAACCTCTTGCTTTTGCTTCAATGGTTTCGGCAAAAATAGCTCTAATAGCATCAAATATTCCTGTATAGGTGGCTGGATTGGAACGAGGTGTGCGGCCAATAGGAGATTGATCGATAACAATTACTTTATCAATGAAATTTAAGCCTTGAATATCTTTTAAATGCTTAGGAAAGGGAATATTTTTGCTTAAGTGATGTTGCAGTGCAGGGTGTAAGATTTCATTAATAAGGGTAGATTTTCCTGAACCTGACACTCCTGTCACACAGACAAGTTTACCTAATGGAATTTCTACATCAATCTGTTTTAAATTATTTTGGGAACAGCCTTTTAAAATTAAAGATTTTCCTTTTCCATTACGTCTTTCTGTGGGGGTTTCTATCTTCAATTTTCCTGATAAGTAAGCACCTGTCAAGGAATCTTTTGCTTTTAATAACGTTTTAAAGTCACCTTGACTAATAATTTTACCCCCATGAATTCCTGCTTTGGGTCCAATATCTACAATATAATCTGAACTGCGAATGGTATCTTCATCATGTTCAACAACAATTAAGGTATTTCCCAAGTCTCTCAGTTTTTTTAAAGTTGTTAAAAGACGATGATTATCTCGCTGATGAAGGCCAATACTGGGTTCGTCTAAAACGTATAAAACCCCTGTTAAACCTGAACCAATTTGAGTGGCTAACCGAATGCGTTGTGCTTCTCCACCAGATAAGGTCATGGCTGCTCTATTTAGGGTAAGATAATCTAAGCCAACATCTAAGAGAAATTGTAGTCGTGCTTTGATTTCTTTAAGGGCTAATTCTCCAATAATTTTTTGTCTTTGGCTTAATTGTAATTGTTCAATTTTTTCTAAGGTTTCTCTGATAGAAACTTCTGTTAAATCTGTAATATTGCATTGACCCAAGGTAACAGATAAGGCTTCGGGCTTTAGACGTTTCCCGTGACAGACTTCACAGGTCTGATTAACAATATACTTTTCTAATTTTTGTTTAATTAAATCTGAACTAGTATCTTGGTAGTTTCTATCTAAGAGATGAAGAATGCCTTTAAATTTACGATAATATCCATTATTTTGATTGTAGCGAGAATCTTCACTAAACCAAATTTGTTCATCTGTTCCGTAAAGTAAAAGGTGTTTTTGTTCTTCGGTTAACTGTTCCCAAGGGGTGGATAATTCAAAGCCAAATGCTTCTGCTAAACTGTTTAATAAGGAGAGATAATAGGAGCTTTCTTTTTCTGACCAAGGTGCGATCGCTGCATATACAGGTAGGCTAGGATCGGGGATAATTAACTCAGGGGAAAAGGTTCTTAAACTTCCTAAACCATGACAATGGGAACAAGCTCCATAGGGAGAATTAAAAGAGAATAAACGAGGAGATAGTTCTTCCATAACAGCCCCATGTTCTGGACAAGCAAAGTTTTCGGAAAAGACAATTTCTGTAGGTAAGTCTTTTTCTTTTTGATCACTATTAACGGTCAAGTCAATAACTGCTATTCCTTCTGATTGTTTGAGGCAAGTCGCCAAAGAATCCACTAATCTTTCTTGTAAGTCATCTTTTTTAATCAAACGATCAATAATGATTTCTATATCATGTTTATGGCTTTTATTTAACTCAATATTATCTGATAATTCCCGCACTTCACCATTAATTTTAACCCGAACAAACCCCTGAGACGCTAAACTAGATAATAACTGTTTATGTGTTCCCTTTTTACCCCGAACCACTGGTGCAAGAATCTGAAAACGGGTACGATCAGGTAATTCCATAATGCGATCGCACATTTGATCAATAGTCTGGGGAGCTATGCTACGCTGACAATGGGGACAATGGGGTTCTCCGGCACGACCAAAGAGTAAACGTAAGTAATCATAAATTTCAGTGACAGTTCCCACGGTAGAACGGGGATTATGGGAGGTAGATTTCTGATCAATGGAAATAGCAGGACTTAACCCCTCAATTGCATCCACATCGGGTTTATCTAATTGACCTAAAAATTGTCTAGCATACGCACTCAAAGACTCTACATATCGCCGTTGTCCCTCAGCGAAAATCGTATCAAACGCAAGGGAAGACTTACCAGACCCCGAAACGCCTGTGAAAACAATCAATTGATCCCGTGGAAGGTCAAGATCAATGTTATTTAGGTTATGTTGCCTTGCACCTTTGATGCGAATGAGGGAAGAATCAGTCATACCGTGTTTTTACTTAACTATTCTGAACGATCATAACCTTTCTCTTCTCAATTGGACAATAAATAGTTAGCTATTTTAAAATGTGGATAGGAATTATCAGACATTATCTATTAATAAAGATTGAAGTGTAGAAAAATTTTGATGAAGAAAAAAATGATCTCCTTGTACTAGATACAAATTAAAGTCTTTGTCGGTTTCTTTCTGCCAATTCCATAATTCTTTTAAAGAAATCGCAGAATCTTGCCAACCCGCTAGAACATTAATAGGACACCTTAAAGGCATTTTAGGTTGATAAGTATAGGTTTCAAACAAAGCAAAATCAGCCCTTAGACTTGGCAAAAAAAGACTAAGAAATTCTGGATATTTTTGGATAATATCAGGGATTGCTTGATAGCGTTCTGATAATTCTTTGGTGAACATCGGGTCGGGTAAGTTATGAATAAAAGGTGGAGAAGGTTGACGGTTTGGACTGCCACAACTACAAACAAAAAAAGATTTTGGTATCGGATAATTTTGTTGACTGAGTTGATGAATTACTTCAAAACTAAGTAAAGCACCAAAACTATGACCTAAAAAGATAAACGGTCGAGCTAACTCATTTTTTAAAGCTAAGACGACTTCTTGAACTAAAATTGAAATATCTCTAATAGAAGGTTCTTGAATTCGTTGACCTCGGCCGGGTAATTGAAGCGTGCAAACCTCAAAAGTTGGCCATAAATGGCGGGACCAAGCATTAAAACTTGAGGGAAGGCCACCAGCACAAGGAAAACAAAAAAGACGGAATTTAGCAGTAGGATTAGGTTTTGGACAAAGTATCCAAGGATTAGACATAATTCATTTTAGTAGATAACAATTAGAAGAATATCAATTCTGAATTTTCTGAACTATTGGATGGTTGCAATTTCAACTTGCTCTCCATAATAGTTATGTTTTGCTATTAGTATTGTTGGTGGGTTAGGAGGAGCAACCTTAATGTCTTATATTTTGTCCCTTCTGTGTACTTAGTCTTACAAAGAGGAATGGTGCTACGCACAAGTCATACCCAATCTTTGTTATTTAGAAAGTTTCTTCATCGTTTTATAAATTTCTGGTAATCGCTTATAAACCGCAGAGACTTTGAGAAATAAACTGTGAGGCATCGATGGACTACCTGATACCACTTCACCCGCCGCAACATCATTATGAATTCCAGTTTGTGCTGAAGCAATAACGCCATCACCTAATTTGGCTTGGTTGGCGATTCCCACCTGTCCAGCTAGAATAACCCGATTTCCAACGTTAACCCCCCCTGCAAGTCCAACTTGTCCAGCTAAGGCGCAATTTTCGCCGATTTGACAACCGTGACCAATATGCACCATATTATCAACTTTCGTATTTTGACCAATACGAGTTTCTCCCACGGCTGGCCGATCAACTGCACTATTACAACCCATTTCTACCCCATCTTCAAGGACAACATAACCCGATTGTTCCATTTTGAACCAACCGTCGGGAATCGGCACAAAACCAAACCCTTCAGCCCCCACCACGCAACCGCTATGAATCACACAACCTATCCCAATTTGACTTCGCTCATGAATAGTACAGTTAGCGTGGAGGATAGTGCGATCGCCAATTTGTACCTCTGGATAAATGACGACATTGGGATGAATACAAACCCCATCGCCAATTTTTGCCCCCTTTTCAATTACCACATTTGCCCCAATCGAAATATCTGCCCCTAACACGACAGACGGATCAATGACGGCTGAGGGATGAATGCCAGTATGAGGGCGAAAGGGTTGATAGAATAATCCAATACTGTATGCGAAAGTCAAACGAGGTTGAGAGGTAGTCAGCCAACCCATGCCCTTTTCATTAGCTTTTTCCTGTAAAGTGGGATCATTGGGTAGAATAATTGCTGAAGCTTTTGTATTGTCTAACATCTTCGCAAATTTCCCCCCTTCAATATAGCTCAGGGTTTGAGGAAGAGCTTGATCAATGGGGCTAATTCCTGTTATTTCAGGATCTAAGTTGGGGAAGTCGCTTAAACTCGATGCTTCTATTAGTTTTTCTAGTTTTTCAACAATCTGACTAAATTTCATGGGATTTATTAAATTATTGTTCACAGTTAATATACATCGTAGGCTATGTTTATGGAAGTTATCTTAACCAAACAGTCATTGAGCTAAACTGAAAACTGATGATTGCTCACTGATGACTGATGACTGAAATAGCAGAGCTAAGAATATCTACATACTTTTTAGCTACATCTTGCCATGTCCAATCACTAAATCTAGTTTTGATCTCTTCAGCAGAAAACTTAGGTTTCGGGTGACTGATAAATTGCTCTAAACAACTAGCCAACTCATCCACATTCCCTCTTTCATAAAAATCAATTCTATCCGAGCATTGATATAAAACAGCCTGCTCCTTTAACACTTCTAAATCAGACGAAATCACAGGAATTCCCCTAACAATCGCTTCGGAAATCGCCAAGCCAAAGCCTTCATATTGGGAAGGAAAAACGACACAATCGCAGGTTTGATAATGATATTCAACCGTTTCATAATCGCAGTATCCTAAGCCTTTAAAATATTGTTCCATTAACGCCTGATTGTCTTGATAAACTTTATTACATTCAGCCAAATAATTTTCATATTCTTTGGTTTTATTTTGTTGAGACAGAGATAAATTACCATTAATTAAATTATCCGTTTCCTTCCCAATTAACACAATTTTAAAAGAAAGTCCCTTCTTAGCAATCTTTAATCCTGCTTTAATTAAAGTTAAATGATCCTTATAAATACCAAAGGAAGAAGGAAAATAAAAAGTAATTACCTTATTCTCAGGCTCTTTGACTGTCATATTAGTTATTCTTTCTGTCTCTGTGTCATGACTAGGAAATCCTGATAACGGGACAGCTTTTAACTTAGCAGCAAAATCAGATTCAGGGAAAAGAGAGAGAATATCATCACGAGTTTTTTGGGAAATCGTATAAATTATTTTTGCTTGTTTTAACCAAAGTAACAAAGCACGATCATAGCTGGCCACATATTCATCAGGGTAAGTTAAGGGTGCAAAATGCCAAAATAGATCATAAGCAATTCCACTAAGCGGAATAGAAACATTAGGTGGATTTAAACGATTGATAAGGACATATAAACAGTGATCACTCTCATATTTTTTAATTAAAGCATTGATACGAGCAGAAATACGAAAACCTTGTATCCTTTCTTCAAAGAAAGAGCTTAAAAAATTAAGTTTTAACCTTTGACTAACCGTTAACCCTTTATTTAATAAACCAATCACCCTAGGAATTTGACTGGTTGCTGGCCAACTCCATAACTCATAGATAAGTTTAGGAGACTGGGGGAGAATATCTTGAAAATAAGCCTTATTATTAGGAGAACAAATAATAACAATTTGTTCAACTTGATCAATCAAGTTAGTAATTAGGGCAATAATAACTCTTTCAACACCGCCCTTACGGTAAAATTCAATCGGGATAATTAATTTCATTCGTTATTTAGATGCTTAACAGCTTAACTTAAAGACACAGGACAAAGCAAAACTAATTGCAAGTGTGTGTAATGTTCTTTGTTTTCTCTACCGTTTGAATTTGATCAGGGGGTGCAGTTCGCTCATCCATAAAATAAACACTTAATTGTTCCAATTGTTGTTCACCTGAATGATTACGATTCCAGCGACGACATAAATAGTCTGCATATTCAGGGAGTAAGACTTTACCCATTGAACGGGGTAAATTGGTAAAAAAGACACGCCATTGCATATTAGGATAAATTTCATAACGGTCTTTAATCGATAGTTTATCCCAAGTTACCGCTTTATCTTCCTGTAAAAGATTGACCTCACTTCCATCTTTTAGTTGACCAACAATAACGTGCCAGCCATCATCAGCTGGTGGCCCCGGTGCAAAAATGCTCCAATATTGATCTAAACGAGTCACACGACCTAAAATATTAATTCTCTGAAAGGTTCGTCGTTTAAACAATTTATCCGTCATTGTAATCCAGTCTTTAGGTTGTTCTTTGCGTCTGGTAAAGGTTTGAGTAACATAACTTCTAAGATTCCAGAGACTAGTTAAAAACAATAAAATTAAAACAATTCCTGTCATTAAAAAAGAGTGACGAATTAGAATGGGGCGAAATTTAAAAGGACGAGTAAATAGTCCCGCCGTTTTACGATTACTCGCAACCATTTCATAAAATCTTGTTCCCACCCTCATTATAGGTTTCCAACGAAAAAGAGGAGCGAGGGGAAATAAAACAGGAGAAATAGAACACACATAAGCGATCGCTTCAAACTTATGATAATGTTGTCCGTCATAACCCACTACAACCCAAGAATTAATCTCCTGCATTTCTTCATAAATCTCTGCTTGACTTTGTGCCGTTAATAGCGGCGTAGCGGGCAAAATAGCCAAGGTACGAATAAAGTGAACCACTTTCTTGCAAAATCCACAATCCGCATCATAATAAATGGTTAAACCCTCACGAGACGGAGTACTTATACGGTTTTCAAGACGATCCCAAATCTCACTGGGAATAAAAATCAACCAAATGGCAATACTAAGATAACTAAAAATACCAATTTCAAAGGTGAGTCCAAAAATAGCATGAAGGGAAATAAAAGAGACAATAGCAATGGAGCGAAAGCCAAACTGCCAAAAAGGAATAAAAATGAGCAAAGGACCCAACCATTCAAAGAGTAACGTGGAATGGGTCATTAAACGTAATAATTCTTGGGGAAAGGTTAATAACCATGCGCCAAAACTTCGTCCATATTGGTCATACTGCAAAGAGTACCAAACCGCATCGCCATCAGGAAACCAGAGAGGACTTTTTAGCTTAAAAGCGGCTGACCACATATATATATAAGCAACCTGCACCATAAAAGCAAAGGTCGCTGCACTAATAATTCGCTTTGGTAATGGCTCAGATGCGTTATTTAGGGCAGAATCTACCGAATAACAAGAGCCAAGGGGCAAAAACATTGACCAAAACAAAATAGCTCTTAAAACGGCATCTCCTGCAAAATGTAACGCAGGATTCCGATTTTGTAAGGAAACGGTTAAAGCCCATAATACGATTGTCGCTAACCGAGTTCGGCAACCCATCAAAAACAGAACACTTATGAATAAAGCGAAGCCAAACAAGAAGATTTGCCAGCCCGTTGATCCATTGAGCAAATGAACCGACCAATACCCAGAAGGAAGTAAATTCTGGGTGACAACCGCCGTCGGTAATACGCCTTGATCTGTATAGTGTGCCGTGAGACTACGAGCGCGGCTAATAAGATCAGCCATGATAACTAAGGCTAAAGCCATCCGAAAAAGGGCTAAAGCGCGGCGATCAAAGGCAATCGTTTCCTTTAATTGCTTAATGAACCCTGTTTCATGGCTAGACGATGGTTTATTGTCGGGAGGAGAAGATGGCCGATTCATCTGACTTTTCATCTTTAATTATGGAGATAGCATTTAGTTGTCTATCGTTATCTTGCTAAACGATGATTTCTTCAATTCCGACTGATTATAGCAGTGAACAGTAACCAGTGATCAGTCATCAGTCACTTGTCTTGCTAGAAACACAATTCAACAAAAAACCCCTGTTGTTACCAACAGGGTTTAAGGTCGTCATTGAATGTTAGGTTTTATTTAAGTTAATGCTTCAAAATAGTCTCGAATTTGGTTACGACGGCGAGGTTGGCGCAGTTTTTGCAAAGCTTTTGCTTCAATTTGGCGAACCCGTTCCCGTGACAATTCCAAAGTACGACCAATATCAGCAAGGGAATAGGATTTTCCATCTTCAAACCCATAGCGCAGTTTAATGACTTCTCGTTCGCGAGTGGTTAGATCTGAGAGTAAATTTTGTAAATCTCGGCGTAATGACTCGTTAATTAGACTTTCTTCGGGGGAAATATCTTCTGTTTCTAGCAAATCCACCAATTCTGTATCTTTGTCCTTACCCACTTTAATTTCCAGAGAAACAGAACGAGGAACTTTGGTGAGGACTTCTTTAACTTGGTCGGTAGGAATGTCTAGTTCCTGAGCAATTTCAGCAACGGTTGGCATTCTTCCCTTTTCTTGGCTGACTTTACGCTGAATTCTTTTAATCTTATTCAATTTTTCTGTGATATGAACGGGAAGACGAATCATACGACTCTGAGTAGCGATCGCTCGTGTAATCCCTTGGCGAATCCACCAGTAAGCATAAGTACTAAAGCGATAACCTTTGGTGGGATCAAATTTTTCTACTGCCCGTTCTAACCCTAACGTTCCTTCTTGAATTAAGTCTAATAATTCTAAGCCTCGATTTTGATATTTCTTCGCCACTGATACCACTAGACGCAAATTAGCATTAATCATTTGCTCTTTGGCAGCAATTCCCTCTTTTTCCAGAATTTCTAAGTCTTTGACCGTTAAACCGCTTATTTCAGCCCATTTTTTCTTACCATCGACTAATGTTTGTCGTAATTGGGCAACCGTTAAATTAGCAGTTTTCGCCCACCGTTCGATAGAAGGACGATGTCCAAGACGGGAGGCTAACTGGTCGTGAATCGTGAGAAGATTAACTAAAGCCAATATCTCATCATTATTATCTTCTAGTGCTTGTGTTCGTTTTTCAATTAAGGCGACGTAACGTTGAATTTGTTGAGCTTTGGAGACTTCTTCTTCTTTTCTCAGTAAGGGGACTCGTCCGATATCTTGTAAGTAGAGACGAACAGAATCTGTTGTCACCCGTTGGCGAGACGGTATTTCAGCAACTTCAAGACCTTGAATTTCTAAGGTAAGCAGATTTTCTTCCCCAGAAGCGGTTAAGGTAGGATTAGACACAGAGGCATTAGGTGACATAGCAACAACTCTCATGACGACAGGGAACTCAGAATACGGGGAGGGGCATTTCTAGCTTGCCCAAACCCATCAATAAAATGTACAAGCTCAATTTAAGTTTTGTTAAGTTGTGTTGGTTAAACTTGACAATTCCTAAAATTGATTTCAATGACACCTAACCCTACACTCAGAGACGCCTAATTCCTGAAAAGTAAGAACTTTTAACCAATACACTTATACTGAATTTACAGATTATTTCATGTTTAAACTATCTTGGCAATGGTTCATCCTTTTCCTTGTGATCATTTCACTCAGTCTGAATCTTTTCCTCTTTCAAAAACTGGAAACGACTTTGTTAACACTTAATAAATTGAACTTATACCCCGTTTATTTAAGGCGTTATCCTACTCAGCTAGAAGAAGAAACAACGGAGAAAAATAACCCTCAAGTAAGAGTCGTCTTTTTTGGTGATTCTCGTAGTGAACAATGGACATCTCCTCAATTAGACGGGTTTGAATTTATTAATCGAGGAATTAGCGGGGAGACATCGGGACAAAGTTATCTAAGGTTTCGAGATCATATTAATTATCTAAAGCCTAATATTATTGTTATGCAGTTAGGCGTTAATGATTTGCGAATGAAACCCTTACCGCCAATGACATATCAACAGGTCATTAATAATTGCCAAGATAATATAATTAAAATTGTAGAGGAAGCCAAAAGCATTGGTGCAACTGTTATTGTAACAACTGTTTTTCCCCTCGCTGAAGGGGCAATTCCTTGGCGGTGGCGATTAACTTGGCCAACTTTAAAAGAGATGGAACAAGGGATTAACTCAGTTAACCAATTTATTCGGAATTCAGAGCAGTTGCAGCCTATTTATATTTTAGATGCTGGTTTTCTTTTAGAGGCAAATGGCAAAGTAAAGGCTCAATATGCCAGAGATTTGCTCCATCTTAATCGTCAAGGTTATAAACGATTGAATCAAGCCTTAATCAAACAGTTACAGTCTCTCAATTCCCAGTAAGTTATAATTTTTTACTAAATAAACTAACGACTTCCAAAAATCCATCAACCTCTCCCCTTTGAGTCACATAAGTGGGATGATAGACCAATTGATCTCGATAGATTAATAAATTAGCAACGCCCACAGAAACAGGAAAAATAGCAGGATTAAATAAAGGATCATCATTGGGACTATCCCCTAATGTTAAGACTTGATTCAACAAATAGTTAGGAAAAAATTGATCCAGTACTTGTTTTAATCCCATTGCTTTATCCTGTTGTAGCGGTTTAAGATGACACTGAACCGTACTATAGGTAAAGCTTAACCCCTTTTCCTCTGTTAGTCTTTTTAGATGCTGAATTTCCTCTGTGATTAACCCTTTGACGCTAAATGTCCAGTCCGTAAGACGATATTGATTATCCGATGATTCCTTTAACTTAGGATAAACTTGACACAAATCATCGAAGACTTGGGATAAATATTGTCGATGTTGTCTAATCTCTCCAATGGGAGTTAAAATTTGCGGATAATCTGAATTATTTCCATAAAAAACCCCTCCATTTTCTGCGATCGCCCCAATAATCGGTAAATAATGATACAGTCCTTCTACCCATCCTGCTGAACGTCCTGTAATAATAAGCACAGGAATTGGAATCTTAGCTAAGGTTTCTAGGGCTTTTAATAACTGAGGGCTAAACTTCTCATTTTTTGTCAATGTTCCGTCCATATCTGTTGCAATTAAACGAATTTGACGGGAATTTTTAAATTGAGTTAAAGGGAAAAAAGTCATTGTAGATGATAGATAAAGATCCATGGATCGATTATGCTGAAAAACTAACATTTTAATAGCACAAGTTGGGAAAAATCGTTATCATCATTCATTAAACTTTCTCCCTTCTCCCTTAAAAACAATTAATGAATAATTCTCAATACATTCAACTAGCCCCTGATTTATCCGTATGCCGTGTAATTAATGGAATGTGGCAAGTTTCTGGAGCCCATGGTGCGATTAATCCTAGAAATGCTCTAAATTCTATGTTTACCTATTTTGATGCTGGGTTAACTACTTGGGATTTAGCTGAACACTACGGACCAGCCGAAAGCTTGATGGGAGAATTCCGTCGTCAATTGCGGATTCAACGGGGAGAAACGGCGGTTAATCAATTACAAGTCTTTACCACATGGGTTTCTCGTCCTGAAAAAATGACCCTATCAACTATAGAAGAAAGTATTAATTGTTCCCTGCGTCGAATGCAGGTAGAATCTTTGGATTTATTGCAGTTTCACTGGTGGGATTACCAAGATCAACGCTACTTAGAGGTACTTTCCTATTTAAGTCAATTACAACAAAAAGGAAAAATTAAATACTTAGCTTTAACGAATTTTGATACAAAACATTTAAAAATTGTGGTAGATACAGGAATTAAAGTTATCTCTAATCAAATACAATATTCTTTAATGGATCAACGTCCTTCGATGAAAATGACCCAGTTATGTCAAGAAAATAAAATTCACTTGTTAGCTTATGGATCAATGGCTGGTGGCTTTTTTAGTATTAAATATTGGGGACACCCTGATCCAAAATTTGTTAGTCTCACTACGGCAAGTTTGCGAAAATACAAAAAAATGATTGATCGTTGGGGAGGATGGGGAGCTTTTCAAAAACTATTAGGTGCGCTGAAAACCATTGCGCACAAACATAAGGTTACCATTCCTAATGTTGCTATGCGTTATATTTTAGATCAATCACAAGTTGCTGGGATAATTGTAGGAGTTCGATTGGGAATCTCAGACCATTTGACTGAAAACCAACAGTTATTTGACTTTCAGCTAGATACAGAGGACTATCAAATCCTACAATCTTTGGGTCAACAGTCTCATCGTTTGCTAGAAGTTATTGGTGACTGTGGGAATGAATATCGTTTAGCCTAAGCAATTTAGAAAAAACTAAGTTCCAAAGTGTTTTTCTACAACTGAACCAACTTCTTGGGTTTTGAAGAGAGGATAATGGGCTTTTTCAGGTAAGACAACGATATTAGGCCCTTTTTTGCATTTTTTCAAGCAGCCTGTTTTCTGTACGGTAACGGTTTCCCCTAAGCCGCGATCGCTCAATTCTTGTTGCAATTTAGCGCAAATCTTTTTCCCACCCCGTTTCCAGCAGTCTGACTTTTGACAAATCAGAATCTTCCCTTTATTTTTTCCTTTCTTCCCTTTTTTAGCCGAGGGGAGAGTAGAAGGATTTTCTGCTTGTGCTTGGGAGATAATGGCAACCGAGTCGGCAGTAAGCTCAAGTTTGCCATTTTTGCGGTGAGTTCTAGCCATTCCTTGAATTTCTAAAAAGCAACCTGACTGGATGGCAGGATCGAAGGACTGACGTAGTTCTTTAGGAACTTTAAACCAGTATTCCCGTTCAGAAATGTTCATTCGTAAATATTTGAGCTTATAACCGTCTTTGAGAATAAAACCAATCAGTTGGCCTGTGATGGAAACGGTTGATTCTTGCCATTTATTGGATGTCATCGTTTTACCTCTTTATTGAATGGTTGACCAATTATTGCTATCTATTGTCAGTGGAAAGACACCAACATTGATGTAGCCACTGTAACAAAACTGAACGAGGGGCAGTGGTTTGTTTGACCACACTCCACAGTTGAATCCCTGTTAAGGGATGGTTAAGGCGCACTTTTAGAGGTTGATTGAAGGAACAATGACAAGAAATGCCTAATTCTTGTAAGCGGTGATAAACAGTCCAGCGATCGCTACCAGTTAAGGCCGTTACTTCCACCAGATCGATCTGGGAGGAAGGTGATTTGAGGGAAGACATAGATGAGAATAAATTGCAATAAATTTCTTGCCTATCAGTATATTCGATAATTGCATTATTTTGTCAACTAGGATGAAGGAAAAATTTTTATTAGTTCAAAAGTTACTGTAATGATGTGTGATATGTTTTCCATCATAATCGGTGCGATCGCTCATTGTCCCCAATTATCAACAAATGTTACACTAGGGAGCGATTTTGCCCCTTAAGACACAGCATTAAAACCTTACACCTGATCCATGGTTACTCAATCTTCCACGGCTGAACCAACTTGGTTAACGATTATCCGCCTACTACGATGGGACAAGCCCTCTGGACGGCTCATTCTCATGATTCCTGCCCTGTGGGGCCTATTTTTAGCAGCGCAGGGAACTCCTCCCTTACCCCTTGTCGGTGTGATTATTTTGGGCACACTCGCCACCAGTGCATTAGGCTGTGTTATTAACGATCTCTGGGATCGTAACATTGATCCCCAAGTTGAACGAACCCGTAACCGTCCCTTAGCGGCTCGTACCCTTTCTATTAAAGTAGGAATCGTCATTGCGATTATCTCCCTAGCTTGTGCGGCGGGACTGGTCTTTTATCTTAATTTTTTCACCTTTTGGCTCTGTGTCGCAGCTGTCCCCGTTATTATCCTATATCCCTTAGCCAAACGAGTATTTCCTGTTCCTCAATTAGTGCTTTCCCTTGCATGGGGCTTTGCTGTCTTAATTAGTTGGAGTGCAGTAACAGGTAACTTAAACGAGGCCGCTTGGGTATTGTGGGGAGCAACCATTAGCTGGACAATGGCTTTTGATACCGTCTATGCTATGGCAGATCGAGAAGATGATGCTAAATTGGGTATTAACTCTAGTGCCTTATTCTTTGGAGATTCCGTTGCAGAAGCGATCGCCATCTTTTTTGCCAGTACCATTGCCTGTTTTGTTTACTTAGGTACACTTTTCCCTTTTAATTTCCTTTATTGGCTCAGTTTAGCCCTTGCCATTGTCCTTTGGGTGGCTCAATATCTCCGCTTAACCCAATCTAACCTTCCTAGAGCCGTTTATGGACAAATTTTTGCCCAAAATGTCATGATTGGTTTTATCTTATTAGCCGGGATGATTTTAGGCTGTTTATTACAATAATCTAGGTCAAAATCTAACAACTATCACATCAAAAGTTAAAACAAGTGCGTTAAGTACGAATCAATTGAATGTTAGGGTAAAAATAGAAATAGGATATTAATGCTAAGGAAGCAGCCTATGAGTACGATCTTAGTAGCCGATGATAGTAAGACTCAACGGGAGTATATGAGCGAATTGCTCACTAAGTGCGGATTTAAGGTCATACTGGCGACCGATGGAAAGGAAGCCGTGGACAAAATCAGTCACGCTCGATTTGATTTAATTATTCTCGACATCGTAATGCCTGAGATGAACGGTTTTCAAGTTTGCCGTAAAATTAAGAATGATCCCGACACAAAACACATTCCTGTCATTCTTTGCTCTACAAAAGATACCCCAGCCGATCATTATTGGGGACTTAAACAAGGGGCCGATGCTTATGTGGTTAAATCCTTTGAACCACATGAATTGCTAGCAACGATTAAACAAATATTTAAAGGTATCTAAATTAATCAAGAACGTCTGTCTTGCGTCTATTAACTTACTGATTCAGTGAGATTCGTCAGAGAAACTTGTATGATAAGGGAGACATCCATCTGACTCGAAGTGTAAACCATGACAGATATGATAGAGCAGTCCTCAGACGAGACAACCCTCCAAGATTCCATCGAAAAGATGACCACATTGATTTGGGGAATAGCTGAGAATTGCCAAGGAAATAGCCAAGAATTATTATTTTTGCTGCGTCACCTAGAACAAGCTCATCGTAAAATTCGTACAGAACTATTTGAAGCTAGTTTGCCCGATAATCGTCAATCCCTTTATCATTTACTTAGGGAGATCGAAGACGAAGGAGGCTGGCCTTACATTGAAAGAATGAGGCTCAAACAACTCTTACATCTCCTTTCTCAAGACAATAATTCAGTAAGCAGTTAACAGTAACCAGTTATTAATTCTAAATTCTATCAATGAATCCAAGCAAGACAAGAGGCCACTTACTGACCGAACAAAATAACCCCAACAGTCAAAATTTGGATCAATTAACTTCCCTTGAATTAGTTGATTTATTCAACCAAGAAGATACTCAAACCTTAAAAGCGATCGCTCAAGCTCGTCAAGCTTTAGCTCAAGCAATAGATGTCACCACAGATTCTCTTCGCCAAGGGGGACGTTTATTTTACATTGGAGCAGGGACAAGCGGACGTTTAGGGGTGTTAGATGCAGCAGAATGTCCCCCCACCTTTTGTACACCCCCAGAGATGGTACAGGGCATTTTAGCAGGGGGAGCGTCCGCTTTAGTCAAAAGCTCAGAAGCGTTAGAAGATCGTCCCGAAGATGGTGCGCAAGCAATGAGTGAGCATCAGATTGGAGAAAATGATGTAGTTGTAGGAATTACAGCAGGTGGAACAACCCCCTATGTTCATGGTGCGTTGCAAGCAGCACAAAAACGAGGTGCAACGGCGATCGCAATGAGTTGTGTTCCGTCAGAACAGGTTACAATTCCTTCAGACATTGATATTCGCCTCTTAACGGGTCCTGAAATTCTCGCAGGTTCAACCCGTTTAAAAGCAGGAACAGTGACTAAAATGGCGTTAAATATCCTCTCAACGGCGGTTATGGTACGCTTAGGCAAAGTTTATGGCAATCGCATGGTGGATGTTTCTGTTACTAACCAAAAGCTAGAAGATCGGGCATTACGCATTATTAAAGACTTAACTGATATAGATGAAGATGTGGCCAAAGACTTGTTACAAAAAAGTGGTAATCGAGTTAAATTAGCCTTATTAATGCAGTGGACAGGCTTATCAGTGGCTGAAACAGAATTATTATTAGACAAACATCAAGGACAATTACGGGAAGCTTTAGCTGATAATAAGAAAGCTTGACATCCTCAAATAGATCATATAGAAGGAAAGTTAGGAGCAGTTAATGTTCCTAGAACTAGCTTCTAGGATAATTTCTGTCTTAGGTAGATGCAATATCTCTTTGTGGGTAAGCATTGTGATTCCTGTCTGGCAAGATATTTAGCTATCTTTTCATGCAGTAACTATTGTGCTTTCGTACAAGTTGATAAAGCACCTGACTAAGACGAAAAATTATTTGATCAAGCTAGAAATATCTTAACGATGTTGATAAAGAGTTTAACCACTTTTTCTCAACTGATTGTTCTATGGCTAATCATTCGTAAATAGTAGCACAGGCATCTTGCCTGTCACAATCAGTTGTCTTATTTTACAATTGATTGTCACAACTTCTAAAAGACTAGCTATATACATTTTGGGATATTTCTACTAGAACATTTAGCTAACTCCTAGAACAACTATTATCTCTTAGGAGACAAAACAATGGCTAAAAAACAAAAGCCTTCTGTAGCAGTTTACCATGATTATCAGAATGTTCCCTTATCTGAATCTGAGCTATCTAATTTAAAAACTTTCGCTAATTCAAAAGGACAGATAAAATTAGCTAAGGGAGTTTTTAACTCTAATAATCAAGGTCAAAGAAGCAAAATTGAATCGTTATCTGATAAATGGATTCAATATAAAGGAATTGACTGTTGTTCTCACAATACTGATGATAATCAGTTAATTGCTGAGGGGTTAAAAGACCTGAATAATTCTAATGTCGATGTCTTTATCTTAGTTACCAAGGATAAAGATTTTATTCCTTTAGCACAAACTATCAAGAAATATGGAAAGTCACTGCTTATTATTGGTCATAAAGACAAAGACAAGATAAGTAAAAAACTGAGAACACTTGCTGATGAAATTTATTCTATTAATGAGTTAGAAAGTAAAGTGTTAGCAATGAGTCGTTCATCTCAATCTTGTTGCTCAAAACCCATAATCAGTTATCAACAAGCTGTTACAGTTTTGACTACTGCACTCCAAATCTGTTTACGAAACAAAAAACGTGCTACCTTGAGTTATATTGGAAAACTGATGAAAGAGCAATGTCCAAAATATCAGGGAGCATCTTCAATTTTGAGACCGAATCAAGTAGAAAAAACCTTCTCTAAGTTATCACAATTTATTGAAATGGTCGCTAAAGAAGGTAAAATCAAATTACAAGGTCAAGAATTGATTGTGCTGACCTAGATATGTTTAGGGTGCAAACTTGCACCCTTCATAACACTTTCAATTATTGACAATTAGCAAAAACTATGCACCAACTTTATAACTTCAACAATGACCATTTACTAAGACTCGCCTTAACCCATTGTTCTTTTGCTAATGAAAATGAAGAAACCGAAGACAATGAACAACTGGAGTTTTTAGGGGATAGCATTCTTAACTTTATTAGTGGAGAATATCTTTATAAAAGACTCTCTAAATTAGGTAAAAAAGAAGGAGAAATGACCCGAATTCGGTCAACCTTAGTGGATGAAAAACAACTCGCAAAATTTGCTATTGAAATTGGTTTAGACTTAAGAATGCGCCTAGGAAAAGGACTAATTTTAGAGCAAGGATATCAAAATGAAAATTTACTCAGCAGCACCTTTGAGGCATTAATTGGAGCTTATTATTTAGATCAAGATTCTAATATTGAAGCCGTCAAAGACTGTATTGTTCCTCTTTTTGAATCTGTTTTAACCCATAACAAAATTGAACTTCGTGCGAGTGCGGATTCTAAAAATCGTTTACAAGAATGGGTACAAGCACAAAAAATTACTGTTCCCCCTAAATATCATACCGAAAGAATTGGGGGAGCGGATCATGCACCTATTTTTCGATCCATTGTTTCTGTTAATGATCAAGAATATGGAGAAGGAACCGGTAAAAATAAAAAAGAAGCGGAAAAACAAGCAGCAGAAGACGCTTTAACTAAGCTTTCTTTGTAGATAGAGGTTGAACTTATTACTTACTACTTAGAGCTTACTACATCCCTAAAACCACACTAGCAAGAATTGCCACGGCTGCTGTTACCACAACACCTAAAGAAATGATGCGTTAATTATTGAGTATTAGGAAAGTTTAAACGCCTTCCTTTTTTGCATTATAAATTAGTGTGGGCGCAAGCCTTACGCCCCTACAATGATTATAATTTTAGATTCATTCTAAATCCTTACTGCATACCTATTAAGGAGTTGAATTTGCTGATTAATACGTTCTAGTTGAGAACTAATGCTATCGAATTCTCTTTCAGTCATTATATTTCACCCAATAAGAATCTACTATTTATTATAAATAGTTCAGGGAACAGCAGAAATGGGTGGAATGACTGTTAACTGATCACTGATCACTGTAAACTCTTCCTCGCCATTGTTTCGGACGTTGCAACGCAGACAAATAGATGCGCCAGACAGCTAAAATATCAGCAAAGGGAGATAACCAAAATAACCCTAATCCTTTACTATTTTTATTACTATGATCATAGGAAGGATAAACTGCAAATAAGAGAGCAAACCGAATTAATACTAAAGCTAAATTAAGAGCGATCGCAGCTTGTAAACTGAGAAAATTATAACCTAATAACCAAAATAAACTTAAAATTAATAAGAGTAAAAGAGGCAATCCTTGGGTTAACAATAAAATCCCTATATCACCCCATAACTGAGATTTTGAAGAAGCATCTTTTAGGTCAAGCGATCGCCCCCATTCTTCCCATGTTTCTTTCATCCCTTCATACATTCTCACTTTAATCACTTTTGCACCATCGAGGAAACCAACTTTAAAGCCTTGTTTAGCAATATTTCTTGCTAAAGTAACATCATCACAAAAAGAATTTGCTGCGCTGCTATATCCTTCTAATGCTTCTAATACCGAACGACGACAGAAAAAACATTGGCCATTAGCCATCACTCTCTCAGGAGATAATGCACCCACACCTGCTGAATCAAAGCGATACAATAAGGTCATTAATAAGGCAGGTTGTAACCACCATTCACCAGCAGATTTTAGAATAAACTGGGGAGATAAGGTGATCAGATCATAGTTTTTTTCTTCAGCAACTTTGAGTAAACTGGCGACTAATCCTTTTTGAGGTTGAGTATCGGCATCAATCCCTAAAATCCATTCACTTTTAGGAGAACTAGCTAGAAAACCGTTATGCAATGCCCATGGCCGCCCTACCCAACCATCGGGTAAGGGATCATCAGTTATAAGACGAAAACGGGGATCTTTGAGGGAGATATCCTTAATTTTCTCTGGTGTCCCATCTTGGGAACGACTATCAACGACAATTATTTCTCGTACTTCATAACTTTGCTGTGTTAAACCTTGTAAACAAGGGTCAATTCTTGCAGCTTCATTTAAAGTAGGAACGACAATACTCACCTTAGCCAAATTTTGAGGCTGAGAGGGTTGGGAAATAAGAGGAGGATAACGAAATGCCCCCCTTATTAAACGAGATAATAAAATTAAGGTGGCTATTCCCTGAAACAGTAGTAATGTTAAAGAGAACAAACCAACGCTTAAATCAGACCATTGTTCGGTTATACCGATCACTTAGAAAAAACTCCTAGAGAGGGGACAGGTACAGTTACAGGGGACAATTCTGCCGATCTTGCCTCATATTTTCCTTTTGCCATCTTATACAGTACCAGAATCGGGAGAACGCCTGTTACAATTCCTAGTAAAATAGGAGGGTAAATGGCTGCACCAACGCTCATAATGGCTGCAAAGGCGAAGTTACTGAGATAAATGACCAAGGGAAACCCTAAGTCACCATAGGGGAGTTCTAAGGGCTTGATTTCCCAAATAATCGTTGCTACGGTCATATAAACGACCCCTGTGCCAAACCAACCTGCAAAGTTTTGATAGGGCATACCAAAGAAGGCACCAGGTTGATCCCATACCCAAAAAGGCATTGTCGTTTGACTCATGGCGGGATCTAGGACAAAATCCCATGAGGTGAGCAGAATTGAGCCAATAACAATACTTCCGCTCAATTGTACCCATTTTGGTAAAGATAGGGTGTTGAGTCCCATACGGGCGATAATATAGGCACAGAATCCTAGATAAAACCAAGATAAAGGGATAGTAAAGGGAACTAAGCCCGCAATTTTATAACCTAAGCCTGTTAAGTAGCGATATTGACCAAAAGGAAATCCTGTACTTGTCCCTAATAACTCACTGGTGAGGGATAAAGCGATCGCTGGTAACATAAAGGTCAACCAGTGCCAGCGTCCTAAAGTGCGATAGGCGTACAATGCAACTGCTATCGTGCCTAAGAGCATATAAACAACGCCTCCTCCCGCCATAGACCAGCGAAAGGCGAATTTTCCAATATCAGGAAGGTTAGCAATAAATCCGGGATGGGGTAAGACTAGCAATAGGCCAGCCAACCCAAAGGCCATTGACAAAATGTGGCCGTAAAGACAAACTCGTTCAAAGCGAAGACTATTCATTAATAATTTTGACAAACTCTATAAACCTTATCTTAGTTTACAAATCTTTACCAAAAAAATTTATAAATTTTTTAGAATCATAAGAATTCACTAAAATTTTACCCTGCTGCATCCTGCCTTCCTGCTAAGATGATTTGCGCTTAAGCATCAAATTCGCCACTATGATGCCAATAATAGCCAGTGCAGCCATAAAATAGAAGACATTGTTATAAGAACCAAACTGATCCCGAATTTGTCCCGTTGATAGTGTACCAATCAACGCCCCAACCCCATAAGCTGTAAACACAATCCCGTAATTTTGGGCATATTGATCGGGGTTAAAAAAGCGTAAGGTAGTAGTGGGTGCGATCGCTAACCATCCCCCCAAACAGAACCAAAAAAGGCAAAAAGCGACTAAATAAAGGGTAACCTGTCCTGCTTGAGCGTTAACCATCATTAAACAGGCAATTAACACCAAACTATAAGCACCCATCGCTACATAATGGGGTCTAAAGCGATCGCTTAACCAGCCAAACAATGGCCGACTAATACCATTAAACAGTGCAAACAGAGATACACTTCCTGCGGCCATCCCTGCTTCAATCTCAATCATTTCTTCACCGACGGGACTGGAAATACCAATGGCACTGAGTCCAATTAATGCCCCAATAGCATAACAGATCCAAAGACCATAAAATGAGCGACTTTTCCATAAACTGGTGGGATAGGCTTGATTAATTCGAGAATCAGTGTTGGCAGACTGTTGAGAGGGATGCCAATCTGAGGGGGGAAACTCCATTGTAAAGGCAATGGCGACAATTAGAAGCATTAAAACAATCCCTAAAATCCGTAGTGTCTGTCTGACAGAATAAGCTTCAATCAATTGATTGGCTAATGGGGCGGTAATCAGGGGAGATAGGCCAAAACCGATGATAGTTAAGCCAACTGCTAGTCCTTTCTTGTCTGGAAACCAACGAGCAACCACAGCCATCGGTACACCATAGGCGATTCCCACACCTGTCCCTGCGATGACACCATAACTGAGGGTCATCATGGTAATATGATTGGCAAAACTGGAGAGAATATAGCCTAAGCCAACGACTACGCCACCGATTGCAGTCATTAGGCGAGTTCCGAGACGAGGAATGTAAAAACCCGCAACTGGCATTAATAAGGCATAAAAAACAAGGGCTGTTGTATAAGGTAGCAGACTTTCCGTGGCACTAAGATTCAATTCCCCTTCTAAGGGCTTTCTAAAAATACTCCAAGAGTACACTGTTCCTAGACAGAGTAAGACGACCATCCCTAAAGGAATTAAGAGCCATCTTCCTTTTTCTGCTGGAAGACCCAAGACTTTTAATGGTGATGGATAATTAGTGATGCTCATCGCTAGTTATTTTATGGTTTCGATTTTATCATCTGCCATCTTAGCGATCACTTTCTCAAGAATTTTGTCAAATAGATAACAATTAATCGGAAGATTATCTTAAATTTTGCTTGATAAATTTCCCTAGAATTCAGGCTTGTAGGGTAGGATTTGCCCACCCACACAACATATAAATTTCAACAAAAACCCCTAATCAACAATCTCACTATTAAACTGATTAAAGGTTCGCCGTTTCAATTCTACAGATTCCGCACGAGGGAGTAAATCAAAGACTTTGCGCAAAACATCGTCCATTTTCTCATAAGGAACCTGTCCATAATCATTAAACACAACATTTCCCTGCTGATCGAGAATAACCGTTTGAGGAATCGCTTTTTGATTGTAATAATAACCCACTTCATCTTTGCTGTAAGTATCCTTTACTGGCAGAGAATCAACAGTTACAGGGATAATAGTGGCCGCTCGTCCATAAAACTCTTGTAAACGGGAGACAACAATGGCATATTGCTTACAATCTTGGCTATCATCCACATAATAAACAATAATAGCGGGTCTTTCCCGTTTTAAAGATTGAGCCAAGGTGATCTTAGAAGGAACAAGAGAACCATTACCTGCATAAACGACGAAAATATTGCCATCCAAGCGATCGTCATCGATATTAGCCGATGCAGGGGGTATAAAGCTCAAAAAACTGATAAATACAAGGCAGAATACCAAAAATATCCGCATTATTGAATGGCGTTGCATCTGTCTAATCTTCATGAATCATTAACCTGAGTGAACTAGAATAGGGAACTTCGTTACAATAGTGTGTGATAAAGTGGCGAAACGATTTCAAATGACTGAGCATCAGCCCCAAGCAAAATCAAAAACACGATCTTTCCCGATTCAACCCCAATTTGTCCATAGTCATTATGGAATTTTAGGGGTTCATCCGTCAGCGTCTGTGATCGAAATTCGTCAAGCCTATCGCAAGCTTAGTAAAGAATACCATCCCGACACTACCAACCTCTCTTCTGAGGTGGCGACGGCCAAATTTCAGCAACTTAACGAAGCTTATGGCATACTGAGTCATCCTCAACGGCGATCGCTGTATGATCTTGAGATTGGCTATTCTCGTTGGACAGTCATCCAACCAAGGCTATCTTTTAATCATAACTCTGACCCAACCTATGATAACCGAAGTGCATATCTCGATCCTAGCGATCGCCCTCTTTCAGCAGGTGAGATTTTTGCCTTAATTTTACTGGCTTTAACATTTGGGGGCTGCTTGCTTTTAGTCTTAATTCTCGCTATGGTACGAGGAGACACGCTCACGCCCGATTTAGCAATTTTTTTTACAATTCACTATGGTTTTGCCTGCTGCGGATACCCCACTTTATAATCATCCCCTCCC
>JBFRWB010000106.1:0-27230 GCA_051439375.1 Microcystaceae cyanobacterium
ACGATACATATAAGCCCTGTCAATTGATTGCAGGGCGGTTGGCATGAGATTTTAGTCAGCATAAGGCATAAAAGTGTCCTAATCAACCCTTTCTCTGCTATAAAAGTGAGACTATTCCCACTTTGAGGGAAAAAGTTGCGGGTAAAAGTGAAAAGTTTTCGCCAAAAAGGAGAATGTTTCCACCAAAAAGGTTAATAAATTGCACCTCAGAGGTGAAAGAATGAAGTTCAATCAGCGCCTGCTTTGCCCCCCTACAGAGAAATTATTTTGATATGATTAATATGTCTTGCTATAGCAATCAGTAATGATATGTGAAAAGCCAGAACATACTAGGACATAATAGTATTATGTCCCGACAAATACACCCTCGTAGGGATTTAACACGGTTAAATCCTGCCCCTAATTTTCTCACAACCGAAACCTGATTGCTATAGTTTTAATTAACCTCAATGGCTCAATGTAACAATGATGGCAACACAAGTAAGACCGACTCCCAAAAAGGACATCATTTATCCTGAAAGCGATGGCAAACCAATGGCTGACAATACTTTACAATTTCGTTGGATTACTACCATTAAAACCAACCTAGACTGGTTATTTGCACAAGATGAAACGGTATTTATAGCAGGAGATTTACTATGGTATCCCACAGAAGGAGATAATAGAAAAAGTCAAGCCCCCGATGTAATGGTGATCTTTGGAAGACCAAAAGGATATAGGGGATCTTATCAACAGTGGAAAGAAGAAAATATTGCCCCACAGGTGGTTTTTGAGATCCTATCTCCTAGTAATACCCAAGCAGAAATGAATCGAAAACTGCTATTTTATGAACGTCACGGAGTAGAAGAATATTATATCTATGACCCCAATAAAAACGAGTTAAATGGCTTAATCCGAGGAGAAAATGGCTTAGAAGTTATTGAAAAAATGAACGATTGGGTCAGTCCTCGTTTAAAGATTTGCTTTGAAATAGACGACCCTGAGTTAAAACTTTATCATCCTAATGGAGATTCTTTTACCAGTTATACTGAAGAAAAACAACGGGCTGAACAAGAAAAACAACGGGCTGAAAAATTAGCTAATAAGCTAAGAGAACTAAACATTAATCCAGACGAGCTTTAACCTGATCATATTAGACGATTAGCTTTAATAATAACAGACAATCTCAGCAAAATTTAAGTGGTGCTAACTAATTAACAGCTAACACCACGAACTTGAGATAAATTGACGAACAAGACAAGCAATTGGCAATTTTTAAAGATGCTTTTCTAGGGTATTAGCTAAAGTGGTTTTGGGAACAGCCCCAACCACCATATCTACCCGTTGACCCCCTTTAAACACCATTAGAGTCGGAATGCTTCGGATTCCGTATTGACTAGCTATACTGGGGTTTTCATCAGTGTTGACTTTAACCACCTTTACTTTGCCATCATACTGTTCAGCGATTTCCTCCACAACGGGAGCGACCATTCGACAGGGACCACACCAAGGTGCCCAAAAATCGACTAGCACAGGTAGATCGCTCTCTAATACATCTTTTTCAAATCGGTCATCGGTAACTGGGTCTACTGCTGACATATCGGCGAATTCCTTAATTGAAAACATTTTTGTAGATACTCTCAGATTCTACCATAGCCAAAAGTTACTCACTTAGGTCAATCTATGTATATAATCTTAGAGTTAAGTTAAAAAACATTAAGCGATGCCTTCATTGACAGGAAGGCTGCGTCATTGGTAACGGGTGATTTGTTCTCAATTGAGCAAGAAGAAACCGCCCGAACGCTGTCCGAGCGGAGTGTGGTGTGAGGAGTGAACGGAAACATTTGTCTCCGCTACTTCCATTGTAAGGGATGATTCCAATTTTGGTTCAGTTTCTTGCAAAATTTTTTGCGGTTTCTTCTCCCTTTTTTCTGCAGACGGTAAGGATAGGAGGCTATGTTTATTTTTGCTAGAATTTTTCATATCCTCCTAGAAAATAGCTAACGGATCTTGTGATATGAGCGACCTTTTTCGAGATTATCTAAAAAAAATTGGTAGTGGAGAGCATACCAGCAAAAATCTAACCCGCACAGAGGCAAAGACCGCCACAGAGTTAATGTTGCAGGGAACAGCAACCCCTGCCCAAATTGGGGGATTTATGATTGCTCATCGGATTAAACGTCCAACCTCCACAGAATTAGCGGGGATGATAGATGCTTATAATCAATTGGGTCCTCAACTTTCTGAAATCAATCATCGGTCAGTTGTTGTTTTGGGAACGCCTTATGATGGGCGATCGCGCACAGTTCCCGTTACCCTGATTACCGCTTTATTATTGGCAGTTAATGGAATTTCAGTCGTTTTACACGGTGGAGATCAAATGCCAACCAAATACGGAATTCCTTTAATGTCTCTGTTTAGAGAGTTAGGCATGGACTTTTCGGGGTTATCTCTCCAAAATATCCAGAGACTTCTCGAAGATACAGGATTAGGATTTATTTATATACCCCAATTGTTTCCCCAAGCTCAAAGCTTAGTTCCCTATCGCAAGCAAATTGGGAAACGGCCGCCATTTGCCACTTTAGAATTGATTTGGTCTCCCTATCAAGGCAAGAATGGTCATCTGATGGTGGGTTTTGTGCATCCTCCCACGGAAAGTCGCTGTATCGAGACATTTGGATTTTTAAATCAGCAGAATTATACTTTTGTTAAAGGTTTAGAAGGAAGTTGTGATTTGGCACTCAGTCGGCCTGGGATTATTGGCTTAGGCGATCAAGGAAAGTTTAGTCGTTTGACCTTAAATCCTCGTGATTATGGCTTTCCGAGGCACGATATACCTCTAGAGTCTCTAGAACAAGTTTTAAGTTTAACTAAAGCTGTTTTACAAGGAGAATCAAGCGATTTAACTGCCGCCGCTACTTGGAATGGAGGCTTCTATTTATGGCGTTTAGGCCAATGTGAATCCTTAGAAGAAGGGTTGGAAACAGCGAAAAAGACCCTAAATAGTGGGTACTTGATGGATAAATTAACAGAAGTCATTAATTACGGCAAGCTATGAGGTTTTATGTCCGTGAGCCGTTATCAGTACATCTTTTCTGAAGCAAGGGGCTTGACATAACTCATCTTCTTTTTGTAATAAGTAACAATTCTTAAGTTAAACCAGACAGGTTAAATCGGTTAAGATAGACAGTATTTAAAGCGAAAATTTGATCTTAATGATGGTTATGCCTTCCTCTAATTCTTCTCATCTTCGTTCCTCCCCCAACTTTTGGCAAACATTTCTGCTTGTAACCACAGGAAGCGTTACCTTAATTATCAGCCTAATTATCTTTACAGTCTGGCAAACAGGAAATCGTATTTTTAATGGGATTGAAGGGTTTTTCACTGCGCCCCAGCCTCAGCCAAATGTTCAGATTCCTACTTTAATTGTGCAGCAAATTCGAGGAGTTAGTGAACTAACAACGGCTGCATTTGCCATGGAAGCAGTTGTTCCTACTTCTCAGGAACGAAAGTTAGGCAATTTAACCCTTGGTGAAACGAAGTTACTTTATATTGCCTACGGAGAAGTGAAAGCGGGAATTGACTTATCCCAACTATCTGAAAATCATATATTAATCGACCACAATAAGGTAAAAGTAACCTTACCCTCTCCCCAAATTTTAGATACTAAAATTGATGTTAATCGCTCCCATGTCTATGATTATGACCGGGGGTTTTTAAATTTAGGGCCTGATACGGCTCCCCAATTGCAGACTTTAGCACAACAAAAAACCCTAAGTAAAATCTTAACCACTGCTTGTCAACAAGGTATTTTACAAGAAGCAAATCAGCGAGCAGAAACAGCTGTTACTCAGTTGTTATCAACGGCTGGTTATCAGTCAATTGAAGTAGAAACAACTGCTTCAACTAGGGATCAATGTGTGTTAAAAAAAGACAGGAGTTGAACGGGAAAAGGCAGGATTACTATAAGCTAAGACGCATTTCAACTGAGTCTGAGCCAATCTCTCCTATCACCTGTCCTCTGCCTCCTGAATTAAATTAAAATAAATAACAACTTATGAATAATCCTTCTAAAGAACAACCTATCACGATTAACTTAAATGCTAATCAACTGCATCAGTTAGACTTGTCTCCAATTAAGCAATGGTTAGAGCCAATTTTAGCAGAAAATAAGATTGTTAATTATGAGCAGAAAGTACAATTAAAAATTGATTACCCTCGCCAAGAAACTGATCCTAGGGAACTATCAGAAATCCCTGAGATTCGTCTCTGGTTTGTCCGTTTAGATACGGTGTATCCTTGGTTTCCCTTCGTCTTGGACTGGAAAGCAGGAGAATTAGGCCGTTATACAGCCATGTTAGTCCCCCATCAATTTCATCGCACCGAAGGCGTTCAATATAACCCCGAAGCGTTAGAATTGTTTTTGATGAAAAAGATTTTTGTTTTATCTGATTGGTTTCGAGAACATGATATTTCTGGGTTCATTCGTCTCAAAGGAATCGCACAATTATTAGGCTATGATCTTGATGACGATTTCCTATCCTTTCTGGCAACTTCTTGTTAGCCTACCCCACAATAAAGATAAAAAATACAGGCAAGATACCTGTACTATAGATTAATTAAATTCTTTTTACGCAGGATAAATGCGTAAACGGCGATTCGGTTCTTCTCCGAAACTATCTGATTGTAAACGGTAGTGTTCTACCAATTCATGCTGCATCTTGCGAATTTTCGCCGAACGGGGCAACAATTCCACAGGTTGGCCTTTGGGAATGACAATTTGTTCCACCGCTAAACGGGCTTCTTCTAACGCTTCTAATTCGTCATCATCTCCTTTCTGCACAAATAACCGTAAGTCGTCATTGGTGGGTAATTGGGGTTCATCTATGCCTAAAACTCGCCGTAGAGAACGAGTAATTTGAGGAATCGTATTGGACTTAACTCCATAAAGAGGAATTTGACGAGATTTAGCAATCTGCCGCAATTTAGAATGGTTTTTAACGTGCGATCGCAGGGCAACCACCGCATCTGCACTATTTAAGTCCTTTGTCAACACAATGGGTAACTGTAATACTGCGATCACCTGTTCAATCTGCGATCGCCCAATCCCATAAGGATAGACATAAACGGGGTAATCTTCTCCATTTGTCCCGGGAATTCGGACTTTTTCTGAGCTTGAATCGGATTGATACCAAGATTTTTCCAGCATTTGCTCAAATTCTTGAGTTTTTCCCTTGTTTCCTTTACTAAAAGGAGGCACAGGTGTCATTCGTCCTGAAGCCCGTAAACCAGTCGGACGAGAGGATGACAGGGTATCCTTGACAGGGATTAACTCAGGAAGGGCTCTTTGAGGCATTTCCTCCATAATTTTAATCGCTCCTGCTTCATCTACCGTCCGTACCTCTAATGTCGGTTCACTTCCTCGTAAATGAATATCTACTGTTTGCGCTACATCTTTATGTACTACCCACCGTTGACGCTCTAACATTTCAATGGCAATCTCAAAGGTAGGAGGGGCTTTCCGTTCTAAAACTGTTTTTTGTGAACCCCGTCGTCGGGCTTCATCATCTCCTAATGTGACGGCTTGAATGCCTCCAACCAAATCAGATAAGGTAGGATTTTTAATTAAATTAGCGATTTGATTGCCGTGTGCCGTTCCGACTAATTGCACACCTCGTTCTGCGATGGTTCTTGCTGCTAAGGCTTCTAATTCTGTACCGATTTCATCAATGACAATCACTTGCGGCATATGATTTTCTACCGCTTCAATCATCACCTGATGTTGCAATTCAGGCCGGGCAACCTGCATCCGTCGGGCTCGACCAATGGCAGGATGAGGAATATCTCCATCTCCTGCAATTTCATTAGAAGTATCGATAATAACGACCCTTTTTTGTAAATCATCTGCTAAAACTCTGGCAATTTCCCGTAACGCTGTCGTTTTTCCCACACCGGGACGACCCAATAACAGGATAGATTGACCCGTTTCCACCAAATCCCGAATCATGGTGATTGTATCAAACACCGCTCGACCAATGCGACAGGTAAGGCCAATAATTTGACCCGTACGATTTCGCATTGCACTAATACGATGTAACGTCCGTTCAATTCCGGCGCGGTTATCCCCACTAAATTCTCCTAAACCATTAATACAGTGGTTTAAATCTTCATGGGTAATCGGTTTATCCCCAATATCAACCGCTTTATCAGGAAATCGAGCTTCTGGTAAGCGACCTAAATCCATCACCACCTCAATCAATTGACCTCGTTGTGGATGGGTTTCAAGGGTTTGACGAATGATGGAGGGTAAAATTTCCAATAATTGATCTAAATCGTCGGTTGTTGGAGAAACAGAGGGCGAATGTATTTTATTTAACATTTATTAGGCTAAACAGTCGCTGTTATTTGAGAAGATTGTAAAGGATTATCTACGTTATAACCCTAGTTTTTGCAAAAAAGAATTGATCTGCGAAATCATTGGGGATCAATAGGGAATTTAAGGGGAGAAATTAAAGAAGATACGAGATCAACGGCTTGCCATAGCAGATTAGGATAGGATTCTAAAGAATCTATGGAATTGATTGCCTTTCCTTGTGCTTCCCAAAAGGAAGAGAGAAGGGAACGAGCATAACTGCCATAAGCAACCCCTGAAATACAGGGTTGAGTCAGGGCTTTACTTTCTTTTAATAATTCTAACCTTCTTAACTTAGAAACGGTATGATGATTTGTTCCACCTGCGAGTTGGACATATCCTTCTAAATTGGCTTTTAATACTTTTTCCCCTAATTTAATCGTCGCATGGGTCGTTCCTTTACCAATGTCTCCACTCATCGGACGACCATCCGTTTGCCAAATTAGAGGACAGGGTAAGGGTTTAATTATCTTGGCCAAGGTTTTTAAGTAAGGAATAAGTTGGGGATGGTCTGGACAACTAATGGCAAGGAGCTTAAGATTAGGGAGATAAGGGGCAATATAAGACCATAAACGAACAAAATTATCTTCATTTCCCACATGAGTATGAATTTCAAGGGCATCAATTTCCTTATTCTGCAATAAAGGAAGAATGACATTAGGAGTAGAAATGTAGGAACGGGTAAAGATCAAATCATGGGGACAAACAGGGAGACAACGACCACAGCCGTAACAGCGTTGATCTATAATTCCCTGATGGGTAGGGGTGAATGCGATCGCTTGTGCGGGACAGATGGTTTCACAGGGACGAGGACAGTCGGAGGGACATTGAGTCGGATTGAAGTCTGCTTTACGAAAATGGGGATCTTCTCCGTCATTGAGACTCATCATTAAGAAAGGATGGGATTGAGGGGAATATCCTTTATTAATAGCAAGAGGAGCTAGTTTTTGAGCAATTTTTATTCCTTCTTTAGCTGCTGTAATCACAGCAGGATCGGCAGCAACGTCAATACAATCAGCCCCGGCTAAAGTATAAACGAGGGCTAAGGTGCGAATAGCAGGTAAGTCTTGGAAACTTGCCCCACAGATGAGTTTAAACCAGTTTCCGTTTTCTAGGGATTGTAAGGGGGTTTGATATAATTTCACACGAATGTCAGTATTTTAAGGATTAAAATCTGGGTTATTAAGACATTGACCAAATTCTAACCGATTTAGAATCAAAAATTCAAGGTCTTTGTCTAGAGCATTCGTTAATAATAAACAAGGATAAATGGCATTTTGATAAAGAGGATGATTTAAGCATTTACAGCCATTCTTTTGGTTGACTTTAAATCCTAATTGTTCATGAATGATGGCTACTATATCAAAAGATATTGCTCCTTTTCCTGAATTAATTGGATAGCCGTCTTGAGGATCAATCATTTCCATTAGAGCCTTTTGTTCTAGTCCCTTTCTTCTTAGCTGGTATCCTTTTTGTAAAAAGTCATTTTTTAATCGCTTTTTTTCCCTTTCTACTTCTAAAATATCAGAACTAATTAATTTATTAGAAAAATATAAAATAATGATAAGGGTGGTAGGATAATTAGACCAACTGGGGAGTAATTGGTCAACATTCTCTTTGATAAAAAGTGTAGGGGATATTAAATAAATTTCTCCCTCAGAAAATTTCATTTGAACCATATTTCTCAAGGTTTTTTTAAAGATGATGAACAGCTTATGTCACTATAGGATAATAACCTAGTTTTTTGTGGGATGTTAAGTCAATGGCTAAGGTAGAAAAGCGACGTTTAGAAAACGTAGAAGGGAATTTTTATGTGGATAGCACCTGTATTGACTGTGATACTTGTCGATGGGTCGCACCAGACACTTTTAAACGCTCAGGAGAACAATCAGCCGTTTATGAGCAACCCACTGAGTCAGAGTCATATCAGCAAGCATTACAAGCGTTATTAGCCTGTCCCACTAGCTCGATTGGGACGTTAGAAAAACCACAACAAATTAAGGAAGTTCAGGGAAGTTTTCCTTTGTTAATTGAGGATAACGTTTATTATTGTGGGTATCATTCTGAGAAATCTTTTGGGGCTGCTAGTTACTTCATTCAACATCCTGAAGGTAATATATTAATTGATTCGCCCCGTTTTAATCGGCCTCTGGTGAAGCAACTAGAACAAATGGGAGGGATTCACTCTCTTTATCTGACCCATCGAGATGATGTGGCTGATCATGAAAAATTTCAACAACATTTTCACTGTCAACGAATTTTGCATCACAATGATCTGACCACAGCAACTCAAGATGTAGAAATTATCCTCACGGGTGATGAACCTTACCCTTTAGCGGATAATCTTTTGATTATTTCTGTTCCGGGTCATAGTAAAGGTCATACGGTACTGCTATATGACAATAAGTTTCTGTTTACAGGAGATCATTTAGCTTTTTCTCCTTATCTAAATCATTTGTACGCTTTTCGTCGATTTTGTTGGTATGACTGGTCAGAACAAGTAAAATCGATGGAAAAACTTACTCATTACTCTTTTGAGTGGGTTTTACCGGGGCATGGTCGCCGTTATCATGGCACAAAAGCTGAGATAAAGAAACAAATGGCGCAATGTTTAACATGGATGAAAAGTGCATCTTAACGGTTAAGATTCGTTTTCTGCTCAATTTCAGCCGTTTGACTGATTACTTGCTTTCTGAACAAGTAAGGCATCCAAATAAGGAAAACGAACCACCACAGGATAATTAGGGCAGAAACTAGAGAAGTCAGCCATATTCTGTGGAATAGACCCCAACTGCCTCCTACAATACCCATTCCTGTCAGCAAAATAGTCCACGGTTGACACCACCACGGTTTATAATCCCAGATTGACAACGACATAAATCTTTTTCCTCATAAACATTCTTCTTTATTTTAGGGACTGCAAACTCACTTTTAATTGCCTCTCCTACGTTGACAATTATCACAATGACCACAATTAAATCCGTTAGCTGCTTGGAGAAAGCCAAAAGAAGACAATAAAAACCGCCACCGACAAAGCTTGGTCTGTAAATATTGACGCATTTCTAACTGTCGCTGTTGTTGGGAAACCCCTGCATGAACCAATGAGGTATCTTGTTGATTCTTCATTAATTGATAATTAAATGGATCAAGCCATTCTAACTTGTGCGCTTGATACATCATTGATAAAGCCATTTCTCCCGATGGAAACTGCTGTTTAATCGCTTCTATGTTGCCTTGTGGGGGAATTTGACTGGCAATTTTTTGTGCTTGTAAATATTGTTTGTGGAGTTGTTTTAGCCAGAAATCATAACGCTGTTTATCGGTCGGATCAAGCCATCCTGTGGGTTCACTAATGAAGGCCAACGCCTTTGTTGGCTTACCATCTCGTCCTCCTCTTCCCACTTCTTGTAAATACTCTGAGAGTAAAGCAGGGACTTGAAAATGAATCACCCAACGCACATCTGGTTTATTAATACCCATTCCAAAGGCAGAAGTACAAATTACAAAAGGATAGTCTCCCTTTAACCAACGCTGTTCAATTTCCCGACGTTGACGAGGACTTAACCCTGCGTGGTAAGCGGCCGTTTTGTAATTGAGCCTTTGTAACTTTTGAGCGAGTTTTTCTGACTCACGACGAGAACGAACATAAATTAAGCCCGATTCCCCTTTAGAAGACCGAATAAACTTTAAAAGACGATGCCAACGACAACGGGGAGACCAAATCGTTTCTACTTGAAGGTGTAAATTAGAACGATAGGGACTATTACTAAAGACTTCTGGTTGTTTTAATTGTAAAATTTCTTGAATATCTGCTTGGGTTTTAGGGTCGGCCGTAGCAGTAAAAGCAGCAATTCCCCAAGAAGACGTATTATTTTGTTGCAAAAGGGCAGGACGTACCATTCCTAGGCGATAATAAGTCGGACGGAAACTTTGTCCCCACTGGGTAAGACAATGAGCTTCATCAATAATCATGCCATTGATAGGCAGTTTCAGTTGGGTTAACCGTTGCCATACCGTGGGACTGAGGAGAGTTTCAGGAGACAGATATAGTAATCTTAACTGTTGTTGTTCGAGGGCAGTAAGAACGGCTTGACGACGTTCCCTAGACAGTTGATGATGCAATAAGCCCGCAGGTAATTGTCGTTTTTGTAAGTCTTGGACTTGATTTTCCATTAAAGCAACAAGAGGAGACACCACTAGGGTTAAACCTTGTTGAATGAGGGCAGGTAGCTGGAAACAGAGGGATTTTCCCGCTCCTGTGGGCATTACAACCATTGCATCTTGTTGTTGCAGCAGACATTGGATAATCTCTCCTTGAGGGGGACGAAAGGAGTCATATCCCCAAACTGTTTGGAAAGTATGACAGATACGGTGCCAATCATCGGATGAAGAAACATTCATTTAACAAACAGTCTCTTAGAAAGATCAGTGATTATTGCTTTAGCTATATAATTTATACCTTAGACGGGAAAAGAGGGCTATTGAAGGTGTTTAACGTTTTCAAACCCTAGAACCCAGTCACAGCCTACCATTGCCTTTTTCCTTGTCCCTAGGGCTATACAGTGGCTACGCACAATTCAAAATTAAAAATTAAAAACCAATCCCTGAGTGAGTTTCAGAGATTGCTACTGTCCTAAATATGATGGGTAGAGCTATAGTTATGATTCAGTCTTCTTATTTCTCAGATATTTTAGTTATTGGTTACGGTAATACTTTAAGGAATGATGATGGAATTGGACGATATGTGGTCGAACAGTTATCCCCACAACCCAATGTGAAAATTCTTTCTGTGCATCAATTAACCCCTGAATTAGCAGCTGAAATGGCTGGAGCGAAGGGAGTTATTTTTGTAGATGTAACGATAACAGAAGAAACCACGGTGATGACTCAACCATTAACTCCTTCATCTTCTACTTCTTCGCTCGGTCATTCTAGTCATCCTCAATCCTTATTAACCTTAACTCAAACCCTCTATAATCATCTTCCCCTTGCTTGGTGGATACTCATTCCGGGGAGAGATTTCGCTTATGGTGAAACCTTTTCCGAGATAACGCAAGCTTGTATTCCTGTTGCGATTCAAACAATTGAAAATCTGATTAAAACCCTACAAAAAAGCGGGTCGTAACCCGCTTTGTACTTTATGTATGAAATGAGAAAGGGATTGAATTGGGATTGTCTGGTACAAATAGCTTCTGACATAAACATCTCCAAAGAAACAATGGTAACGTTAGGTACGTCCTATTTTTTAGACCTGTTCTAACCAATCGTAAATTCTGTCCAATTCTTCTAAGGTAACTAATCCATATTGCCAGAGAACCATTGGTAGTGGCCCCCGATGCTGTTCCATTGAGCGTTCAGCGATCGCTAGACAGTCTTTTGATAAGGCTAGGTCATTCTGCAAAAATTGCAGAAATAAATTATAGGTGTTACTAGACATGATCTGTGTTTCCGTCCTTTGTTGAGGTTGAGTTGGTATTGAGTTTTCCCCCTTTGAGGTGTTTTTTAACAGGTTAGCCAATGTTTTAAAATTACTTAACCATTGACTGTTTTTACCATGGCTATTTCCCATAACACTCACCAACAAAGTTAGTGTTTTTGTCTGTTATGTTAATTAGACCAGCCATACATGATGTCTTAAAAGACGGCAAAAAGCAAGCCTTTTTCAAATCTTTAGGTTTCCTTAAGATTTGCTCTCAGTGGAGGTTATGAAATTAAGGAGTGATTACAAGATAGGGGGATCTGAGGTTTAAATATTTACCACTGACAACCTAGAACCCATTTCCATCACACCTAGAACTTAAATCTTGTAAATGGGGAATTTTGCTCATGCCCCATTGTGCCACAAAAAAATCAATTCAATGATTTAATTTTGTAAACGATGGGTTGATAAAACTTATTAAAATAAGTGATTAATTTATCTGTTTCTCTGTATGTTTAGGGAGTTGGAGAAAGAGGGGTAATTTCAAGGCGATCGCCTACTTCAATTCCTAGTATTTGAGCTTGGCCAGCTTGTAATTCAATCACTTGATTAACAAGGACAGATGGACCATAGGAAGGACAGGGATCACGACGACAGGGAGGAACATTGTCGATAACGGCTTTTACTTCTCCATCTTTGAGGAATATCATATCCAAAGAAATCAAGGTATTTTTCATCCAGAATTTGGCGACTCTAGCAGGACTAAAGGTAAACAGCATTCCCTGATTTTTTGGCAATTCGGTACGATACATTAAGCCTTGTTGTTGTTGTTCTGGGGTTGCGGCCACCTCTAATTTAATGATTTCTGTGCCGATTTGAACTTGTGCGGTAATAGGAAGGGGTTCAACTGTCGGGGGGGTATAATCTTGTGTGAGGGTTTTTTGGACAAAAATGGTGATGGTAATGAGTCCAAATAGAAGAAATGACCCTAAAATTCGTTTCATGGGATTCGCAGAGTAGATAATCTTTTGACAATTTATAATTTAGCTGACTTGTTGGATATATTGAGTAAACTTTGAGATGAGTTCAGGGTTACGCCATCCTTTAGTGGTTTCTTCTTGTATGATGGTTAACGCTTCTTGTGGCGGTAAGGCTTTTTTATAGGGACGATGACTGGTTAGAGCATCATAAATGTCTAGAATTTGAAAGACTTGGGCTAAATAGGGAATCTCTTCCCTTTGCAACCCATCAGGGTAACCGCTTCCGTCCCATTTTTCATGGTGATGACGAATAATTTGGCCAATTCCCTGACGATTTTGCATAGGACGACAAATTTTTTCCCCAACTAAGACGTGCTGTTTTACTAATTCTCGTTCCTCTGGGGTTAATTCTCCTTCTTTGAGGAAGACAGAATCGGGAATCACCACTGTTCCGATATCGTGAAGATAGGATGCTAGAATCAGGTCGTTAATTTCTACGGGAGATAGGTTAAGAAATTGACCGAAAGATTGCGCCATTTGATCCAATCTTTGGCTGGATGTCCCCCCATTAGAATATCGGGTTTCAATGGCTTCAGAAATTAAAAACAATACCTGCTGGATTTGTTCTAGCCACTCACACAGTCGCTTTCTTTGGATTAACAAAGCAACTTCGGGTAAAAAGGACAGTTCTTCAACGGGTTTACTTAATAAAGCATCTGCTTGAACGGCTTTGCTTTTAAGACGCGCTGAATTATCATCATTGACGGTCATTAAAACCACGGGAATAGAAGCCGTACGGGTGTCGGATTTTAACTGCTGACAGAACTTAAATCCCGTCTCTTGAGGGGTTAAAATATCAACGAGAAGTAAATCAGGCTGATGGGTAAGGACTTGTTCAAAAAGGGGATCTCTGTTATTCGTTTCAAGAACACAATAGCCTTCATTGGCTTGGGAAAGTAAATCACCTAAAAGAAGACGACTGTGGGGATTATCGTCAACTATGAGAATTTTAGCTGGATCTGATGCGCCGAAAATATTCACAACTCAGGGAAATAAGGATTGATTGAGTAAGGTTGCTTTCCCAGTATAGTCAATCATTTTAGGTATGACGGTAAGGACTGTGGTAGCGATCGCTTTTAATACTATAGGGGATGATGGGATAATTCAATTGTTCTTAGACAGATAACTTTATGAAGTTTAATTGCAAAGTCTTGGTTAGAAGGTCAAAGTCGATTTACATTGCAAGGGTTAGAGACATCATTTTTAGTATCTTTACCTGATTTTTCAACCTTTCCTGTAAACGAGAACTCACCTATGAATATTGCCGTAGTGGGCTTAAGCCATAAAACAGCCCCCGTCGAAATCCGCGAAAAACTCAGTATTCAAGAAGCCAAGCTGGATGAAGCCCTCCATCATCTTAAAAGCTATCCTCACATCCAAGAAGTTGCCATTATTAGCACTTGTAACCGCTTAGAGATTTATGCGGTGGTAACGGAAACGGAAAAAGGAATCATTGAGATTACCCAATTTTTAGCTGAGACTGGGCATATTCCCCTTTATCAACTGCGACGCTACCTGTTTATTCTCCTGCATCAAGATGCGGTTCGTCATCTCCTGCGAGTTGCGGCCGGTTTAGAAAGTTTGGTGTTAGGTGAAGGACAAATCTTAGCCCAAGTTAAAACAACCCATAAATTAGCACAAAAACACAAGGGAATTGGTCGTTTGCTCGATAGACTCTTTAAACAATCCATTACCGCCGGAAAACGGGTAAGAACGGAAACAAACATTGGGACAGGGGCTGTTTCTATTAGTTCTGCTGCGGTTGAATTAGCGGCGGTTAAGGTAGAAGATTTAACTCAGCGTCGCATTGCTATTATTGGGGCCGGTAAAATGTCCCGTTTACTGGTAAAACATCTTTCTTCTAAAGGGGTTAAGGAAATTACGGTGGTTAACCGTTCTAAGCGTCGGATAGAAGCGTTGGCTAATGAATTTCCCCAAGTTTCCCTGACGATGGCGTTATTGCCAGAGATGATGACTGTAGTTCAAGCATCTGATATGGTTTTCACCAGTACGGGGGCGACTGAACCGATTTTGAACCGAGAGAAGTTAGAATCGGTTGTTAATGAGTCTGTGATGCTGTTTGATATTTCCGTTCCTCGTAATATTGATGCAGATGTGGAGGGAATGGATAAGGTAGAAGCGTACAATGTGGATGATTTAAAGGCGGTTGTGGCGCAAAATTACGAAAGTCGTCGTCAAATGGCGCAGGATGCTGAACTTCTTTTAGAGGAGGAAGTAGAGGCGTTTGAATTATGGTGGCGTTCCCTTGAAACTGTTCCGACGATTAGTTCTTTGCGCAATAAAGTAGAAGATATTCGCGAACAAGAATTAGAAAAAGCCCTTTCTCGTTTGGGAACAGAATTTGCTGAAAAACACCAAGAGGTGGTAGAAGCGTTAACCAGAGGGATTGTTAATAAGATTTTACATGAACCTATGGTGCAATTGCGGGCGCAGCAGGATATAGAAGCACGGAAACAATGTCTTCAGTCGTTACAAATGTTGTTTGATCTTGAAGTAGAAAAACAGTTTGGTTAACTTTTACCCCTCTCTCTTAGAAGATGGGGAGAGGGGAGTAGGTTTTTTGCAAATAACTGAGGAGTAGGGAGAGAGGAGTAAGGAGTGAGGAGTCGGGAGTAAGAAGAATTTTTATCCCAATAGTAATAATCTCTAAACAAAAGTTATCAGCTAAACCTGCCCCTACAACTATTCACGACAATAAAGATTTATCTATAGCAACAATCACAAATTTTAATAGAGAAAGAGGATTAAACCTTGTGTCTGAGCCTAATTGCCATCTGCATCCTAACCCCTATCGGTTATATTAGGATATAATTTCGTTTGCCCTTGTATTTAAAAAACGTACTCTTACAACTGTTAGAGGAGATTAACCCCTTATGCCAGAAGTCGCTGTACGCCCAGAATTAGATTACGCTAATAACGTCTATAAAGATTCCTATAGCCGTATCAACGCCATTGTGATTGAAGGAGAACAAGAAGCCTATAGTAATTACCTTAAAATGGGTGAAATGCTTCCTCAACACCAAGAAGAGTTAACCCGCTTGGCGAAAATGGAAAATCGCCACAAAAAAGGCTTTCAAGCTTGTGGGAAGAATCTAAGCGTTACACCCGATATGGACTATGCACAAGAATTCTTCGCTCAATTACACGGTAATTTCCAAAAAGCCCAAGCAGAAGGGAAAATCGTCACCTGTTTCCTCATCCAATCCTTGATTATTGAAGCCTTTGCCATCGCAGCTTACAATATCTATATTCCCGTCGCTGACCCCTTCGCTCGTAAAATTACCGAAGGAGTCGTTAAGGATGAATATACCCATCTTAATTTCGGGGAAGTTTGGCTAAAAGAACACTTCGAGGAAGCTAAAGCCGAACTAGAAGAAGCAAATGCCGAGAATTTACCCATTGTTTGGAAAATGCTCAATCAGGTAGAAGAAGATGCTAAAACCCTAGCAATGGAAAAAGAAGCACTGGTAGAAGACTTTATGATTAGCTATGGGGAAGCCTTAAGTAATATTGGCTTTAACACCCGTGAGATTATGAAAATGTCTTCCCACGGACTCGCTGCTGCTTAAGCCAAATTCGTCTATTTTCAACCCTCTAACCCCCTTTGCAAACAGGGGGTATTCTTTTGAACTGTAATAATAAAAAAGGTCTGGAATTATATAGATAAACTATCTTTATGGGCAATTCCTAAATTGCAACTACCAAATATCCGAACCTTCCCTTTTCCAAGTCAAGCGTCGAAATTCGCTACAATGGCGAAAAGGAATATTAAGGTTGCTTCTTGATTCGAGAGAAATCTTGGCGGCTGTTCTAAAGGGTTAACTCAACTCAGAGGTGTGATAAAAAATGAGCAACTTGAGCTATTATCAATAGACTATAGCCAAGGGAGATTATCTGTAGAAGTAATACAGGTATCCCACCTGTGACCAAAGAGAAGCCTGTCCTATAATTATCACAATTGATGACTAAGACTGGCTCATCAGACAATCTATCATCCTTTAAGTTTCCGTATTTTATTTTTGTATAGTAAAAGCCTTTGCGCTGATTAAAATTACAATGACAACTGACAACATTCGCCTTCGTAACGAGTTCATCAACACCCAAGTCATTACCCGAAACACGGGCAAAAAATTAGGAGTCGTTAAAGAAATCTTAGTTGATGTTGACCAAAGAGAAGTCGTGGCCTTTGGTTTACGAGACAATATGTTAGCTCTCTCAGGAATGTGTCAATACCTATATCTAGAAAATGTCAGTCAAACAGGAGATGTCATTCTGGTTGAAGATGAGGATGTCATAGAAAGCGTAGAAGTTGATTTATTCAGTCCCCTCGTTAACTGTGAGGTGATTACCGAAGCAGGTGAACCGTTAGGACGGGTACGAGATTTCCAATTCGATAGCGCAAATGGTAAAGTCATCTCCATTGTCATTGCGTCCTTTGGTCTTCCCCAAATTCCTGAACAGCTTCTCAGCACTTACGAATTGTCCATCGAAGAAGTAGTTAGCAGCGGCCCAAATCGTTTAATTGTCTTTGAAGGGGCCGAAGAACGACTCTCTCAAGTCTCAGTAGGTGTCTTAGAACGTCTGGGAATTGGACGGCCACCTTGGGAAAAAGACGCAGAGGATATGTATTATCCCCCCACTGCTAAACCAGAAAATCAATTAGGGACAGGAATTCCAGTTCGGACTCCAGTTCGTACTCGACAACCAGAACCCGTATTAGAAGAACGCTGGACAGAGGATGAGTGGGAACAACCTGCACCTCGTCGTGCGGAAGCCATGCGTTATGATGACTACGAAGAGGAGGATAATTGGGGAGAAAGTCGCCAAGAAAAACCCGTTAACTACGAACCTCAACCCTATGCTCCGCCTAAACCCCAACCCGTTTACAGTGAACAGGAGGATATGTGGGATGATGATGTGCAACCTGAACCTTATAATCCCCCACGGGTTAATATTCCAGAGAAACAAAAAGAAAAATCCCCTGAATATTATGGAGAAGAAGCGGGTTAAGGTTACTTATTTTTAACCGTAGAGATTTAGTTTAAGCGGTAGATTAATTAGCTTTTCTACCGCTTTGTCATGGCATGGAAAGGAAAAAGATATATAGTCGTTTTAAATAAGTTTAAGACATGAGAGTGTGAGTATCTTGCTCACTATATCAACAATAAAGGAGATTGGCATTGTCTCATTCTTATTTGAATTAACTAGAAAATGGGGATGATTAACCGATCATTTTGCCCATCATTGAAGGAAGATAAGATAGAATTTCTGAGAACTGCGACAAAAGAACCTGCTAAACTTCCTAATTAGCGATCGCCATAAACCATCCGTTCATCCACTCGCATTTCAATCGGTTCTTCTTGTTGAGACGGAGAATATACCTTGATTCTAGCACTTTCAGCTAAGGATTCTAACAAATTAGCTAAAGTATTCATCGAATTCAAAACCCGCCAATTAATCATCGAATTCGGACAAATAATTACCAATGTCAGCGCATTTCCGTGACTGGTGATATACCATTCACATAATGATAGCAATGCTTTAGTTTGAGCATCACACCGTTCATCAAAATAATAAGTGGTTACATCATCCAATTGTTGGCGCAATTCCCTATCAAAAGTATCAACTTGGGTGGGAGGTAAATCATCCGTGGAAAGATAGTTCATAAGACAATAGATAAAGATAAGTGAACGAGTAAAACGATTTATTGGCCGATAGCAAGGGTATATAAAACGCCTTGATTTACCCCTAGTAAAGCTTGGGTTTCATCATCATAATAAGCCCCAATTCCGCTACATTGGAGATTAAGCATTTGACTAATTAAATATAAACGATGACCAAGCCATCCTGCCCATTGCATCGCCGTTTGATAATTGTTATAATCACCGGTGATAAAGAAGTTAACTGCACTATCTCTAGCTAAAGCCTGATTAACACATAAGTATTTACATTTTTCACTAAAGTCTCCTTCTTTAATTAATTTATCTTTAAGATAAATCCCCGATGTTAAACCTTCTACTCGATTGATAACATAATAGAGGTTTAAATCTTCTACTGAATGAGTGGGTAAAGATTGTTCTACAAAAGATAAGATTTCCTGCAACTGCGCGTGAGAAATAAACCCTTCTTTAAATCTTCTCACAGAACGCCGATTCAAAATAGAAGCTTTTAGATGATCTAAATCATAGTCGAAGATATAAGAAGTATTAAAGTCCTTAAAAGAGGATACTTGCTCACAACTCGTCTCCTTATATCCCTTTTCAATAAAAGAATTTCCCTCAAAGTAATCAGTCGAACAAACAAACGGAATAGATGAATGCAAGGGTTTAACAGCCTTATCTTTAAACTCTCCTGATACCACACAGGCCGTAATAAACTCCTTATTTTCTAACCCTAATACTCGATTTAGAGACAGTTTATCAAATTCAAATAAGACTTGGGTTTCTCTTTGATGCACCCATGCTGATGCTTCAATTGCACCAATATGATGACCACTATCTAAACAACAATAACGCAAACTTCTATTTTTATATTTCCAACTCGAACGAAAATAAGAACAAGACACCAAAAAGATAACCCCTTTAATCATTCCTTGAGGAAACAGATAAGCTTCTAGTCCATCATCAATCAACTCATAAATTAAGGTTAACGAATTGGTATCCACCTCTAAATGATAAATTCCATCAATTAACCCTTTTCTTCCCCGTATTTGGACATAAATTTCCGTTGGGTATAATGCACCTGCTGAGGGAATAACTCTAAGAGAATATTCCCCCTCTCGATACATTTTTTTAAAGGAAATACAACTGGTGAGTTGAACAAAAGAATCAATCACATTATCCGTTTCCAACGGAAACCGACGATAAAACGCAGGATAATGTTTAAAGACAGCAGGCTGGGTGGATGAATCGACATAATTAGGGTCGATCATCACCGATAAATAAGAGTGCTTAGTCGCTTCATGAAATGAATGACCAACTTTAGTCCGTTCAAGGGTTTCTAACATTTTTTAAAAGTTTCAAAATCTCAAAAGTGCTGGCAAAATCTGTGGCAGTAAAATCATCTAGATTTTTTAACTTATAATCTGCTCCTAAATTCAATAGTTGCTGTAAAATCTCAAGTTTACCCGACGATGAAGCGTACATTAAACAAGTTACCCCATTGCCATTTTGATTGTCAATATTGATATTTGAGTCAACCAAATAAGTAATTAATTCTGTTTGTTTTTTAACGCAAGCATACCAAAGCGCATTGTTACCATCATCGTTAGTTAGGTTAATATTAGCACCTGCTTCAACTAAAGCCTGAACAATCGGAAGATTGCCTTCTTTGGTAGCAGTCATAATAGCAGTATCTTGATTATATCCCCGTTGATCTAAATCATCAGGATTATAATTTCTTTCCAGTAACCACTGTTGTAAGAGGGTATGGGTTTTGGGTTGAGAAATTAGCATAAAGGGTTCAGTCTCTACAATAGGTTGATAAGAAATAGTAACATTAATTAAGGTGGGCAAAGCCCACCCTAGGGTTAGGCGGTTGCTGCTTCAGCCTCAGCTTCGGGATAAAGTCCCAATTGTTTTGCTAATTCCCGGGCTACATGAAAAAGAAATTTAGCGGCATCGGGATTATTTTCGTGGGTCATCATTGTTCCCACCTGTACTAAACACTCGACAAATTCTTTATCGATTAAGTCTCGATTAGCATCTAACACTTCAGGTTCTTGTCCATTGGGACACCGCAAAAGTTGGTCAATAAGGGACATATACTGTTCTTGGCGAGTCATAAGTCAGTAATTAGTAATGGATTGTAGGGGCAGGTAAACGTCGATAACTTTATTGTTTTTAAGCAATAATTTATGTACAAAACCTGCCCATGGTTATTAGGAATCAGTCATTGTCCAAGCTTAACATCTGATTCCTAATCATCCTCATCATCTTCAGGATTTGTTAAGACCTCAAAGACGGTTGTAGCGCAGGATTCTCTATTTTTATCGATGGTTTTAACCCGTTCAGTGACACATTTAGCTTGGTCGAGTTGTCCCATTTTTGCGAATAGATAGCCCGTCGCTGCATAAGCATTTAAATAAAGCCGAATCATCGGTTCTTCTTGACGATTTGTCAAGATAGGTTGCAAGGAGTCCCAGTCTGTCGGAAGTTGTTCTTGGACTTGGATAATTGACAGTACCTTGTTGGCCATTTCTAGGGCTATATTCGCTTTACTTTTATAGAAAAAATAGCGATAAGCCCCCACCAAAACGTCCAAATTGTTGTTCGCTTTGTCAATGGCTTGTTTGAGATATTGTTCCGATAATTCGGCATTTTCCCAATGGTCTGATGCCAAAATCAGAAGGTCTTTAACCTCTGGTGAAACATCGTACCAAGAGAGTTTTTCTTGGGTAACAGTCATGGTGGTTAGGTTTGTTAGGTTGCTAAAGCTTCATGGGTATAGCAATTTTTAGGACAGATGCGAGAACAAGCTTGACAACCAATACATTTAATCTGATTAGCAACGGTCATCACTTGACGCTCAATATCATCATCATCCTCATCTTCATCGACGAATTCCCCATCTTCATTGACACCAACTAACTGCAAAACATCACGACCACAGACTTTGAAACAACGTCCACAACCGATACATTTACTGATGTCAATATCTTTAACAAATTGAGGAACCCAGTCTAGTTTTCCAAAGGTTAAGCCAGTTAAATTAGCCATAGTGTGTTCTCCATTTAGGCAAAATAAAAATTCAAGGATTTCGATCAGGAGCGATTAAGCTGGACACAAATTCGTCCACTCTATCGTTCCATAATAAAATTAATAACTATCAAAAACCGTCATATTAGTTACCAATAGTTAATTCATTTTAGGTTACTATTTATGAGCGATATGAAGTTTACGACAAACAAGGATCATGGGAATAGTTAACAACAGTTTAATGGGAAGGCTGACAATGATAAAAAACCAGAGTACAGCAATTAACCCTGCGATCGTTGCAGCAATGCTGTGGACTTCATCTTGATCATAAAAAATAACCCATCCTGTAATAATTAAAATCACCAATAGGGTAGAACTCATAACTAGCATCTTGCTTCATTTCTCCTTAGTAAAAGACTTGCGTAGCTACCCAATAAATTTCTAGCCATAAACGAGGATTATCATGTTTTAGCTGTGACATTGGATCTCGAATTAAGCGATCAGCATTAATAATAACGGCATCCATCAATCCCATATTCTCGGCAATTTCTCGGTAAGCATCCTGTTGAGCTTTTAGAGTTGCGATCATTTCTTGAGGACAATAAATCCCGAAATAGTAACAGGTTTTATGCAGTCTTTGAATGTAACATTCAACTACCCTGATATGGCAGTATTGAAGCAGTTTCCCTGCATGGGGATGATAGCTTTTTACCAAACCAATGAATTCTTTGGCAAGTTGTTCTCGAATCATAATGGGGTTCAAGGGGTTAGACGATTTGCGATAATAGTTCAGCTTTGATGCAAAAAGATTTAACTTTAAGACATTTATTTTTAAATGTGGTGTAATAATAAAAGTAATCGTTATCTATTAAGCAGCTATTCATATGCACCTGAACCACCTTAACCGGGCAAGTTTCATTAATTTGTGTACAAAAAACAGGATGTATTTTTCCCGATTCAACGGTTCGATGATTTTTTTGATGTAATAATAAATCTTGATCTAATAAAAATTCACTGTAATCAGCTAAATCGTCAATTCCTAATAAAGAAAGCCAAATCTCAGCAACCGCCCAAAAGGTCGTTTTAAAGATTAATCGTTGATATTGAAAAGAGGTTAGAAGGGTTAGCTGAATCATGACTAACAAAGAAATTAGGTGTTAGGTGTTAGGTGTTAGGTTCTAGGTTTTAGGCTTTAGATATTTAAACCTCATACCTCATGCCTCACACCTCACACCTTGTTATCTAAGCCTTAAACAATATAGGCTTCCTGATGGGTTTTGATGGTGCAATCTGACTTAGGATAAGCCACACAAAGCAACACCCATTTTTTAGCAAGTTGATCATCATCTAAGAAGGCTTGCTCTTCTTGATCAACTTCTCCTTCAACGATTCGTCCAGCACAGGTAGAACAAGATCCAGCATTACAGGAAACGGGTAACTCAATGTCCTGTTCGTCGGCTGCTTCCAAGATATATTGATCCTCTGGGACATCAATTACGACATCCATTTCAGGTGGTTTATTTTTTTTCCCTTTAATTAGTCGAACTTTGTAAGTGGTTGTCATGAGAATTCTCCTCTCTAGATACGGAAATTTGTAGCGTTTGTAGTGAATGGGATGGGCGCAAGCCTTGCGCCCCTACATACAGATCAACTATGAACAAGGAACAGCTTCAGGGGTACAATCACCAACGGAGAAGGATTTACCACAACCACAACCATCTGTTGCGTTGGGATTCTCGAAGGTAAAGCCACTTTGGGTTAAGCTTTCGGCAAAGTCAACCACAACACCATCAATCAAAGGTGCGCTGGTGGGATCAACATAAATTGGCACTCTGTCCTGTTCAAATACGATATCATCTTCCTTGGGTTCACCGATAATATCCATGATGTACTCATAGCCATTACAGCCACCATCTTTGACACCCACCCGAACACCGGGGCGAGATCCCTCCGTCGTTCTGAGGAATGTACGAATGCGAAAGGCAGCTTTTTCCGTAAGATTAACGGTCATGAAATCCTCCAAAGAGTAAGGGTAAGATGGGCTATACCCATCTAAAATCTAGGTAAATTTAAGCAAAAACCTGTTCTTTGAGACTATTATCAGTAATTGCTTCGGTAACCGCCTGCTGAGTCAAAGACCCACAAACAGGACAATTAGGATCATGGTACGGACGACGTTTGGCGAAAGTTGCGTCCCCTAACTCCATGGTCAAAAGTTGCCCCAATAAGGGTTGGCCTAATCCAGTCAGAAGTTTAACGCCTTCTAGGGCAGCTAAACAGGCAAGTGTGCCAGAAACTGCGCCAATCACCCCAAATCCCCACCGATCCCAGTCAGGTTTTTCGGGAAAGATACAGGATAAACAGGGGGTTGTCCCCGGTACAATGGTGGTAAGGTAAGCATCCATATTATTCATGGCTGCTTCCACCATTGGCTTGTTATGTTTCACACAAGCTTTATTGAGTAAATCCCTTTCTGTGAAGTTAAAAGCACAGTCAAAGGCAATATCGGCGCGTTGAACTAACCCTTCCACATTTTCCGCCGTGACAAACTCCGGAACCGCCTCAATTTCCACATCGGGATTAATTTGTGAGAGGGTTTCCTTGGCTTTGGTAACTCTCGGTTTACCTACCCAGTCATCCGTCATCAAAATTTGGCGATTCATGTCTTCTCGGCGCAAATTGCCACCTCTGACAAGGATTAACTTACCAATTCCTGCAACAGCTAAATACAGGGCAACTGTACCACCTAAACCGCCAACACCCGTCACTAAGGCTGTTGTCTGTTTCAGTTTTAACTGGCCGTCTTCACCGAAACCAGACAGCATCATTTGACGTTGATAGCGTTCGAGTTCTGTGGGGGTTAGTTCCATTACACCTATTTCACTCCTGAATCTTTAGTTACATCTTCCAGTAACACCACGTTTTTCGGGGTTTCATTGAAGACTTTAAACAGTTTGGTTTCAAGGGGACTAGAGGTGCGGAAAAGCTCATAAGCTTCAGCAAAGGCTTGGCCATATTTATCGAGTCTTTCCGCTTCGCTAAGGTCGGGAAAAGCCTTGTCAACTTCACTAATTAACAGAGAAAACTGTTTAAGAATATGGAGACGATTGACATTAACAAATTGCTGATCGTAGTCAATACCAAAGAAGTTTAAATAGTCTTCGGCGTTCACTAATTGTCTGAAGTCAGATAAGGTTTTTTCCATGACAGTCATTAAAGTTGTTCCTCCCAACTTTTGAGTTGTTTTTTCAGTTGATCTAGCTCACGATAAATATCGTAAGTTTTACTGGCTTCCTCCAACAGATTTTCGTAATCTGCGGGCAAACCTTCAGCTAGGTCATGTAGATCCATTTTCATCTGACCTGCTTTAGAATTCAGTTTCCGAATATACTTTTTTAACTCGGCAACATTTTCGGGGGTTGGGGGTTTGGAGATTGTTTGAACCATAATTCAGTGATCAGTGAGCAGTTAACAGTCGTCAGTGATAAGTTATCAGTGAGCAGTCATCAGTTACCAGATTTTTCAGTAATGAGTTATCAAGCATGAAGTGCGATCATTCGTTACAGGTTACTTGATCACGGTTAACGGCTAACTGTTCACTGAAAAACTGTTTAAGCGTTAGCAACTTCGGGGTATTTTTCGATGATTTCAACCCCTGAATTGATGAGTTTTTCGCCTCGTTCAGCTAACTTTTCAAGGGAGTCAAAGCCAAAGCGTTGAGCATCTCTGAGGGTACGATTAACTACCATTAAACGACCACACCAAACTAATGACCAACCAAACCCTTCATGACTCAGATCAATCACGACTTGACAGAGTTTGCCCGTTTTTTTCTCGACTATGGCTGCGATCGCACGAAAATAACACATAATGCGTAGTTGGGTGGTTGCATCCACATCTCCTTCAACGGAGATTTCTTTCTTTTTCTTCTTGCTAACCACATAACCCGATAACACTAATGCGTCTTCCCAAGTGCGAAATACACCATAATGATCTTGAGCGCGAACTTGACGAACTAATTCTTGTAAGAATTCATTATCAGCCACAAAAGCTGCTTTGGTATCTACTTCAGGAGTCGTTGTTGTTGTTGTCATGATGGTGGAAGTTAGAATAAAATGGACAAGATTTTCAGAATTAAAACCAGTGTCTAGTAACGGGTCACTGTTTTAATCATCGTCTTCAAAGTCTTCAAAATCGAAAGATTTGGGTTTATTGTGTAGATTTAAAATCTTTCGTAGCCAAGGTGCAGGTGTACCATTTAATTGTTTAATGAGTTCATCTAAAACATCAGTAATGGCTTCATCCTCTTGGTTGGTTCTGAGGGGGGTAATTTTATTAGCGACCAAACGACTTGCTGCACTTTTACCAATGGCTGAGGTATAAACAATTGTGCAATCTTTCACTGCAGCCACTTTAGGAACTAATTTATCTTCATTGCCATCTTCTGCTAAGTTGCCACCAAACTCAACGGTTTCCAAATAATTATATCCCGTTGCGGCCACTTCATAAATAGCAATTTGTTTTGCTGAACCAAAGTGAGCATTTACTCGCACATTGTCATAAGTGGTAAAGCCAACTTTCATGATCATTTCTCCAGAGATTCCAAGGAATTACTAAAGGAGAGGTTCTCAGGCCTAGGTTTCAGGTTTTAGATAGTTAAACCTCATACCTCATACCTCGCACCTCACACCTTTTCATTTAGAAAAAGTCTTGAACCCTTAAGCTGGCGTTATGAGCTAAAACTTCTCCAGTTTTGACTAAACTTTCTAAGGAGTCAAAGCTAAATTCACTCAGTCTCATTAGCAGTTCATAGGTAACTAATAAATTGCCACAAAAGATAAGAGCAGAACTAACGCCGTGGGTACTTAAATTGAGAAAGACTTGGGGAATTTTTCCTGTTTTTTCTTCAATTAAAGAAGCAACCGCTTGATAAAAAGCAGTAATCTGCACTCGTAGTAAGTTGTTGGTGGGACGATACTTTCCGCTGAAGTTAAAGTGAGACTTTCCCGAAAGCGAAACAATCAAAGAATTCAAGAGTTTTTCATCAGACCAATCTTGATATTTCCCTTCTGTATCCGCAAGATGGAACTGTTCTATAAATACCATCACAAAGGGATGATTAGGGAGACTCAAATGAGCCGATTTCTCAAAACGGGTTGATGAAGAAAACATAGCCTTGAACTCCTTGACAATGATAAACTTGTAGGGGCGCAAGGCTTGCGCCCAATTAATTAAGACTTAAGAAAAGGTGGGTTTTGAGGTTAAACCCACCCCGAAGAACCGTCTGATTAACGAATTAAGTCGTAGGAAATATCGGTCTTAGCAGGAACGATGGTGTTACGATCTAACTCATCAAGAACCGTATTAGAAATCCAATTGAGGAGGTTTAACGCACCTTCATAACCGATGGTGGAATAACGGTGTAAGTGGTGACGGTCAAAGATAGGATATCCAATGCGGATTAAGGGGGTTCCGGTATCACGCCAGAGGTATTTAGCGTAGGAGTTACCGATTAAGAAGTCAACAGGCTCAGTACAGAGTAAGGAGCGCATGTGCCACAGGTCTTTTTTGCCCCAAACAGTGGCTTCTTGTCCATAAGGACTTCCTTTAAGAAGCGCATTCGCTTCTTCTTCAAATTCAGGGGTGCTGTTGGTAACAAGCAC
>JBFRWB010000107.1:0-7864 GCA_051439375.1 Microcystaceae cyanobacterium
AACTAATCCTGATGGTAAGCTGGTAAATTTTCCTCCAGGTTGCACTACAGTGAGTGATTGTTGATCCATTTCAGAATTTTTAGTGCCACAAAGCACAATTATTTCGGAAGAATCAGGGTTTTCGGGATCTTCTAGTCGGGTTCGTAACTTATTATCAAACTTCCATGAGGGATCGAGTTTTGGTAAGTTTACCGTCACGATATCCACATCTGGGCAATCGTTTTGATTTTTAACAGTTAGGGTAACGGTAGCGGTTCTTTCTTTTGTATAGGGAATGGTCAGGATGACATCTCGACTATCGGCAACATTTGTGTTGTTCAGTTCCCATTGATAGGTTTCTGCTTCGCTGCCTTGGTTACGGAATTGTATCTCCATTCCCACCAGGTTACAATCCTCATCATAAACTAACTTACCTTCGGCTTCTCCCTCTTCATTGGTATCATAATCAATTTTTGCTTGTGGCTGTCGTATCAACGTAATAGTTAAGGGTTGACTAATGTTAGCGCAATAGTCTTCTGTTTTAAATACCCTATATTTAAACTGTACAGAAAGACTATTTTCACCTTCTGGAATCTCAAGGGTGGCCAAATCAAACTTGTTATCAGAAGAGACTTCTAGGACTTGATAGGTGTCACCTCCATCCGTTGAAATCATAAATTCACCCTTGAACAACTCGAAGACATTATTTCCGGTTTTTACCCCAACCTCAAACTCAATTTCTGTTGTTCCTTCTGGGGTAATACAATAGGTTGTGCTATCGTCTTTAATGGTTAAAGATACCTCGGCCAGAGGCAACATAAGAATGGAGAAACTGTTGCTAACATCGTCTACAGTGTAGAAAAAGGTGAGATTTGTGGGTTCAGTGATATCTGGCACTCGACTTGGTTGGAACGCATATTGACCTTGATGTTCAAAAACGCCGTCACCTCCCTTGAGTAAACCTCCAGGGGGATAGAGAGCAAATTTGTAGATTTTCTCATCGTTCTCGCAAAAAACGGATTTAGGTAACTTAATTAGGGGTCTTGGGGGCGTAATGACATAATTAATATTATTAGCACCGCAACAGTAATAGGGTAAACAAAAATCAGCAATGACAATTTTTCTATCACTATCGTCGGGAATTGAAAGAGGTTTTTGTGTCGCTGGAAATTGGACTTTCTCTTTAATTTCTGCTACCTGAGTATCAAAGTATTCTTGTATTATTTGATCCCTTTGTCGTAAACGCTGACAAACCTGAGCATCCTCAGTATAAACCATGACAAAGGTTCCGCCTTTAGGAACGCCTCCTAAATGTTCTAAACCATAATTTTCTTGAGCATATTCTTTTAATTGTTGTAAGTTACGAATCATTTCTAACCGTTGTAAATAACAAGAGAATAACAATCTTAATTCATAATAAAAAACCAATGCTGCAAAGTTGAAATTTGCGTCTAATTTTTCCCGTAGTCCAAAGAATTGTAAGAAGACATAAAGGGCTTCAAAATTTTCATATCGTTCTATTAAAGTGTCTGCTGATTCATATTTTGTTTCATCTTCTAAGCGTAGCAATACTGTCTGAGTTATGGGAGTGGTTCCTGATACATATTCAATTGTCTCTTCTCCATTAATTAACACAAATCGTAAAATATCATCCTCAACAGGATCATCTTCAACTATTAATATGTAAGAATTAACAGAAAAACAATCAACAAAAGTTTGTTTGATTCGTTGTTCATTGATGAGATTATTTTCATCTGAAGAAGCGACAACATTAAAATCAATGGTTCGAGCAATTTGATTTCGATCTTCTCCATTATCTCTTTTTTCTGTTGCCAAGGCAATTCGAGCATCTTCATCATCAAGACCAGGAAATTTGAGAATTAAGCGTTTTTTTGTTTCTTCTTCTTCTCCCACTAGCTCAAAGTCATAGTTGTTGAAATCTTGAGCATATTTCAAGAACTCATTTTCAATAGAGTTTAAATCGATTTTGGTTAAATCCTCTTTGTTAAAAAATAATTTCTCAAAAAGTTCAACAATTTTAAAACTAAGAGGATTATTTTCTTTGGTAATCTTTTCTTTAAGAGGATTGTTTTTCCAACGAATTTTGAGTATTTCAAAGTCTTTTTCTAAGTCATCAAAATACCCTTTGAGAACTGAAGGATCATCTTCCCCTTCACCCAAACGTAAAGGAACGATATCAAAAGCTAAATTAAAATGCTTTTTGAACTCATTGATCCCTTCAAGGGCATCGTCTAAGACCAATCCTAGATGGCCTTCAATACGAAAAAAATCTGCCCAATCAATGCGATTAATTAAATCATAACCCAGTTTTCTTGGCGAATTTTGTAAACTAAAATAAGCTGGTAAATACTGCGATTTTTGTTTGCGACAAGCTTCATAATTCCAATCAGTATAAATCTTCAAATAATCATGATAATAGGGAATTGCTTGCTCTCCTAATGTTACTTTGCGTAGGCAACTGGGGGTAATTTTAATAGGGGTATGATAAAAAGGTAACAGTTGAAAAGATTCCCCTTGACTAATATGTAGTAACCGTTGATAAAGATGACGTATTCGTTGATTATTATTATGAAGAGGCGATTGAGAAAATGAATGACGGTAAAGAGACGGTGCAGTACATTTAAGGGGAATAACAGCGAGATCCTCGGTTGAAGTTCCTGGGTCAAAAATAGTTGTTTCACCAATCTTACCAGCGAGAAGATAGTTAGGAAAAGATTGATTATTAGGGATACAATCACTCATTAAGTCAAATAAAGTATCCTTAAGTTCGTCCCTAAATTCGTTGTAAGCTGTGGTTAATTCTATCAAATAATCGTAAAAATATTGAATCCCATAGGCAACTTGGGGAGACGGTTCAACGGCAGTCTCTGAGTCATCAGGAAACGGATCGGTTTGACTAACCCTATCAGGGACTAAAGTTAGTAAAATAGCTCGAAAATCTCGTTTAAAATTGACAAAAGGATTACCCTCACGGTGAAAAATAGAGAACAATGGATTAAATAAATTATAAATTTCTTGTAACCTTTGATCGAGTTCCAGAATACCCTCTTGACAAATGCGATAATAAGCACCCATCAAATCATCAAAGGTTTCAATCGTTGTCAGATCAACCGTAAAAATTTTGTCTTCTTCCCCTAGTTTCTGATAACCCAAACGTTTAATTTGACAATCTGGTTGTTTAAACCAATTTTGGAAGTTATCAGGGGGAACAAATCTTTTTTCCAGAAGAGTTTGGGCAATTTCTTGACTAATAACGAAAAAACGTAGACTAAATTGACGCTCTTTACCCCCATTATCACAATCATTGATACAAGAATCTCGTTCTGTGTCGTCCCAATGCAATAAAATGAGTAAAACTTGCTCCTTTAATATATCTTCAACTGATGTATCTTCGACTTCAAGTTCTTTTAGAGGCTGAAAAGGAATATTATTATCATCTGTCTTCCTAGGATCTTCAGTCTTAATCAACTCTATCCCCGTAATTAACTGATCTGTAGTATTTGTCTCTTCTAAAGGGATCAGTCCATATTCCTTGATAGCTAAAGATGCGTCGAGATAACGATCAAAACTCTTGTTTATAATGTTGGCATCGCTACCGAGATCATGCTTAACAAAAAACCCTTCTGAGGTAATTCCACATCCTGGGGTTATGTAAATATAAAAGTCATCCGAGTCCTTAATTTTAAAAGGACGAACCTCCAATCCACACACAATCCCCAAACCAATTAAATGGGTACGAGTCAAACGATTGTGACTATCAAGATAGGTGACAATATTATTGAGGTCTTTGTCTTTCAAAACCTGATTAGGTTGAAAAAGAGAAACTAAATCGGGATTGAAGGCGGGGAAATGGTTTCCATTAGTCGTAGTATTCATGACATTAATCGTTAGAATTGTTAGCAGTTCCTAAAGCAGTTTGGTTAAGAATAATCGGGTTATCGTTTTCGTCCCTTTCCTCACAGTCATGTAAGGTTCCTTCAGGATAAATATTGGTCAGGTTAGACAACACTTCTATCAAGGAGTTGAGAGTGTTTGTGCGGTTACAGGTATGATGTTCACAGGCCTCCAGATGTAATTGTTCTAGCCACTCCCCATAAACGGTTTCAAAGGTGTGCATCTGATCAACATTGATCCAACAAATTTTTAAGCCAATATGGGCCGGAACTTCTGAACGTAACGTCTGTTCTACAAAGCGTCGGAAATTTCTATCTCGAAAACGGGTCGGCCAATAGGGAAGAACCACACTGATCATGAAAGAATAGGGATCGTAGTTGGCTGAACACAGTGCGGCCTCTGGGATGGTTGTGGGAGTTTTAGGAATAGGTAAAAATTGATCCCCCTGATCGAGGGACTCCTCAGATGGAGGTGGATGCTTGGGACGCAACAGAATATGTTCGATAAGATGAAACCCTTCATCGTTAATAGAAGCTTGTAACCGAGCGATCGCCTGTTTTCGTTCTTCAGGGGTGGAAAAGGGGTGCGGTGGTTTGCCCAGAATGGGATCTTTTGCCTTATTGACCAATTCCCAACTATAGAAATCCTGCCCGTCTTCATCTTCAATGAGGCGAAAATTCTCCCCTATTTCGGAAGGGTTAGCACTCATTTCCCCAGCTAGTTCTAGTAACGTATTGCCTTCGTCCCAGGCTGTTTCTTTCGTCTTATGGAGGGTTATCCCTTGTAATAAAACCCTATGGTCATCTTCGACAATGCTGCCCATATAAGCGGGTTCTTGTTGTTGAATATCGGTTCTCAGTCGAGAGGTGCGAACCAATAATCGTAAGTGTTCAATGGCTTCTTCTAACTCGATATCAGAGGCATAATTTTGGGGATGGGTGGCTAACACTAAGGACGGTTCGTAAGCATCTGTCGGTGAACTGATGACTTGATAGCTATAGCATAACCCCCGATCATCAGTGATTCGTTCGATCGCCCAAGGTTCTAACAAAATACTCAAAACATCTCGATAAAAATGGGTTTTAGCCGTTTCTGGATCGGGTTGTACCTCGGTTCCGTCTAACAAGGTATGTCCTGCGCGATCCTTTAATTTGAAGCGATAACCGATCATTGCTTCCCCATCTTCTCCGTAGATCGGTTCCATGACTAACAAAGACTGATCAATCCCGTTTAAAGAGTGGAAAACTTGGTCGAGATCCTGTTCTACCGTAGAAACGGCCAATAAATTTCCCATACCATCGGTGATACCCAGAGGATAGCATTGACCATTAGTATCCACCGCAGGACTGATATAACGACGACGGTATCGTAAATTTTCTGCAAACGACCCCGCAGCCTCCCAAGCTTGTTTTTCATTAGGATAATTGTCTAAGCTCTTTAAGGGGTGATCGGTGGCTTCGGGAAGATGGGCAAAGAAGTAATAACCGCAATAGGTTCCAGGACTCCCATAGGTTAAAGACCAGTCTTGGGCGATCGCTTGCAGAAAGGCGATCGCTCTCTCCATCTGCGCCCGACTTTGATACACGGCAGCATTCTCGGCCATAATGGGTTTATCGGGCTGTTGGGAATCAATTAATTTAAAGGAAAACTGACAATTACGATTATCATAGTTGCGTACAATATTGTCTTCATTCAATATCAAGGGTAATCGTTTTAAAAAGGCTTCCCTTGCAGCAGTGTCCGAGGAAAAGGTTTCTGGCCCGTTTTGATCCTTTTTTTGGTTTGGACTGCTGAAAATAGCTCCAGTTAGCCCTCCCTGTTGCGGTTCTTGAAAGAGATTAAAGAGTTCGGCTGGTAACTTAAAGATAAACTGCGAAGGGGCAATTTCGGGGGTTTCTACAAAGGTATTTAACCCCCGAAACTGTCGCCAGAGTCGTTCAATTTGACGATAGGCTTCTGCTTGGGTTCCATAGCGTTGGGGGTGGTTGGCAATGACTTGACCCATTTCATCGGTGAGGGTGAGGGAATAGGAATGGCTGCCTCTTTCTTGATTTATCCCGTAGCGTTCTCGTTGCGCTGCGAGACACCTAATGCGTTCTCCTTCCCTGGTGGCTGCCCCTTGATCCCTAAAGGTTTCTGTCCCTATCCACAGGCGATCGCTGCTTGTGTCATAGTTGCGCCATAGATAGTTAATTTGGTCGTTGCGTTCTTTTTCTGTGGCGTAAAGACAGGGATAATCAGCAATAATTGTGTTTGTTGCATCTTTTAACTGAAAACCATAGGGATAGTCTTCGATTTCTGTATTAATCCGTACATAGTTCTTAATTTGATGCCTTAAGGTTTCGATGTCACCGTCAGATGGTTCATGGGCGTAACTGGGGCGAACGATCCAAAGATCATGACCCCCTTGTTCCCAAATTTCAGAATAAAATGAGCCTTCTGGATTTAAAATACGATACAGAACCTCAGATTGAGCGATATAGGTAATAATTTTGTCAATGGCTGCCTCTCTTTCTTCTTCACTGTCATAGGTATTAAGGGGTTGAGCAATAATCGTATCGGTATCATCCAATAGTTCAAACCCATAACCGTTATCATCCACTCTTCTATAGCGATCGCTTCTCACAGCAACCGATAATAGTTCCTCAAACGCTTTTTTGGCCTGATCTTCATCTCCATAGATCAATACCCCTTGCAATAAGTCAGGGGGACTTTCTTCAGCGGCCAAAGGATCAAGTAAAGCATAGGTAAAACAACCTGGATCGCCTTCAATACGGTAAAGAGGATCGTCACAAATAATGCCATCAATGACCGTTTGTAAGGCGCAATTGCGTTCTTCTGGGGTTAGGTAGACATCGGGATGGTTAGCTAAGAGGGTGCTTCCGTCATAGAGGGCGAACCCATAGGGACAGTCTCCTGACTGATCATCAAGTAATTGATAGTTGTCCCGTTCTCTTGCCAAAGTTAGCATCTCTTCTAGGGCCTGATAGGCAGTTGGTTCGTCAGGATAAGCAATGACCCCTACTAAGAGAAAATTATGGGATTGATCCATTAATTGGTAATAAATGCCCGATTCTTGATGATCAAGGCTCGATTCGATCTCCTGGTTCACGTAATTGATAATATGACGAATGACCAGATCCCGATGGCAAGGGGTTCGGTAGCTGTGGGGATGGGTTGCGATGGTGTTCTCGTGACGATCAATTAAGGTGAAACTATAGGATAATTCCCCTGGAAGGTCATCAATGGGCTGAAAATAGACACGATCACTGGCTAAGTGCAACAAAGTTTGATAGGCATCTTCTGCCTCATGCTGGGTTGAATAGGTTTGTTGGGTAATTAATAAAGGATTTTCCGCTCGATCTAATAAAATTGCCCGGTAAGTGCCAATTTCTCCTGAAATACGTGAGATAGGTGTGGGACGATTCAAGTAATAGAGGAGAGCATCGAGGCGCAAATTGCGTTCTATTGCGCTACAGTATTGATGGGGGTGAGTGGCAAAGGGAGTCTCTCCCTCTAGCTGTAAGACAAAGGTAAACTCAGTTTCATCGATTAAGCGATAGTTATTGCGGTTTTTTCCCTCGTTTAAAACTCTTTTTATCTGTTCTTCTGCTTCCTGTTTACTCTGAACCCGTTGGTTTCCTCGTAGTAAAGTGATATCTGTTGTGGGGTGGCGCAGTTCAAAGAAGAAACACTCTTGAGACGGTTGCACCTCAACTGTATTATTATTCCCTTGCAAACCTGTGATCCACTTTTGTAGGGCTTCATCCCGTTCCCTGACAGTGGAGAAGCGATCAGGACTTTCAGCCAACAGCATACCCATACTATCCATCAGTGCATAGCCGTATTGGGTAAATTCCTGGGGATTCCCGTTATCTGAATCTTGATATTGGTAATAAGGATGATAGGATAATCGTCGATAATGGCTAGGTTCTAAGGCGGCTGCTAATAAGGAATTCAGTGCTTCCTG
>JBFRWB010000108.1:0-53382 GCA_051439375.1 Microcystaceae cyanobacterium
CAGAAAATGAACCCACTATTACTGAGATTCAAGCTTTAGAAGAGAATATCTCAGAAGAAAAGGAAATAATTAGTGAAATTGCGGTTCAGTCTCCCATTGAGTCAGAAAATGAACCCACTATTACGGAGATTCAAGCTTTAGAAGGAAATACCTCAGAAGAAAAGGAAATAATTCCTGAAAATCCCACATTAGAAACAACCTTAGAAACAGAAACTGTTTCCCCACTTCAAAGCGATCTTGACAGTGAGATAGACATCCCTGCGATCGCCCAAATCAAACAACCAGATAACCTAACCTTATCTTCCCCAGAAGCAACAGAGAATCAAGCAGAAAAAGCCGAGAATTCATCCCATCCTCTCATTAAAACCTACGCAGTTGTTAGTCGAAACCTAACCATTGGTCAACTACAAGCCTTAGACACAGAAATTAATCGCTATATCAGTCAATCCAAACCATTAACCTCAGAAGAAACAGAAGATAACCTTAAATCATTTGAAATTCCCAACTTTGATAACTTACCCTTAATTATTGGCCAATCAGACTCCGATACACCTGTAACCGAAGAAACAATTACCGAAGAAGATTCCCCATCAGATCCTGAGAATGGAGAAGAAAGTCCTGAGATAGAAACAGAAAACCCAGAAATTCCCACAGATTCCTCGCCTGTAACCCCACCTGACGCTGAAACTAGCGAAGAAGAGCCCCCTGCTGAAGAACCCCGCGTTTTAGTTGCAGAAGTTGTCGTAACAGGTGCAGATTTACAACTAGAACGTCTAGTTTATAATACGATCGCCACTCGTCCCGGTCGAACCTCTACCCGTAGTCAACTACAAAACGACGTTAACGCTATCTATGCGACGGGTTTCTTTGCAAATGTGAAAGTTGTTCCCGAAGACACACCGTTAGGGGTCCGAATTACCTTTTCCGTCGAACCCAACCCCATCCTAGAGAATGTCGTCATTGAAACAGTCCCCGAAACAGAAAAAGAGCGTATTTTACCCGAAGAAATCGTTGAAGAAAACTTTAACGAACAATACGGCAAAATTCTTAACTTAAGAGATTTACAAGAAAGTATTCAAGCAATTAATGAATGGTATTCTACCAATGGTTATGACTTAGCACAGGTGATCGGTTCACCCCAAATTAGCGACGATGGCGTTGTAACTTTGGTTATTTCTGAAGGGGTAATTGAGAATATTCAAGTTCGCTTTTTTGATTCGGAAGATGAACCCCTAGAAGGGGGAAAAACCAGAGATTTTATTGTTACCCGTGAAATGAGGCTTAAACCGGGGGATGTTTTTAACCGTAATATTGCCCAACAGGATTTACAACGAGTCTTTGGTTTAGGATTGTTTGAAGATGTTCGTCTCGCATTTAGTCCGGGGGAAGATCCCAGTGAAGTAGTTGTTAATGTAGATGTAGTAGAAGGAAGAACGGGTTCAGTCGCTGCTGGTGCTGGTATTAGCTCAACCAGTGGCTTATTTGGAACATTAAGCTACCAAGAGCAGAATTTAGGCGGGAATAACCAAACAGTTGCTACCGAACTACAAGTTGGGGAACGGGACTTACTCTTTGATGTGAGTTTTACCGATCCTTGGATTGCAACTGATCCCTTCCGTACTGCATACACGGTTAATGCGTTTCGTCGTCGGACTATTTCCCTCGTTTTTGATGGGGACAACAGTACCATTCGTACCCTTAATGGCTTTGATAGTCCTCGTGTGGTTCGTACAGGGACAGGGGTTAATTTTGTCCGTCCCCTCGCAAAAGATGTCTTTACCCGTCCAGATTGGCGATTAACCGCAGGATTTAACTATCAACGGGTACAAGTGAAAAATGCTGACGGTGATAACTCACCCTTTTCTGCACCCCTTAATGGATTTCCCTCTCAACCCTTAAGCTTTGATTCCTCTGGAAATGACGATTTATTTACCTTAAGCTTTGGTGCTGCCCAAGATAACCGTAATAATCCCTTACAGCCCACCAGAGGCTCTGTTTTACGGGTAGGAATGGAACAAACTGTCCCTGTTGGTAGTGGTAGTATTCTCTTTAATCGACTTCGGGGATCTTATAGCTTTTATATTCCCCTTGAGTTCATTGATTTTGGCTTTATTGACGAAAATGAGCCTAAACCTCAAGCATTAGCCTTTAATCTGCAAGCAGGAACAGTTTTAGGGGACTTACCGCCCTATGAAGCCTTTGTTGTTGGGGGCAGTAACTCAGTACGAGGTTATGCAGAAGGGGAAGTTGGAAACGGTCGCAGTTACTTCCAAGCGACGGCCGAATATCGTTTTCCCATTATTGCCATTATTGGTGGGGCGTTGTTTATCGATTATGGGACATTATTAGGTTCAGATGGTGCAGTCCCCGGTGTTCCTTCGCGAGTTAGAGGATTACCGGGGAGTGGAACAGGTTATGGGTTAGGGGTGCGGATTCAATCTCCTGTGGGTCCCATTCGGATTGATTATGGCTTCAGAGATGGAGGATCTCGCTTACACTTCGGGATTGGAGAACGATTTTAAGGTGATAACCCTTATAACCAGTTATTATCTTTCTCATAGCCTAATTGAATCAAACAGTCTCCAAAGAGTTGGATAAATCTATCTTTATGAGTTGTATTAAAATAAGTTGTCCACTGACTTTTTTTACCCGATCTAATATGGGCAGAGTTGATGGTTTTGTTGGAAAATAAGCTATTATTATAGGCGATAGTCAACAGGTTAGGAATGATATTTCCTTGAAACCCAAGAAAAGAAAATATTTCATGAAATAGCATTAAATCATAGTCTTCTATGAGTTGCTCGTACTTAACTTCATAAAAGTAAGGACTTTCGTAATTCCATTTGAGCATTCTGTCAATCGTATTTTTAGCCGTATTCTCCATTTCAAAAAGAATTTTATCATCAATAGAATCGTAGCTTTTTATTTTCTCCTGATAGGTCATCCCTTGCCATTGCGCCTTCGGTTTATGAAGCCATGTTTCTTTGGACTTTTGATGATAGAAACATCCAGAGATTATCACATCTCGTGGATCTCTAATCATATGTATTCCTCTAAATGGAACTGCTAAAGCGTCAAGACTAAACATACTATGCTGCTGGCTAAAAATATCAATCTCCGCCGGTGGTTCTACGGGTTGAGGACTTTTATTAGTACCAAACGTTAAAGCATGACGCCGACAAATTTCTTTAAAGATAGAGTTAAGCCAAACAGTTCCTGTTTTGTGATCAGTACCAATTAAGATTTTGTTGGGAAGTTCACAGTTGACCTCTAAACTGGTGTCTAAATTAATCTTAGAGACTTGACCTTGGGATATTAACCGAAGCGTCTTAAGTCCTAGCTTTAGGTTTGGGTTAACTCTATCACCCAAAAATTGCTTAATATTCATATATGTATTTTTCTTAATAATTAGTAAAAGGCTATGAGGCCAGTCTATCCTACCACATCAACCACCTTTTTCAATAGACCATAAAAATTGCCTTTTGCCTTGTAAGCCAATAAAAAGGGTTAGTCGTTGACTAAATCAAACAACTAACCTTGTGCTTGCTATGCTATGCTTTGCACCCGCTTTTTGAATCCTATACCTCTTATTATTTCCCTAACTAGAGATACTGGCGATAATAAGCATCACTGCTTAAGTGTGATTATGATCATTTACACAACCTATCAAGTGAGCAGATAGCTTAATTTAACACTTCCGCCGTTTCAGGAGAGGAGGCTAGTTCAGCTAATTGGTGTTGTTGGTCTTGAGTAATACAGGTTTGAATAATATCCTCTATATTTCCTTCTAAAGCCCCTGCTAAGGCAAAATTCTGCCCTAAACGGTGATCGGTTACTCGATTGTCCTTATAATTGTACGTCCGAATTTTTTCTGATCGCGCCCCAGTTCCTACCTGAGATTTCCGCATAGAACTCACTTCATCCTGTTGTTCCCGTAATTTGATCTCGTATAATTTCGCCCGTAAAATCTGCATGGCACGTTCTCGGTTTTGTAGCTGAGATCGCTCTTCTGTACAAAAAATACGAATTCCCGTCGGTTTATGGATTAAATCTACGGCTGTCTCCACCTTGTTAACGTTTTGTCCCCCTGCACCCCCAGATCGGGCGGTTGACATTTCTATGTCCTTAGCGTCAATTTCAATTTCTACCTCATCCACTTCGGGCATAATCGCTACGGTTGCAGTAGAGGTATGTACCCGTCCTCCCGCTTCTGTGACGGGGACTCGTTGCACCCGATGGACTCCTGCTTCATATTTCAGCTTACTGTAAACATTTTCCCCTTTTATCTCTAAAATCGCCTCTTTAAAGCCACCCATTTCTGCTAAAGATTCACTGACTAATTTCACTGTCCAATTCTGGGATTCGGCATATTTTGAGTACATACGAACGAGATCACCCGCCCAAATACTGGCTTCATCTCCACCAGTTCCGGCGCGAATTTCCAGCATAATGTTCTTATCATCGTTGGGATCGCGAGGTAAGAGCAAAATCGTTAGTTTTTCCTCTAGTTGGGTCAAGGTTTCTTCTAATTCCGTCACTTCCATGGCTGCCATTTCACGCATTTCTGCATCATTACCCGCTTCTTTGAGGATTTCTCTAGCTCCTGAGAGTTCTTTCTCAGTTTTCTTCCAAGTATGGTAAGTATTCACCGTTTCTTCAAGGGATGAACGGGCTTTAGCCACTTGTTGTAGTTCATTAGGGTTGGTGGCAATATCAGGATCAGCCAAACGACGGGTTAATTCTGTATAAGTTTGTTCAACGGACTGTAATTTTTCTAATAAATACGCTTCAGCCATAAGATTTCCTTGATTGATTCTTTTTCTCTAAGATAGCAGATGGGCTTCTTTTAGTTTACAGGGGTTCACCGCTCAGGTTGGAATGATTTCTGATTGTTCCTAATATGCGATCGCTGACGGTAGCGGAATTCATTGGAAGCAACTAGATGAAGATATTAGTCTTAAAAACTCAATTCTTTGACACCCCTCTGGGGAAAGTCAAAAATCATTTGAGCATTGGTTAAACAATCGAGTGCAATCGCCAATTTGAGAATGCGATCGCTGGTATTTTACTCTAAAATGTGACCGCACTTTCTTGTTAAAATAAAGCCATAAACTAACTCAAACTAAAAACAATGTTAAAATAGAACCGCTTATTTTTACTCAAATCATTCCCATGCCAGATATTGTTGATATTGCCGTTAGTGCCGATAATTTTCAAACTCTCGTAGCTGCGGTTAAAGCGGCTGATTTGGTAGATGCACTGAAAAGTCCGGGTCCTTTTACGGTGTTTGCACCAACCGATGAAGCCTTTGCAAAGTTACCCGATGGCACAATCACTACATTACTGCAAAATATTCCTCAACTCGCTCGAATTTTAACCTATCATGTGGTTTCGGGTAAGTATAAAAAGGAAGATTTAATGAATATTAACGCCTTAACTTCTTTGGAAGGTTCACCCATTAGTCTTGACTTATCAGATGCTTTTGAGGTAAAAAATGCCACCGTTATTGCTGAAGATATTGAAGCAGATAATGGAGTAATTCATGTGATTGATAATGTTATTTTGATGGGTTAAAGTTGCACTAGGGAGATAACTTTCTCCCCTTCACAGCATTTAATTTTTTATGGGAAATTATTTTAACATTTGACAAATTATCACTTTTATAGTTTTTTTTGTAATAAAGTATTTCTATTTCAGATGAGTAATCTTATTCTATTTATAGTGATGAAGAACTAGAGAAATTTTAACTGAAGAAAATCATTAGATAAAAAAGCAAAGGAAGCAGTCATCCCATGTTATTTTAGGGATAAATAATTCTATTGTTGCTAAAGATTGATCAATCAACCTTCACTGCTTTCATGCAAATTGACTTTCATCATGGTGTCACCTATGTTGTTTCCCGTTTAGCTGGTTTTAAGCATAAAGAAGCGGATACTATCGCCTATTGCGCCCAATATGTAGATGATGCCACCAATAGTGGACGAATCCGCTTTGATAATGGTTTGGTCTTTAAAAGAATGAGTTCTGCTCATAAAATGCTAAATTATCGCAATTTTCGCATTCTTGCTCAGCATAGAGTCTGGATTCCGTTTCATTTCTTACCCGGTAATCTAGGGTTTCCAGCCTCAGAAAAACCAGAAACAGACTTAATTTATCGACTGATTTGTTTACCTAATAGCTATGTTGCCCAAGATTTGCTGACTGAGTGCATTAAACAGCGTTATACACCCGATAGCTTACATCGTTTGGGCATTGCTATGCACGTTTATGCCGATACATGGGCGCATCAAGGATTTGCAGGGGTAAATCATCCCGTTAACGAGGCCAAATTAATCTTAGATCAACAAGGAAAACCTGATCAAGCAGCCCTTACTCGAATTAAGCGATATTTTCGTAAAAAGACAGATTTAATGCAATTAGTTGCTAACCGAGTCATGAGTGAAGCATTTCCCATTGGCCATGGCGCAGTTTTAAGTTATCCTGATTTACCTTATCTAAAATGGGGTTATATTAATGGGTTAAATCAGCGCATTGAACGTAATAATCCGCAAGATTTTCTTGAAGCTGCTGATTTAATGTACCGTTGGTTACAACGCTATCGACTAGGTAATGCTAACGCTTTGGTGCAAGGATTACCTCCCCAAGATAAAGAGATGATTGGCTATCTGTTGGGAAATTTAAAGGATAAACGGCCAAAAATGAGACATCAACAGTGGTTAGGGGCAATTAAAGCAGGAAAATTTAGTTTTGGTGAGGTAGAGGTTAATTATATAGCAAAAGGGAAAGGCTCTTGGAAATATGAAGCATTAGGGACGGAACAAGAAAAAGATACGGGTCGAGAAATTTTTGCTTATTCTCCTGATTTTTTAGATACAAATTGGAAACGCTTTCATGATGCGCTTGAATCTCATCGTTACTTTGTTATTCATCACTTATTGCCTAAATACAACATTAAAGTAGCTTAGAGAAGAAAAACTTCTGGGTTTGTAATGACAATCACACTTAAGCAGTGATGGCTATTATGGTCACTCTTTCAGGTTAAGGAAATAATAAGGAGTATAGGATTCAAAAAGCGGGTGCTAAAGCATAGCACAGCAAGCACAAGGTTAGTTGTTGCACTTAAGTCTAAGTCAATAGCTAACCCTTTTTATTGGGTTTTCTTATTCAAATTGTTATCAAAGCGATGCAATTAACCTTTTGGCGTAATTGTCAAATTTTCATAACATAAGGAATGGGTCATTATCTAGGGAGCAAAGTTAGGATGTAAGATAGATTAGCCAATAACAAACATTATTAAAGCTATGGAAGTATCTCGACCTAACAGCAAACCTAGTTCTCCCGAAGAATTAAAAGACCTTGAAACCCTAAGATCCTTGATTGAAAAAGCGATCGCTGATGGTTTGTTATCCAAAGATGAAATGGAATCGATTAAAACAGCGATAGATGCAGATGGTAAAGTGACACCACAAGAATTAAATCTATGTCAAGAATTAATTTGGAGTAAAATTGATTCAGGAGAGTTAGAATACGATTGGAGTTAGATAGTTAATAGTTAATAGTTGATAGTTAACTTGTGGCTATACGCCATTCGCTATAATTCTTGATCAAAATTATCTTTTAAATAATTGATAATTGCCTGATTAATCTCTGTTGTAGCTTGAGTTGCATCAACTATTAATAGTTTTCCTGAATAGTCTTTAAATAAACGATGATAATTGTGGCGAACTTGGGTTAATTTTTCTTTTGTTTCATAGATTTCTTTTGTGGAACGATCTTGAATTCGCAGTAAAGAAACTTCGACGGGAAGATCACAATAAACGACTAAATCAGGGTTAGGAAAGTTGTGATTAAGACGAGCAATTAACTCCCAATCTTCTTGGGTATAGCCATTATAAGCGAAGGATGAAAAATAATAACGAGTGGTAATGACATGAGTCTTATCTTGTTTAATAGATTTAAACACACCATTTTCTTCATTATATAAATGATGATAACGATCCGCAGCAAATAAGTAGGCCATTTGTTGATCAAAATGATGAGAATCTTTAACATCAAGGATAGAAGATTGCATTCCTTTTCGGATTAATTGTCCAATAATTCCCTCTGAAGGTTCAGGACTGAGTATGGCTTTTTGCTGATGATTAATAAAATAGGTTTGTAATAATTCTGCTTGGGTAGAAGTCCCTGAACCATCAATTCCTTCTAATACAATAAATAAGGGAGTCATGGAGAATTTAATTTGAAAACTAATTAGAATTTTCAATAGTTTATCATAACATAAGATGATATTGTTATCTTGATGATATGCTTAATTTTCCATTTAGTGCAAAATGGTTATCAGGTAAAAAGCCAGAAGGGAAAACGGTTAACGTTATCTCAATGTTTTCTGATTATGAATTTTAAGCAAATTTTATTCACTACAATAAGCGATTCAGTCGTTTAACAGATTATTATGACAAACCCTCAAAAACTAGAAAAAGTTGGCCTTTCCCTATCTAGTGGTGTCACGCTGTTTATGTCTATTTTAGGGATTTCTTTTGGTATTTGGATTGACTCTAATGCTATTTTACTCGATGGCTTTTTTAATGTGGTTAGCTTTTTAATGTCCATTGTGACTCTATGGGTAGCTTGGTTACAAACTCAACCAGAAAACCCCCGTTTCCAATTTGGTTATATTAGCTTTATTCCCTTAGTTAATTTAAGCAAAGGATTATTAATTTTTACCTTATCTTTATTTGCTTTAGTTTCAGCTATTAGTACTATCCTTCACGGGGGAAGAAGTCTTAATGCGAATGTTGCAGTGATTTACGCTTTAATCGCAGGAGTAGGATGTATAGTTACAGCTTTTATTCAAAGAAAAATGGCTACTCAAACTCGTTCAATTATGTTAACTATCGATGCTAAAAACTGGATTATTAATGGTTTAATTAGTCTTTCTGTTGGAATTGCATTTGGTTTAGTATCTTTGATAAAAAATACGGGTTTATCTTGGTTTATTCCCTATGCAGATTCTACCATTGTCACAGTTTTAGTTTTAGTTACGCTTCCTATACCGATACAAATTATTTTGCAAAACTTAAAACAATTACTTTTAGGCGCACCAAATAGTGAGTTACAACAGCAAATCAAACAGATTTTTGAATCTGCTTCCCAAGAATTTGCAAGAGAAAAGTATTGGTTAAGAACAACTCAAATTGGTAATTATATTTTTGTTAGTATTTATTGGTTATTACCTTCTAACTGTGAACATTATACTGTTAGGGAATTTGATCAGATTAGAGAGACAGTTGTTACGGCGTTTCAGGAAACCTTTTCAGAATTAATTGTTGATATTATTTTTACACAGCAGTCAAAATGGGCAGATGATGTGGAAATAACTGATGATTGATCTAGTAAGAAATTAGTTTAATTTTCTGTAATTGATGATAAGAGTTCATTCCATTTAATCTTATGAATTGCTTGAAGTTCTTGATCAGATTCAATTAATTTTGAGTAAATTGTGATAAAGTTATCAGGAGAACTCGCTAGTCTCAGATAATATTTAAGTGTAGGTAAAACTCCATTAATGATAACTTGACAACCGTGTTCTTGCTTAATATTATTTATTTCTTCCTCAATTTCTGTAATTTCAGATAATTTTACATCAGCCGTTGAAAAAATGTAATATCTTCTAGGATTAAACATAATAATTTTTTCCTTCGCAATTCGTAGCATATTTAGATCAATTGGACGACCTTGTTTAATTTCTATCGCTTCTATCAAAGTCTTATTTTTATCTAAAATTTCTATATCTCCTGCACTTTTCGATTTTCTATCAGAGGAAGTGTGACTTTGTAAATCTCGTAAACTGCAAGATTTATACCTTTCAACTTCTTTGATTAATTGTTGATACATAGCAAAAAAAGCTATGACAGGAAGTTTGGAAGCCCCATGAGTTTTATAATTAAAGGAAAAGTGAGTATTAAGACAGTTAATAATAGTCACTATATCAAATTTTTCAGGGTCATTGATCTTAACGATCTTAATTTTATTAGCTTGTACAACTTCTTTGACTTGTTGTAGCAGTAGAATTAAGATATCTTCAGCATACCAAGCTTCTTTTTCTACTAAATCAAGTAATTGTAAAAATGAATGTTTAACCTTTTTATTATTGATTTTTCCATTATAATCTAATGTATAAGGATAGGGTTGTTCTAAAGAGCGTGTTAACCATCCACTTTCAGCCATTGAAGGTAAACCTAATTCTTTTAGGGTTGGAGTTATATACTGCGTATCTATTGTTCTACCAGAAAATCCTCCCTGCATATTCGATTGATGGTATCTTATATCCTGATTGGGATACAGTATTTTATGGACTAACAAAGTAACTAAAACAGTATAAACTCCTTTTTGTTTGGAAGAGTTAGTAGCAATATTATTAATAAACTGTAAACACTCTTGGGGAAGTTTTCGCTTACTGTCGGTGATTTTATTGAGGTTATCAGTATCATGATAAACTTGTAGTAATTTTTCTTTGTGATTCATAAGGCTTAATCCTAGAATTTCTAATTGAATAGGTTGACGGGTAAGATAAGTATCTTGTCTATTATGAGAGACTTTAATATCCTCTAGTAACTTTTGCTGTTGAATTTGAATTGCTAACTCATAAATCATAGGAATACAAACAGAATTTCCAATTTGTTTATAGCATTCTCCAAGGTTAGAATGACGCTTAAATGTAGCAGGAAATCCCATAATTCGATAACATTCGTTAATGGTTAACTTTCGCACTGCATTTTCGTTAGGGAGATAAATAAAGAATCGGCCAGAGGTTTCTTGTGAGGGTAAAGTAGGATGGACACCTTTAACAGAATAGATACGATTCGGTTGTCTATGGACTCTAGAAAGATGTTCAGTATTTGGTCTAATTCCTGTTTTCCAGATATTTTTATTACGATATCCAACAAATATTAAACCAGATTTTTGCTTTTTAACCGTCTCAATTATTGTATATTCATCTGGCTTTAAATATTCAAACTTTCCTTCTTTATCTAAGTAGTCTTCAAGGGTAACCGTTAATTCTTTTTTGGGGATTAGATTAAAGTTAAATTTATGATTGAGCGTAGCAATAATAATAATTCTTTCTCTATTTTGTGGTAAGCCAAAATCTTTAGCATTTAGTAATTGATAATCGACTAAATAGCCTAAATCTTCTAGAGAATAGAGAATTGTATCTAAGGTTTTACCTTTATTGAGATGTAATAGATGTTTGACATTTTCTAAGACAACAACTTTAGGCTTTTTTGCTGCAATAATTTCACAAATATGAAAAAATAATGTTCCTCTTGTATCTTTAAATCCATTTCTTTTTCCTGAAATACTAAAAGGTTGACAAGGAAAACCTGCGGTTAATACATCATGATTAGGGAGATTGTCAATTTCTAATTTAGTAATATCTTTTTCAGGTAAATCACCGAAATTATGGTAATAAACTTTTTGACAAGCTTCATTAATTTCACAAGAATAAGTACAGCGATAACCTGCTTTTTCAAAAGCGAGACGAAATCCTCCAATTCCTGCAAATAGATCAATAAATGTACGGGAATAAGTCATAAAGTTATGTGGCTCTTTATACTCTATTTATTGTACTGTATAATCAGTAAATTGACGTTTTCAGCATAGTCTTATCTATAAAAGTTCTTGAATAATCATATGATACGACAATGAGAGTTGCTATATATTAGATTAGCTTTATAAATGAGTTGGGGCTTCTAACTGTAACCAATCGGTTAATAAACTTTGTAAAATTATTGTGATATAATTAATCAATTCTATCCTTACTTGAGCAACTTGAGGTGTTTTTTTGTTTACTTCTCCTAAGATTTGACAAGAACGTTCAAATGATAAAAAAGAGCTACTTAAAGCCATTAACAACTTTAAAACTTCTTTATCTGAAGCAGTATTAATACGATCACAAATAAAAATTAATCGTTGCAATAACTCCCATTCTTGTGTCTCTAAAGAATGAGAATTCTCTAAATAAAATAACCAAGGAATATTATTATTCAGCTTGGCTTGTTCTTGTGTCACTAAACGTTGTAAACTACAGCAACGAGCATAAGCATACTGACAAAAGAAAGCATTAAACTTTTTATAAGACTGATAATCAACTATTTTAGTGTAATTTTCCCTAATATATTGCCAATGAGTGGGAAATTTAACTAACCATGTCATAAGGGTTGTTGGATAAGGGGAAAAGTCTAAATAGCCATCAGATTGAATAATTAAATGAAAGTCCCGATTAGGCTGTTTTTGGTAAGACTTATAGAGTTTTTCTGCCAAAATTTGCGGTAATTCCCCTTCTTTAGCTGATAATTGAAAAGTGATCCCACAACGATAAGCAATTTGTTTAGGTATAGATAAGCTAAAAATATTAGACTTGAGGGAGCTAATCTGATTTTTAGCCAACAGTATGGTTAAATTTTCTTTCAATTGTCCCATTAACGAATAGTTTGCCATTTTTCTAGCCATTTAGCTAATTCTGAGCGTTTAACCCTTGATTGTGTTTTCGGTAATTGAAGTAGCGATCGCAAATCTTGGCTAGATTTTCCCGTTTTTTGACTCCAAGAATTTATTAGAGGTGTTAAAGAAGCAGAGGACTCTGATTTTATGCCTAGTTGTTCTGTAAGCTTATTTTTTTCATCTTTTGCAATCGTTTTCATCACAAAATCATGTTGTTCGGCTTTTTCCAATGCACCCGCTAAAGCATCAATATAGGAACGACTATTATTTACGATAGGAGAATCTATTGTTTTTAACCGTCCAAAGGAACGATTTTTAGCCCATAACATGACGACTAAAATAATAATAAGCTGAATAAATACTAGCCAAAAGGGGGTTTTCTGTAAATAAGACCACAAATTTTCTCCTACTTCTTCGGTTAAGGTTTCTGTATCCCGATAACCGTGTAAATATTCATCAATAAAAATTGGATAACCTGATTGAGTAACAATTTCCTTTAAAAATTCATAATTTCCCGCAGCATTTTGATAAGCATTTGCGCCTAAATCTGGTGTGGTGGCTAAAATTAATTCGCCTTTTCCCCACGATAAACGAGAAACAATTGCGCCAAATTCGTCCCCTAGGAGGGTTTCTGCACTTAAATTAGCCAGTTTAATATTAGGCTGGTTAGGATGATTAATTGTTAAGAAAGAATCTTTAATGCGGTTGTAGCGTCGGGTGGTTTCGATCAATACTTTACCATGGGGAGTTGAATGGGTACTTTTAAAAGGGGCAGAGGTAACTGGTTTACGAATCCCTAAAAGAATGAGATTATTCCCTTTTTTTACCCAATTCTGTTCTTCTTCGCTCAATGTATCGATTAAATTTCCATGAACTCTAATTAAAGTTAAAGGTTTCTCTGTTGGTAACCGATTAAACGGTTTTCTCCATTGTTCAATGTCAATATTGCGATCGCTCATCCATTGATACCACGCCCCATAATCTGCTGAACGACGGCCATAGGTTGATCCCTGTGTCACCGAAGACTGAGTGGGTGCAAATACAAAAGTTAGTAGTAAAACAACGCCCAAGGCGATTAAACTGAGAATGAGTGAGCGACGTTTCATAAATAATATGCAAGCAAAAAGCTACTACCGACAGGATAGCAAAAGTGCAAGGGTAGTAGCCTAAGAGTAAATAAATTGTTAGATATCAAAGCTTTCTTAGTCTAAAAATCCCATTAAAGTAGCAGGATCATCGATATCGTTGGGTGCAACAGGACGATCACCCATTACAGTATAGGTTTCGCTAATTTGAAGATGACTCGATACAATCGGGCGACTTCCTGAAATTGTTAATGTTCCTTTCACATCTAACCCACTGGCCACAACAGGGCGATCGCCATCTACTGAGTGGTAGGTATTAACTACATCAAGGTGACTCGCTTCAATGGGACGATTTCCCGGTAATGCGATGGGTCCGGGTTTTTCTTCTTTGACAGATAAGGCCATCGTTTCCTTACCATTTGCTGCTTTAGGGGTCTTGCGACTTCTTGAGGCTGTGGCTGTGGGGGCTTTTTCAGTTTCTAGGACTGAATTTCCATTGGTTGCCGTCTTTTCCACCATAATATTAATGACTCCAGTTGTTTAATTGCATTAAATCGGTCGATAAAGCCTAGAGAAAAGGGTTTTCTTAATTATAATTTAAGATTGTCTTTTTCTATCTTAATCTTAAAGATACATTGATTTTGGACGTTTTGTAATAGGGACTACTTAAAGATAACGATTAGTTTTGCTTATCAGTGAACAGTTACCAAAAACTAGCAATTTGTAATCAATTATCCATTATCTATTGATAAAACTTACTTTTAGACAAAAAATGGTTAACCGATGGCGCATCAGTTTAATACTAATCCTTGGTATTTTAGCAGTTTCTACATCAGCAATTTGGATTCGCTTGTCTTTTGCTGCTGCTAACTCCAAAGGAGTCCCCTTTAGTCTCTTTTTAGCGGCAAGTCGTCTAATCTTAGCCTCTCTGTTGTTATTACCAACATGGCGTAAGTTTAAAGGAATTAATGCCCCTGTGGGGAGCTATTTTTGGGCAATTGGGGCAGGAATCACCTTAGCAGTTCATTTTGCTGCATGGATTACCTCTTTATCCCATACATCTATCGCTGCTTCCACCGTTATCGTTACCACTAACCCTGTGTGGGTATCTCTCCTTGCTTGGTGGGGATGGGGAGAAAGCATTTCTTTAACGACAATGGGAGGAATTGCGATCGCACTTTTGGGAGGTGGGGTAATTGTCGGGTTAGATTCGGGGATAAATATGGGAAATAATCCTTTATTGGGCAATTGTCTGGCATTAATTGGGGCTTGGATGGTTAGTTTTTATTTATTGTTCGGTAGAGAAGCCCAACGTCAAGGATTACAATTGAATCAATATATCATCATTGCTTATACAACCGCAGCGTTAATTTTATTACCCTTTCCTCTATTGTTTCAAGGTGGATATAACGGATATCCTCCGATTGTGTATTTTTATATTCTTTTGATGGCAGTCTTCCCACAATTAATCGGACACACGGCGTTTAATTGGGCAATGAATCAGATTTCAGCGACTGTTGTTACTTTAACAATTTTATTTGAACCAGTAGTAGCTAGTCTGTTAGGGATGATTGTTTTTCAGGAAATTCCCCCCATTCAGGTGATTATAGGGGGAATCATTATTTTAATAGGGGTAGCAGTTGCTATTCTGGGTAAAAAGTCTTAAAAATCTACTTCGTTAGCAAAACTTTCCCTGCGACGGAAATGAAATGCACCTGCGACTGATCCCCACACTAATTCATCTGTTTCAGGATCATAACCCCGATCAAGACTTAAGAGTTCATTTTCATTGACTTCAAAGCTATTTTCGAGATAAGTCGTCTTATTGTTGCGAACTACGATACATTGTTTCCCCGGTTTGACAATTCCTTTAAAATGCGTTCCTGTCCATTCCACATTCATATCGCAGCCAGATAGTTGCTCAATGCTATCAGGCGTAATATTCTGTAGTCTTTTAGGCGCACGAGCAGCCCCCCAGAAGCTTTCCTCATCTTTAACCTTGTAATTCTCTAATTCAATACGATTATCGACAATTTTGAGCTTAAAGACCCGTAAACGGTAGGGACGATTAATCAAGAAATCATAAGCCTGTTCTAAGAATAGGGCGGGTTCTCCCAATTGAGCAAGGGGTAAAGGACGGACACAGACGCGAATATGGGCAAAAAAAGGAGGATTTGCTAAGGCTTGGTCTTGATTACTGAAATCTGCCGACATCCATTGGGCTAGTGTTTTAATATCTGTTGCGTGAGGCATAAAATCTTATATGGTAACGACTTTTTATTTTAACCGAAATTAATAAATATGATGACGCAACCCATTTACGAAACCCCTAAAATTATTACATGGACTCAGCATCTTCTCGATAGCTATTATACGCTTGTTGGGAAGCAACTCATCCCCCGAAAAAATGACCCAATTATTGAAGCAAAAGAGATATTCTTTGCACCGTTTGTGGTGGTATCTCACGGTACAGAATCTGATCCTATTTTTAACTATGGTAACCAAATTGCCTTAGAGTTATGGGAGATAAATTGGGAAGATTTTACGCACACTCCTTCTCGATACTCTGCGGAAACTGAACAACGAGAAACAAGGGAAGCTACCTTAAATAAGGCGCAACAGCAAGGTTATATTGATAATTATCAAGGAATTCGTATTTCTAGTAGTGGAAAACGCTTTCAAATTCAACAAGCTACCCTTTGGAATGTCTTTGATAAAAATGACAAACTTATCGGCCAAGCTGCTACTATTCCTCAATGGACATTTATTTAGTTGTCTATTTTCAGGAAAAAATATCAGAAGAATAGACAATGTAGAAACTTATTGATTCCTAAAAATATCTGCTAATTTAGCAGCGATCGCACTTACTGATTCATTACCTTGTCCTGCTACCATAAAAACAACTACCATTTGTTTGGTAGAAGTCTGACGACAAAGGATCATTCCTTTATAATCATTCCATGTTCCTGCGACGAAATCTCCTCCTTTTGTACTCACTGTCATAGGAGATTTTGCTATGGTTTCTTCTGCGTTTTCTAAGCATTCTTGGGGGGATAAATCTAATAAATCTGTTGCCACCGTGGAAATCTTCGGCGGCTCTGCTAAACTCAGTTTAGGGAGACTGAATAAGAGAGTAAAAAGAGTTAAAACGGTTGTTAATTTTTGCATAAGTGAGATGATAACCATTGTAAAACAAGTTTCAATCATTACTGAGTAAGAACTGTTTGCAAAACAATTCCTACCGATTCAGTTATAGTCAATACCTTGTTAAGAGGAAGAAGAGACTAACGCTTGGGGTTTGGCGAAAATCATGCGGCCAGCAGAAGTTTGTAAAGACGAAGTAACAATGACACAAGCTTCATTTCCCACATAATCTCTCCCTTCTTCTACTACTACCATTGTTCCATCTTCAAGATAACCGATTCCTTGGGTGGGTTCTTTCCCTTGTTTAAGAATTTTTAGATCAAGGGTATCACCGGGGAGATAAATGGGACGAATGGCCTGTGCAATATCATTGACATTAAGAATGGTGACTTTTTGTAGGTTGGCCACCTTACTTAAGTTGTAATCATTGGTTAGCAGTGTCCCATTGATTTCTTGTGCCAAATGGACTAACTTAGCATCAACAGTAGAAATATCTTCATAGTCAGCCGAATGAATCACAATTCGCTCTGGAAAGGCTTCTTGCATCCGATTAAGAATATCTAATCCCCGTCGGCCTCGTACCCGTTTTTGGTCGTTACTGGCATCAGCCAATTGTTGCAATTCCTGTAAGATAAATTGGGGAACAAGTATCTGACCTTCAACAAATCCAGTATCCAATAACTGTTCAATACGACCGTCAATAATACAACTGGTATCAATCACTTTCGTTGTTGCAGGTTCTAATGTTCCTTCAGCAACTAACAAACTTTCAATGCTATTAGGATTAATTAGGCGCAAAAAGGTGCGTCCATGGGTATCTGCTAGGCTAATCCCCAAGAAAGAGAACATGACGCTCCCTAAAATGGCCATAGCAGGTTTAACAAAGCCTAATTCTTGAGGAATGGGAAGTAAAAAGATGGGGGCTAAGATAAGGTTAGCGATTAATAAGCCAATCACCAAGCCCACCGCACGGGTCAAAATAACTTCGATAGGGGTTTGACGAATTTTCGCTTCTAGACGACGATAGGTGGTTTGTACGACTAGACCAACGGCTAATCCAATGATAGACATAAATCCGGCAGCTAACCATCTTAATGCGTCCATATTGGAGATTTGTGCTTGAACCGAAGGAGGAAGCAACTCTACACTATCGTAGCCCACACCAGCGATCGCAATGACGAATAATAAAATTATAATGGCATCTAACATGGGTTGTATCCCTTAGATAATGTGATGGAAGGTATAAGTCCAACTTCCATTATGGCGAATGACTCAAACTTCGTTCAAGAAATTTATATATTACACTTGAGTCGTTGTTTTCTGGTTCATTTTTATTCCTAGCGACATTTAAGCAATCTAAATTGCTTAAAATACCACTTTCAATCATCTGATAATAATCATCAATTGACTATTTTGCTAAGGTTTTTATGTTCATCGTTAGTTAAGTATTGACATTGGAAAATTTAATGTAATTATCCATAAAAATCTTCATCTAGCAGGTTTTCCAAAGAGAAAGGACAAGTTTTAGGGTATTCATTTTCTGAGGGTTGTCTGACTCCGAAACTCGCTCTTTTTCCTTCTTTAATTGATAATTTTCTTGCGCCTAAATAACTTTTTTCTATTCCCTCACTTAAATAATTTTTCAGAGAGGGAATATTGAGCAAAGTATCCTTGATTCTTTCTCTATGTTCATCAACGGAACTATACCAACTTCTTTTCATTTGTTCAGGTGCATCATTTTGGATTTTGAGTTTCAGCAAATGAGCGATTAATATCTTAAGATTACTAACCAAGGCATTTTTTTCTGATTTTCCCATATCTTCTAACTCTTGTAAAAGATGCTCATAATCTAGATCATGAAATCGTTTTTCTTGAATTGCTATGATATTTTGTTGCAACCATAGGTTATAATCCTGTTCATATAAAATTGATGTTTGGTTGGGGTGAGTCATCCAGATTTTACCTCTGTTCATGAAAATATTAGTCTAAGAAACATAAGATTTTGAGTTTGCTAAAAGATACTTTAGTTTACTGCTTCTATTCTATCACAATCATTATCTATCAGCGATCGCTACTCATAATTCAAAATTTATAACTCATAATCCCCTCTCTCTATCCCAATCGCTCAAACCATAGAAAACAAAAGGGTTTCAGGAATTTGCTTGCGCGAACGGCAACAAACCCGTTAGAATGACCAATAATTTTTGTAACGAAATTTTACGCTTTAGAAACCTCTAAGGTAAACCAATGTTAAAAACCAGCTTAGGGAGACAGCGACATGGAAAAGCTTAAATCGTATTGGGTAGCGGAGGCTCTAGAAAAAGCCCTCGGTGATCCTCTCGATCCCGAAAGCATAATGTCTTTCAAACGAGTGATGGAACTGGATGAAAGCGAGGAATTCCCGCATTCTGAAATTGACTGGCTCTACAATTGGAAACTGCAACATTATTATGTTCCTGCGGAGTGTGGTGGGGAATTTACCTCTTTTGAAGAATTTGTCGCTTATGTGCGAGTGTTATGTCGTCGAGATCAAAATATTGGGATTGCGATGACGACGCTGTTTTGGTCATTTTTAACATGGATGGCGGGAACAGACGAACAAAAAAGAAAACTCGCTAATCATATTAAAAACGAGAACGGGACTATGTGTCTCGGTTATTCAGAAAGAGAGCATGGGAGTGATTTAGTTGGGGGTGATTTAACGGCAACTAAGGTAGAAGGAGGATATATTCTTAATGGGGAGAAATGGCCAATTAATCGGGCAACTATCTCTACCCATTCTTATATCTTGGCAAAAACCGACCCAGAAGGGGGGGCAAAATGTTTAACTCTTTTTATGGTGGATAAAAGCGAAATCAACCCAGATAATTACTACAATCTGCCGAAAATCCTCTGTCATGGCATCCGTGGGGCTGATATGAGTGGAATCGGCTTTAAGGACTGTTTTGTTCCCGATTCTCATCGTATTGGGGAAGAAGGGGATGGGTTGGAATTAGCCCTCAAAGGCTTTCAAATTACCCGTACCCTTTGCGCAGCTTTCTCTCAGGGGGCTGCGGATACGGCGTTACGAACCACCCTTAATTTCGCCACTAAGCGGGTTGTTTACGGAAAAACAGTTTTTGACCTACCTCAGCCTAAAAAAGTGCTGGTAGATGCCTTTTTAGACCAGTTAATCTGTGATTGCGAAACCATTGGGGCTGCTAGAGGGTTTCATGTCATTCCCGAACAATTTAGCGTTTGGGCTTCGGTGGTGAAATACTTTGTAACCACCCAACTAGAAACTATGATCAACAATGTTTATACAGTGTTAGGATCAAGGTTTTATTTCCGAGATGAGCATGATTTCGGAATTTTCCAGAAGGTTTTACGGGATAACTCCATCATAAGTATGTTTGATGGCTCTACCGTGGTTAATCTCCATGCTTTAATCTTGCAGTTGCGAGCGTTAACCAAAACCCGTGCGAGACGTAAGCCTAAAACAATGGAAGCCCTCAAAAGTCGTTTAGAAGCGATTTTCTCCTTAAAAGAGTCTGTTCAAGCCTTTGAACCCCAAAAGCTAGAACTTTTTGGCCGAGGAATTGATGACTCGTTACAAGGACTAGAAATTACCCTGCAACAGCTTGACGAATTAAAAAATAATGATAACGTTGATCAAGACGTACTTGAAAACGTCATTGGTTTAGGGAATCTAGTCTTAGAAGAATTAGATGCCCACGATGAACTGATTGCCCATTCTAAATTTGAATTTGGTCACAATCAATCCCCTGAATTGTTTGAAATTACCAAAAAGTATTGTACCCTTCATGCAGCAGCCAGTTGTCTGCATATGTGGATTTACAATCGGGAAATATTAGGGGACTTTTTCGCCAAAGGAGAATGGTTAGTTTTAAGCTTACACCGCCTATTGCGTCCCATTTGTTCTCTTCCCTATTCTATTTCTGAGGAATATGTAGAAAATGTTGCTCAAGAACTGCTAAAACTTCATACAGAAGATAAACTATTTTCTATTGTTCCTTTCCAATTAGCTCAATTACAAACTTCTACTAAAGAGGATACTACTTATGCAAGCCCAAGTTACCAGCTTCAAACCTAGTACAGCAACAAGTCCCGCTCAAATTATTCAACAATGGTTAATCAATCAATTAGCTGAACAATTATCTTTAGATAGCAGCACCATTGATGTGAATGAACCCCTAACTCGTTACGGTTTAGACTCTATCGATGCAGTTACCCTCGTTGGGGACTTAGAAGATGCACTAGATGAAGAACTTCCTGATACCCTGTTTTGGGATCATCCTACCATTGCACAATCTTCTCAGTATTTGGTAGAGAACTTTGACTTAGAAGAAGCGGTTGCTAACCTTGAAACAGAGGCCGCCGCACCTGCTAAGGTAGAAACTCCCAAAGAAACTAAAAAGGGAGGTTGGGGACTCTTTGGCCGTAACAAAGGATAAATCAGAAACAATGATAAATTGGGTTGAGGACAGTGAATTTATCTTGTCCCAACTCCTTATTTATCAGTAATTCCTAAATACTTAAGTTTAGAAGATACATGAATTATTCTGATTTTTCATTTTGGTGGATCTTATTCCTCTTTAGTGTTCCCTTTTTTACCGTCCGCACCATTGGAAAGTCCCTCAACCTATGGCGAGGGATTTTTGATACGTTAGGGTTAGCCTTTGTTTCCCTTTTCCTATTTTACAATGCTAGTGCATCAAGCTGTATTGTCTTTGTCGGAGAAATTATTTTTAACTACTTGATGGTGCAGTGGATGTTGCGCTCTCAAGGACTTCAGGCAAAAGCGATCGCTACTGCTACAATTATTTTTAATGTTAGTATTTTAGCCTACTTTAAATATTATATCTTTTTTGTCGAAGATGTTATCGGTTTATTTATTACTTTACCCGATAATTGGAAGGCTGCGTCTCCCCTTCCCGTGGTGACTCGAATTCCACCGGGGGTATCTTTTTACACCTTTCAAATGGTGTCTTTTGTGGTTGACTCTTTAGTGGCTCGGAAGAAGAAACCCATTGGCTTCTTAGACTATATTAACTTTGTCGCCTTTTTTCCCCAAATTGTTGCCGGACCCATTGAACGCCGTCGGGATTTATTTCCTCAAATTGAGAATTTCCGCTTTAAATTTACCGCAGACAACTTTGAAACAGGGTTAAAATGGATTTCCTTGGGCTTTTTTATGAAGTTTGTTCTAGCGGATAATATCGCTCCATTTATTGATGTGAGTGTAGCAGATAACCCTTGGGCAATTTGGTTTTTTGCTTTCTTATTTACCCTTAGAATTTATTTTGATTTTGCGGGCTATAGTTTTGTTGCAGTGGGGTTAGCCTCATTTTTAGGGATTAAATTAACCATTAATTTTCTTGCCCCTTATACATCCCAAAGTATTAACGAATTTTGGCGACGCTGGCATATTACTCTCAGTACATGGTTTCGAGATTATGTCTTTTTACCTTTGATGGGTTCCAATAAAAAATGGGCACCTTTCTACCTATTTTTAACCTTTACCCTATCAGGATTTTGGCATGGGGCAGCATGGAATTTCATCATCTGGGGGGCTTATCATGGTGCGTTGTTATTAGTGATTAGATACTTAGGTCGTCCTTTTTATGGTGCTGTGGGTAAGTATCTCGGAAAAGCTCAATTTATCTCGTGGCTACTAACAATGACTTCTGTTATCTTCGGTTGCTTCTTTTTCATGGATACCAATAGTCGCCGTTTGTTGACAAAATTATTAGTTCTATTGAATCCATTTACCTATTCTTGGGGCAATTTAAGTAGTTTTTTCGGAGATTACAGTATCAATGAGATAACAGCTTTGGGAATCACCCTACTTCTTGCCCTTGGCGTGTTATTTTTAGAACATTTAGCCATTTGGCAGAAAAAATTTGAATATGAGTGGTTGCTAAATCGCTGGATGTCCCCCATACTATTAGGACTGACTGTTCTTTTCGCAGCCCAAAGCCAGTCCGAATTTATTTATTTCGAGTTTTAACCTGTGAGGTAATCAGATGACTCAAACCATTAAAATTTGTATCTTAGGCGGTGGTTTTGGCGGTTTATATACCGCTTTATACCTCAGCAATTCTTCATGGGTTAAATCGGGACATTGTGAGATTACTTTAGTTGAGAGAAATGATCATTTTGTTTTTACTCCTTTACTGTACGAACTAATTACAGGGGAATTGCAACGATGGGAAATTGCCCCTTCCTATCAGCGTTTGTTAAGGGGAAAAAAAGTTCAATTATGCTCGGATACAGTTAAAGATATTGATTTTGATGGTCGTATTGTTAAATTAGAAAAACATAATTCCCTAAGCTATGATTATTTAGTCGTTGCTGTTGGTAATCAAAACCGATGGCCAGAGATTTCAGGGTTACAAGATTATGCCCTCACCTTTCGTAACCTAACTGATTTAGAAAACTTACAAAATCGTCTTCATCTATTGGAAACCACCGATAGACAACAGTTAAGAGTCTCTATTATCGGTGGAGGCCCTAATGGGGTAGAGTTAGCTTGCAAAGTAGCAGATAGATTAGGAAAACGAGGAGAAGTTCGCATTATTGAGCGAGGAGAAGCCTTATTAAAAGGATTTTCCTCTGGGGTTCGTACTGCATCTTATCGTGCTTTATCTTCTCGTAAAATCGCCATTGAGTTTCAAACAAATGTAAAATCCATTGAATCTGACCAAATTACCCTAGAAAGAGATGGTTATGTCACTTCTTTACCAACTGACTTAGTGATTTGGACAGCTGGGGTAGAATCAAGAAATTGGGTTAAAACCTTAAATTGCGACCAAACTGAGCAAGGAAAATTATTAACTCGTCCTAGTTTGCAATTACTTGATTATACTAATGTATTCGCCTTGGGAGATATGGCAGATATTCAAGGAAAACGACAATTTATTCCCGCAACTGCACAAGCGGCCTATCAACAAGCGGCCTGTGTTGCGAATAATTTAGCGGCCTTGATGGGAAAGAAAAAATTAAAATCTTTCCATTATTTACATCTAGGAGATATGTTAACCCTTGGACATGGGGAAGCGATTATTTCCTGTTTTATTGTTAATTTAACGGGTCATTTAGCTGCTGTCATTCGTCGTTTTGCCTATATCTTTCGTCTCCCTACTTCCCGTCATCGTCTTTCGGTTTTGAAAAGTGTTTCTCAACGGATGGCTTTGAAACTAAGACGCATTATTCGTATGCAGTTAGGTAAGGGATTAGGCAATATCATGGGAGTTAAGTCGAGAAATCCTAATTTGGATTAAGGCTGCTTTATAAAGCCTATGTATGGCAAGCATAAAAAAATATAGCTTAATTCATACAAAGGAGTTAAGCACGACCAATGCCCCAGTAAATTGGCCAAGAAATTAGGATTATTTTTTTAACAGATGAAACACTACTAACAATTATGTCTAGTTGATTCATCTTTACGATGACATTCTTTTTGAATTAAATAAATAATCACGTTTTCAGTAATAATGATATACAATTTATCCCCGGATTTCAGGAATCAGGAGAGCATTTTTATCAACATCGTGGGTACTTTTAAAAAAAGAAACCCTAACTTGAGGTAACCCTTTATGCTAAAAGTAAGCTATGATTTTGAGCCATCTATTCTAACCTCTAGTTCATCGCAAGCTGATATATTACTCCGTTTTCGGGCTGAAGTTCCTGAATCACCTCGAAGAGACTTGAATTTATCTATTGTAATCGACCGTTCTGGTTCAATGGCTGGTAAGTCTCTCTTTCACGCCCTTAAAGCAGCAGAATCAGTGGTCGAACAACTGACCGACAAAGATATTCTCTCCGTGGTAGTTTATGATGATCATGTTAATACCGTCATTCCTCCTCAACCTGTCAGTGATCAAACTGCGCTTACCCAAGCAATTCGTAACGTTAGCGTAGGTGGATTGACGAATTTATCAGGTGGCTGGTTACAAGGCTGTGAATATGTCCAAAAAGAACTGGATAGCCAGAAAATTAATCGAGTTTTACTATTAACCGATGGTCATGCAAATGTAGGAATTCGTGATCCTAAAGCCTTAACCAACACCGCTCAACAAAAAGCCGAAGAAGGTATCATTACCACTACATTAGGTTTTGCTCAAAGATTTAATGAAGACTTGTTAATTGGGATGGCCAGAGCGTCTAAGGGAAATTTTTACTTTATTCAAAGCATTGATGACGCAACAGAGGTTTTTAACATCGAATTAGACAGTCTCAGAGCAGTTGTCGGTCAAAATCTTAAGATCACGGTAGAATTAGCAGACGGAGTGACGTTAACCGATACGCTTAGTTTAGCGGATATTAAGGGAAATGAGTTTAACTTAGGGGAAATTTACGAAGGAGAAGACAAATTATTAGGCATAAGTCTTAATCTTACCCCAAATCAACCAGAAGAGATACCTGTTATGAGACTGCACTACAGTGCAGATGTGATTCAAGATAATGTCATTCAAACAATTACAGGTACAACTGAAGTCCTTGCTAAAGTTGGAACAATCGAAGAAGCAGCCTTAGCAATCTCTAGCGAGACTATTTTAGAAATAAGCTATCTAAAAATTGCTAAAGCCAAAGAAACTGCTCTATCTTTAGCAGAAGAAGGTAAACATAAAGAAGGAGAAGAAATTTTACGAACCCTTATTAAAGAATTAAGCGATCGCGGTTTAAACGAACATTTTGAAATTGCCGAAGAAATCGACCAATTAGACTATTTTGCCCGTCGTATTGCTCAAAAAGCCCTTGGAAATGCTGGACGCAAGGAATTACGGGATCAGACTTATCAATCTATGAGTCGTAATCGTAGCGATTTGACCGCACGGGGTGTTACCGCAGGGGATGAAGTTGCGGCCATGTCTGTAGTGAAAGAAGTTGGGGAAGGAGTTGAGTTGATATGTGTGCGTGAGAAGGGTAAATTACGGGTTAAAGTGGTGTCTGAAGGGTATGAGCAAGGAAAAAATGTTCAGTTTCCCCGTGCTATTCGGGCTGAGAACGCACGTTATGTGGTCAAAGAGTTAGAATTGTCAAAAGATGGCTCTTTCTACCGTGCAAAAGGGGCTATTCAACGCTTTGCGAAACCGGGTGAACCGGATCTTATTATTCCTCGTACCCCTTCCCGACGCTCAAGTGGAACAAGTAAACCCTCTAAAGCACCTCCGAAAGCATCAGATTTACCCACCACTGATACAGTAGGAGATGGGATTTTAGTGCAGTGTGTTAAAGCAAAAAGTAAATTACGCGCTAGAGTGGTATCTGATGGCTATGAACCTGACTGGAATATGCGCTTTCCCCGTTCTATTCGTGAAGAAGGGATGTTTTATGTAGTAGATGAAGTAAGAACAGGACCTGATGGAAAATCTTATATTGCTTGTGGGGAAATTAAGCGATTTTTGCAAACAACCAGTTAAACTATAATTTTGTGGGGGCGTATATATTTGCGCCCTTAATAATAAGTATAAGTATAGTCGTTTAAAATAAGTTGGAGACAGAGGAGTGTGCTGCGAAGCACAGGCGAAGCCTGACCATCTCGCTCACTCTCGCTCACTACACTTACAACAAGACAGAAGAAAAGTAAAAATTTAACCATCAAAAAATGTTATCGAATCAAGAAATAAAAATACAAAACATAGACCATTTCAATTTATTGCAAGGCGGTTGAAGATGTCAGTAATGTTAGTCTGAATTACCGATATTGAATCAAGATACAAATCTTAATATAGTTTCAAGACCAAAATTCTGTAATGACCTATCTTAGAGTAGAATCTTCTTAGATAACTCGTATTTTTTAGTCAATTGCCATAAAATTTAGATATTTTTTTGCTAAATCTACTTAACCAAAATTAGGTATGTTTGAGCATTGAAAGCTGCGCTAAATCACAACTTATTTGTGACCTAGATCACTCCCATCCTTTGTATCCATCACAATAATGTAGATAACTTTAAATGTGGTTAAAGTTGACCTATTTTCGCTTTTGAATCTTATCCTTTGGAGGAAAACTCATCATGGCTGATTTTATTGGAACGAACGCAAAAGATGTACTATTTGGTACTGATCTTGATGATTTTATCGATGGTAAATCTGGAAATGACATTCTTTTTGGGAATGCTGGAAATGATTCTATTGATGGTGGTAAAGGAAACGACGAATTGTATGGTGGTGATGGAGATGACACTTTAACCGCAGGAGACGGTAAGAATAAATTATATGGTGGGAATGGCAATGATGAATTAACCAGTGGTAAAGGAAACGACGAATTATATGGTGGTGATGGGGATGACACTTTAACCGCAGGAGATGGTAAGAATAAATTATATGGTGGGGATGATGATGGGGATGATGAATTAACCAGTGGTAAAGGCAACGACGAATTATATGGTGGTGATGGGGATGACACTTTAACCGCAGGAGACGGTAAAAATAAATTATATGGTGGAGATGGCAATGATGAATTAACCAGTGGAAATGGAAACGATCAACTATACGGTGGAGAGGGTGATGATACTTTGAGTGCAGGAGACGGTAAAAATAAACTATATAGCGGTGATGGAGATGATGAATTAACCAGTGGAAACGGAAACGATCAACTATATGGTGGAGAGGGTGATGACTCCTTATCCAGTGGAGGAGGAAATGACAAATTATACGGTGAATATGGTGATGATACCCTTAGTGGTGGTGATGGGAATGACACACTAAAAGGTGGGTTTGGTAGTGACAGTTTAATCGGTGGTGGAGGTAATGATCGCTTAATCAGTCGTAGCGATGCAGGAGAACCAGAAATTGCTCAAGATACGACAGAATCAAAAGTTTACGCCGATCAACCTTATTTAGACTCCAATGATACCTTAGAAGGGGGGTCCGGTGCTGATATATTCCGTTTTGAACTTGTCATTAACGCAAAATATGAGATTGCTCAAAAGCACGCTGATCCTATCACTGGTGAGATAGATTGGACAATGGGAGGGGTTGCTGGCGAAAATGACAATGCTCATGATCATTGGGTTGATAGTATTGGTGATGATGTCATTCTTGACTTTAATAAGGCTGAGGGTGATAAAATTCAGATTCTCGGTCATACTGTCCAATCTTCCATCACCTATGAAGACGTAAATGGTGATAGTATCCTAGAATCAATTATCTCTCTAACCAGTAATCAAGGAGGAGCAGGGGCCCATGATGGGGATCAAGTGGGAACAATCACAGTATTCGGTGATCAAGTCCTTGAAACAGACTTTAATGTTAATTCGGCTGTCTTTTTCGGTGCTTACCCCACCATTGATCAATTCTTTTAAGTCAGCTTATCTCTGCTGATTTCAAATAAGATAAAAGTACTTGGGGAGAAATTATGAACACTCAATCGCTATACTTAATAGGTAAGACGGTGGTTAATTTAGTTCCATGATATTTTCTCCCCTTAAGGTTACTAATTTTCTGGATGTTGTGCCAATGTGCCAGCAAACAGATTCCCTACAACAATTATTTGACCTAATTTCTGCTAAACCCTGTCATTGTTTAGTCGTCACCACTCACCATCAATATCCAGTGGGATTGCTTTTGAGCCATGAATTACTGTCTTACTGCTTTTTAAATCAGCGCACAGCCTCCGTAAGCTCATCAAGACTCCCTTTATCTGAGAATAGGAACAATCCCATTAAGCAGTTTCCCCATCTCATTCATCCCCTCACTCTTCTGTCGTCTCAAACGTCTATTACAACCATATCTAGTCAATTATTAGTCTCTCCTCCTCCTAACTATGTTATCGTCGATGAACAGCAACGCTACCTAGGCTTACTGGATTTGAATCGTTCACTTCAAGGTTTAACTGAGTTTACCTCCTCTACTCAACCCCAGATTCAAGATTTGCGATCGCTGTTAATCTCCTTTCCACTCCCGATTTTATTAACCACCCCAACGGGAGAAATTATTGATAAAAATACTTGTTGGACAGAAAAACTGGGAGACTTTCAACTCCACCACCTTGAAATCAATGATTTTCCCAATAAGCTGCAATTTTCCACCAATGCCCATCATACCTATGTTGCAGCACAGTTAGCAAGTTGGCAACATCACCAAGATAAAAAGATGCAAGGAGAGGAATATGAAACTACATTTGCTCAAAACCCTGATGGCTGGCAGTTTCTAGCCTATCCTTATCCAGACAACGAAAATCAACGATCGCTTATTTTAATCATAGGGATTCGTTTAGGAAAAACACAAGAAGATTATCGAGCATTAGAAGCAAAAAACGCCGATTTATTGCAATTGAATCGCCTAAAAGATGATTTTTTGGCTTCAATTAGCCATGAATTAAAATCTCCCATTACTGCAGTTGTTGGACTTTCTAGCTTACTCACAGATCAACGAGTGGGTGATCTTAATCCTGCTCAAGAACGCTATGCTCAGTTAATTTATGGTAGTGGTCGTCAATTAATGGCATTAGTCAATGACTTACTGGATTTAACCCGTTTAGAAACGGGAAAGCTACCACTAAATCCCACTAACATCACGATTCAAGAAATCTGTGATCACGCCTATCAAACCCTACAAGAAAACTATGGCGAGCAACCCTTACCTCATTTTCAGTTAGCAATTGAGCAAATAGATGAAATTAAAGCAGATGAACAAAGATTATGTCAGATGCTTGTTTATTTATTGGATAACGCTGTTAAATTTACTCAAAGTGAAGGAAATATTGGACTCACCGTTAAGGCCGATGCTAAGTGGGTTACCTTTATAATTTGGGACACAGGGGAAGGAATTCCAGAAGAAGCACAATCTTCTCTTTTTCAGGGATTTCAGCCCCCCGGCCAATATTTTGCACCCCATTACACCGAAACCGGCTTAGGATTACTTCTTACTCAACGGTTAGCAAAAGCTCATGGTGGGGATCTTTCTTTTGTCTCTAAGGTGGGGAAAGGCAGTCGTTTTACTTTATTGTTACCGAGAATCCAAAATCTAGCAGATGATATTGGTGCAGAGAAAGATAAAAATCCCAAATTAGTTTTAATTGTAGAAACTTTAAGCCATTTTATCGAAGATTTAAACAATAAACTAGCTGAATTAGGCTATCAATCGGTCATTTCTCGTACCGGAACCGAAGCCTTAGAAAAGGCTCGACAGTTACAACCTACCTTAATTTTCCTCAATCCGTGGCTTCCCTTACTCTCTGGATGGGACGTATTGACCTTACTCAAGTCTGACCCTCAAACCCAGAAGATTCGCGTTATTTTGACCGATTCTCAAACCGATAGCTCTCTCAAATCCTATCAAGCAGACGAAGTATTCAGCCAACCCATTGCCATTGAACAGTTAAAAAGCTTATTACCCAAGGAAGAACCCGAAAAAATTGCTCTTGCATCTCCTAAAACCGAGATTCCTCCTTTAACCTTGCTATTACTTTATCCTAACAGTGCATCGCTCCTTGCCACTACCTTAGTTATTCCCGATGATTTAGCCCTTGTGCATCAGTTATCTAAGTATTCCCATCGTATTTTACAAGCGGATGATCTTTCCCAAGCTGCTATGTTAGCAACCATTTGGCAAGTGGATGTCTTAGTGGTAAAAGGCGATCGCTTGGACAATCAAAGGGATTATTGGCATAACTTAAGTCAATTTCCTGAATTATCTAACATTCCCCTCGTCAGTCTTGACACAGCTACCACTGAAGCCCTCGATTTTCAGAAAACATTAAACGTCTTTCCCTATGTTGAAGGGGTTAACCCACTTTGGAAAGTTGTACAACAAGCCGCTCAAAGTCGGTAATTTCAGTGATCAGTTACCAGTGATCAGTTATCAGTACCTCCAACTAAAACAAGAGGCTTGAAATAGATTATCTTCTTTTTCAATCCTCTTAAAAGAGGAGGCTTCAGACCTCAAATTTTCAGTGATACGATAAAAGATTTTTGATGGGAATCCTAGAACCTAGAACCTCTTCTTGTTATGAAATTAAGGATAAAAGGGTCAAAGCATCGATATAAGTTTGAACTTCATCAATTTTTCCATCTTTAAAGGCGAGAATATGAACCCAGTCGTTTTCAAAGGTAAATCCTGTTTCTACTGCTTCATATTCACCGTGTCCAGTTACAATAACTTGATTCTCGTTGGGAACGAAGGCTTTAGGCATCCAATGACGTTTCAGGCGTTTCATAGAGAGGGTCATAAACTCCTTCATCGCTGGTTTTCCTTCAATTCTTGTGGGGCTAATGCCATTTTGAAAAGCGAGTCCATACCAGTCAATTTCGTCTGTAAAACAGTCTAAGAGATTTTCTAGATTGCCCTGATTAATCGCATCGTAGAATTGCTGGGCAAGGGTGACAGCGTTGGATTGACTCATCGTTTTTTCGTAAAGATAACAAGTTTTATTCAGTGTATCATCAGACCTGAGATAAATAAAAAAATCCCCTGCTCAATCAAGTCAGGGGTAATAAAGCATTTAGCTGGCTAAATATTCTCGAATATTGGCTTTTCGCTTACGCAGTTTGGCGATCGCTTCCCGTTCAATCTGTCTAACTCGCTCACGACTAATATTAAGACGCGTCCCGATCTTAGCCAAGGTTAAGGGTTGTCCATCGCTCAGGCCAAACCGAAGAGATAACACTTGCTTTTGTTGAGGGGTTAAATCTGCCATTAACTTCTCTAAATCTGTCTGTAGAGAAGCATGGGTGGCGAAGTCTTCTGGAGATGCTCCTGTATCTTCTAAGAGTTCTCCTAATTCTGTATCTTGGTTATCTCCTACCTTGAGATCCAAAGATAGAGGTTGGCGAGAGCGTTCTAGGTATTCTCGTACTTGTTTGGGGGTTAAATCCAACGCCTCTGCTAATTCAGCGATCGTCGCCGCCCGCCCCTTTTCTTGAGACAACTGACGCTGGGCTTTCTTAATTTTGTTGAGTTTTTCGGTAATGTGAATCGGTAGGCGAATGGTACGGCTTTTTTCTGCGATCGCTCTAGTAATCGCCTGCCGAATCCACCAGTAAGCGTAGGTAGAAAAGCGGTAGCCTTTGGTGGGGTCAAATTTTTCTACACCGCGCTGCATACCAATTGTTCCCTCTTGGATCAGATCCAATAAGTCTAAGTTGCGCTTGAGATACTTTTTCGCCACGGAGACGACAAGACGGAGGTTTGCTTCTACCATCTTACGCTTGGCCATTTCTCCAGATTTTAAGGTTTGTTTAAGCTGTTTTTGGCTTAATTTCGCAGCTTTTGCCCATTCTGCTAAGGTCGGTTCATGGCCAAGCTTTTCGCTCAAGTCATCCTGTAGCGTTTCAAGGGCTACCATCCGTTGTACCCGTTTAGCATAAAGAATTTCTTCTTCATGGGTTAACAAGGGAACACGACCAATTTCCTTAAGGTAGGCGCGAACGGGATCGGGAGAGTAGATTGATGTCTTCATGACGTAGTAGTCGGCTAGACGTTAAAAAAGTAAATGTTTTAAAAAAAGAGGCTTAGTGTAAGGAAGAAAAGGGATATTTTCTCTGGAATTGCTTACTAAAAGAAGATTACGGGGCAAGAGCGTGATCAGTTCGGTCTAATCCTGCTTCGACGAGAAGTTTGGACTAAAAGTGCCTTACGCTCTGGTCTGGAATTTAATCGTTTAAATACGCTTAATGAGTAAGACGACTCAGTTTAGCTCACGAAAACTTGCTTGATTCCTTAATAATATTAACAAAAGTGTTAATTATTGTAAAGTTTTTTATTCATAGATCCCTCTATATGATTAAATGAGCATTTTTACAATAGAAATTAGTTAAGAAAATGTACTTATTGTCCCGATAGGGTAGCAGACTTAATTGTCGCAAATGGCATTGTAGGTAACAAAATTGTCTGAAGCTTTGACTCTATAGATGACCCTACCCATTAAGGTGCTTAACATTCGTGGTCTTTGAAACCCTTTCTCCGCTTACTTTTGCCTTGCCCATAGGGCTATATCTCTTGTCGTTGATAACTTCTCTAGCTCGTCCTCAGATTTCAGATTCTTTAGTTAAAGTGTACTAATCTTAGGTTTGAAACTTACATTCTGTGAGCCAAATAGTCTTATTAAGAGGATTCACCGAGTCAGAAGACAGAATGGCTGAATGTATTTTTTCTATTCTTGGATTGAATTAGTAAAAATACTTAGATTCGTTTGTAGCTCAAGCTTCTCATCCATAAGAAACATTAATTGTTCAGTATGAGTTACACTCTTCGAGACTCCTGACTCTTGACTTGACTACTTAACCCACGCATTACATTTGGGAGTGCGGAATTTGGTTTAAGGCATTAATCCTTCTCCTTCTGACCCTTCTCTTGAGCGATTAGAACGAGGGCCACGCATTTCCCGACGTTCTTCCATTAATTGAGCAAATTCCTGACGTTGTTCGGGGGTGAGAACTTCCCGCACCTCTAGTAAACTCTCAAAGCGAAGATTATGAATCTTCTGGTCTATTTGATTAATTTCCTGATTTTTGGAGCGAAGTTCTGCTTGAGAAGCATTTCCTGTCATCATGTCGTACATTTCTTCTCGGGAATTCCGTATTTGTCTCCGTAGAGAACGGAGTTGAGGCTGGTATTTTTGACGAATACTGTTTAATTCTTGGGTTTGTTCTTCACTTAAGCCCAGTTGCTCCATAATTCGTCCTCGATTTTTAGGTCTTTGGGAACGTTGAGCATGATATTGAGTAGAATTTTCTTCAATCATTAGTTGGGATAACTCCCCACCCATATCAGCCATTACAGGAGAATGTCCAAGGCCGAGGGATAAAAATGTGGTTAAGAGAACACAGGAAACGGTTTTCATGGTAATGACCTCCTAAGTCATGGGAAAATAAATTAATAATTTTGAGTATCCAAAGATTCTGTCGTAGAATCTTCCAGTAGAAACCAATCGTCATTGACGCTATGACCAGAAGAAGCCTCAAGAGTTTCTTCCCAACCTTCCACAAGGAAGTTTTCAAGGTCTTCAACAGAGATGGCAACTTGGGGAGATAATGTATTTCGCTGCCAGATTGTCCCACCTATGGTTAATCCGGCTAAAATGATGCTGCCTAGGGCGAATAAAGCCAATCTCTTGTTTTTTCTTCGAGGATGCCGAGAAATTTCTGCCATCAGGCGATTTTCTAGGGTCATTGATTCAGGGGGGACGGAAGGTTGATAGGTTTTGAGAAAGGTAACAAGAGTATCATCATCTGTGGGTTGCCTCATAAGACGACTCCTTGATCTTGTAGATATTGTTTAAGTTGCTTTCGAGCATAGAAAAGACGAGATTTGACCGTCCCCAAGGGTAATTGAAGAATATCTGCCACTTCTTTTTGGGGAATGTCTTCTAAATCGTGGAGAACCATTACGGCTCGATGTTCTAGATTGAGTTTTTGTAATCCTTGTTGGATTAACTCTTGGTAGTGTAATCGCATTAAATCGGGAGTTTGGGTGGTAACCGAAGGGGCTTGATGTAATTGAGACTCATCTTCCACCATTTTAGGTTGCCTTGCGTATTTTCGTCGTTCATCGGTGGCTACGTTCCAAGTAATGCGATAAAGCCAAGTTGAGAAGTAAGAAGCTTCCCTTAGCTTAGGTAAACTCTTCCAAACTCTTAAAAACACCTCTTGAACTAGGTCCTCAAGGTGATTTCCCCCACAAAGTTGAAAAAGAGTGGCGCGAACTCGATCCTGATAGCGTTGATACAGTTGCCGAAATAGGGTGGAATTACCCTTTTGACACTGCATTACTAGCTCTAGATTACTGAGTTTCGCAGGATTGTCTGTTAACACAATCGTCATTTGCCTCACCAGTGGAATCATGTTTTTAGACTGATGAGGGGGAAGGTTAGGTTCAACTAAATACTAGACTTCTTGCAGATGAGCTATAGTGCTACGCACAATTAAAAATTAAAAAGCAATCTCTGACGCTCGTTTCAAGGATCTTCAATGTCAAACACCTTATTTTGTACGGCTATAATTATTAATGCAAGAGTTCTACTAAATTCTCACCCTTATTGGGGATAGGCTACTTAATATCAATTCTTGAACGAATCAGAAGTGTTGCGATCGCTTTGAATTATTCAATTTCTACATCAGCACCTTATCAAATCCCATTACAGTTGGGCTAATTGACTCAATTAGTAAAGGCTGGTTGAGCAAAGGATTGTTTCAATCGATTACGCCCTAATTCTATTCCTTTAGGGGAGGGAAGCCAATCAGGATGACTGGTCATTAGTAAGCTTTCCAACGCTTCTTTATCGAATAAATGCCAGATTAACGCACCTTGAATATGTCCTTCAATGGCATAGCAATTATCACCTACACAATGTAGGATGAAATCCTCCTTTGTACGCTGAATGCGCATTATTTCCCCTGCTTGCAGCGATTGCACCTGTTTAATTACTGTTTTGAGTTCTTGCACGCTACTAGCACGCAAACCAGAAATCACTACCTGCAATTGGGGATCACCATTGACCCAAATCCAGTAATATTGACAGGGATCAACCCCTTCTAACCAAGGGGATTCGTCGTCTAATCGATAACGGGGAGCAAGAATAAAGGATTGACTCATGGGCTAGCTTTAGAATTCTTAATGTCCTGTAAATCACTTTCTATATTAGTTTAATATTCCCTATTTAGGGAGTGAATGGGGGATGAACGGGTTCTTAAAATTGCTCCATGAGCTATATCAAAGTCTCCTAATCCGTTGATTATATCCTAAAATAGCTGTTATAAGGTCTTTTAAAAGCTATTTGTCTTTATAAGCTGTATAGCTTATTCTTACGCTTATTATCATTCTCTTATTGATATTCAGGTGCATAGCATTTCCTAGTTTTATGAATAAGAGAAGTATTTTAATAATTCAAAATAACTTTGATGAAAGTCATGCCTAAAAATCCTAATCCTCCAATGAATATACCCAATGGAGAAGGAGATTCAGGAATTTCTGTGGGTTCATCCGTCGATGCGAAGTCACTGCTACTGCTACTATTTCTGTTAACGATTGACCAAGACGTGGATAGGGGAAGACGAATCTCAGTTGCCTCAGCTTGCCAACTTTTAGCAAATTCTTCTGCTACATTGTATTTTAAAGCAGGACGGTACAATTGAATCGGTGGAGCTTGAAATTTTAAGGGTGACTCTAAAACAACATCTTCAGACGTTGGGGTTAGTGTGAAGGTTGGAGGTTTAACTGAATAAACGAACGAAGATTGTAGCAAGGTTGATGGGTTAGTTGAAGAAGTCGTATTCAATTTCATTGCCCAACTAGGCGAAACCATACACCAAAACCCAACACTGCTGCAACAAACAAGAGTAAGAGACCGATAGGCTATAAGATACACTTTAAGAAACCTTTAAACGGTTGTGCAACTATTGTTCAGTTTAGGAGCGTCACCCAGTGATTAACCTGACCATAACTACGGAACTTTTAGCTCTTCTACTATTTTACTTAAGTGAAAACACCGAACCAGATTGTAGATTTAGTTAATGATCATGGTTAACATGAATTTGTTAACATAATTTTGTAGGAGTGGAAGGTCTGCGCCCACAAGGGTTTTAGTCTATCAAAACTACAACAAACTTTTGATTATAAAATATGCTAAAAGGCTATATAAGTTCAATAAAAACCAGAGGAATTAGCTAAATATTTTCTGAAAATCTCTCGAACTTTATCATCTGATTACTTGTAGAAAATTGTAACTTCTTTTGCTAGAATAAAGTTAGTTATTATTAACTGTAAAATTCTCCATTCTTAAATCGAAAATGTTAAAAATGATGTCAGGGGGACGAGTCCCTAAAAAAAGCGTTAAGAAGTCCAATGTTCCTAATTTCCAGCCTATCTCACCCAATCAAGCTCGTCAATTAATCTTGGAAGGCCGTGCATGGGATGGGATGAAAGTGTTAGGTCATTTAGACTTAAGTGACAGTTCTAATCTTTACACTTTACCTAACAACTTAACCTGCGAAAGCTTAGATATTAGTGATTGTGTTAAGTTAACTTCTCTTCCTACTGGACTTCATGTCACCCATTGGATAGAAATTGCAGGAAGTGGAATTACAGAATTACCCAAAGGTCATGGTTTTATTCTACATTGGCGAGGAATAAGGGTCGATGATCATCATATCCTTACTGATAACCTCAATGGGCAAGAAATTTTGCAAGTCGAAAATGTTGAACTCAGACGCATTTTAATCGAACGTTTAGGCTATGATAAATTGATAGAACAAGTCGGCGGAATTATTCGCCATAAGGATAAGGATGCAGGAGGAGAACGTCAATTAATTTCTATTCCATTTGAAGATGATGAACCCTTAATGATGTTAAAAGTGATTTGTCCTTCTACGGGACATCTACATATTTTACGAGTTCCTCCCTATTTGCAAACTTGTCATCAAGCGGCTGCATGGGTAGCAGGATTTGATAATCCTAATGACTATAATCCTATTATTGAAGCTTAAATAATAGTGATCGCTATAATAACTTCTTGTAAGTTTACACCTGATAAAATACCTAACTTTCGGACTAATCACCTTTGGTCTATACTTCTTAATTGTAAAGTATCAGCAGCAGATAACTTTTTAAATCCATTATCTTGAGTGGGTTCAATACGAATATGCCAAAGGTTGTTAGAAAAAGCATTTTTAATGTGTTTTCTTTATTTTAATTACATTTTAGCTAAAACTACTCTATACTAAATTGAGAAAGTAAATTGTTCGCTCTTATTCTAGCTTCTTCATTTGGCCTTATCATACGAAATACGGGACAGCCATCAGCAATCGTTTGATAAGTCCTTTCAACTATTTTTTTAGAGATACGAGATAAGTTAGAATTAGGAAGAGAGTTTTTGGCTTCATTACAAGTGTTCCCATCCCTAATACTTCTAAGTGCATGAACTCTTGCCAGTGACTCAATATAAACTAAGTTTGGTTCTGTTGGTATTGATATACCGAGAATAACAGGTGATACTGTAGTTGAAGAATCGTCATAAGCTTCTTTAACTTTTTGAATAACATTTACTATTTCTGTATAACTTTGCTGATTAAAGTCACCTGAAAAAAGATTGGTAGGAATTGCATCAGTTATTCTCGGGCCTGATAGTCCAATTGTCTCAATTGTATATCTGAACTTTCCCCATACGTTTAAACTATAAATCCTCAAAAGCCTTACCTAGCCAGAGTTGTAGTCTTTAGTACACCACATTGTAGCTATGTAAATTGTAAGATTTCTTAAGAGACAAATAGGAGAAGTTTAGGTTCAAATGGTAGTAATGTATAGAGGGGAAGTTTAGTGGTCTTTTATGTTCTCGACTATTCCATAAAATCAGCGATCGCCTGACTCAAGTAGAGAATTAAGCGATCGCTTTACTAATTCAGGTTAAGATGTTTCTCCTCTAACCTTATCAAAGTTTAAATTACAAAATCAGGAGAGGGTGAGAAAATTTTCGCTTAATCATAACATTTCATGTCTTTTCCCTTTTGCTTACCCCACGAATTTTATTATATTTGTCAGCTAATTTAGATTTCAAGTTAGGATTAGTCATTTTCGTACTCTCCTAGTTTATTATATGTGTCACCTCGATACTTGTAGCACGTACAAGACCAAGAAGATTGAGGATTGATAGTAATACCTTTGCTATAGTCTTCTATCGCTTTTTCATCTTCTTCTAATAAGAAGAAGATAGAAAAGGAAACCTACATCTTTTTATAACAAGTATCAAATTTATCAATAAGCATATTAATTGATAAAGTATCATTAAATTTCATCAATGAAATTTGAGTTCCTAAATCGACAAGTTCTTGTCTGGCATCCTTCACTATTTTAGACATTTGTCTAATAGATGGGTCAAGAGATTTAATTTGCTCTAAATACTGTTCTTGGATATGAGAACCTTCTTCAGCTAAATTGTTATCTCCCTTACTTAAAGCAAATTTAATTCTTTGTGACCAGCGTTCTGCTTGTTCTGAGAACATGATCTTTTTCCGTTATCTCCATCACCTAATTTTTGTTTGATCGTGTATTCTCCATTATGAATAGTTTCCCCTAACTCTAGTACCATGACTTATACCTCATAAAATGGGTTTACAATCTCACCGTTAACTTATAATTCGGGTAAGGAGATGTCAGGTTTTGGATTTTTCTACAAAAACCCCCACCAATAAAGGTAGGGGAAGTTATTATTACCTCAAAAGAAACAAGTCGTTAACCGAACTTGCCCGCCGTCGAAGCAATTAAGAACGCTGCGTAAGTTAAGATATACCCCACAGTAAAGTGAGCTAACCCAACTAAACGAGCTTGAACGATAGAAAGTGCAACAGGCTTGTCCTTCCAACGAACGAGGTTCGCTAAAGGTGTGCGTTGATGCGCCCAAACAATCGTTTCGATTAATTCTTGCCAGTAACCCCGCCAAGAGATGAGGAACATGAAGCCCGTTGCCCAAACAAGGTGTCCGAAGAGGAACATCCATGCCCAAACAGACAAGTTATTCACGCCATAGGGGTTATAGCCATTGATTAACTGTGCAGAGTTTGCCCAGAGGTAGTCACGGAACCAACCCATTAAATAGGTAGAATTCTCGTTAAACTGTGCCACATTACCCGACCATAAGGTCAAATGCTTCCAGTGCCAATAGAAGGTTAACCAACCTAAAGTATTCAGCATCCAGAACATGGCTAAGTACATGGCATCCCAAGCAGAGATGTCACAAGTACCACCACGGCCAGGACCATCACAAGGGAAGGAATAACCGAAGTCTTTTTTGTCAGGCATTAACTTAGAACCACGAGCATCTAACGCACCTTTCACTAAGATTAAGGTGGTGGTATGTAACCCTAATGCGATCGCATGGTGAACTAAGAAGTCTCCAGGTCCAATGGTTAAGAACAAGGAGTTAGCCCCACTGTTAATGGCATCTAACCATCCAGGTAACCAAACGTTGGCATAGTTAGGATAGGCGGTGTAAGCAATACTATCAGGGTTAGAAAGTAAGGTATCAAACCCATAGAGTGCTTTACCAGAAGCCGCTTGAACCCACTGTGCAAAGACAGGTTCAATTAAGATTTGTTTTTCGGGTGTACCGAAAGCAACGACGACATCGTTGTGAACATAGAGTCCCAAGGTGTGGAAACCAAGGAAGAGAGACACCCAACTTAAGTGGGAAATAATCGCCTCTTTGTGTTCTAACATCCGAGCTAACACATTGTCTTTATTAGCTTCAGGATCATAGTCACGGACAAAGAAGATTGCACCGTGGGCAAATGCACCTACCATCAAGAAACCAGCAATGTACTGGTGATGGGTATAAAGGGCAGCCATGGTGGTGTAGTCTTTCGACATAAAGGCATAGGGGGGTAAGGCATACATATGTTGCGCCACCAAAGAGGTGATCACCCCTAAGCAAGCTAAGGCTAATCCTAATTGGAAGTGAAGGGAGTTGTTAACGGTGTCATACATATTTGTGTGACCCGCACCCAATTTTCCACTAGGAGGCTTGTGAGTGTTGAGAATGTCCCGAATGCTGTGACCGATCGCCCAGTTGGTACGATACATATGACCTGCGAAGATGAAGATCACTGCGATCGCCAAATGGTGATGGGCCATGTCCGTTAACCAAAGAGATTCGGTTTGGGGATGGAAGCCACCTAAGAAGGTTAAGATTGCCGTTCCTGCGCCCTGTGCAGTTCCGAAGATGTGGCCGGCAGTATCAGGATTCTCTGCATACACACCCCAATTTCCAGTAAAGAAGGGAACTAACCCAGCTGGATGGGGAGGTGTGGAGAGGAAGTTATCCCAACCGACGTGTTGACCACGGGATTCGGGGATGGCGACGTGAACCAAGTGTCCGGTCCATGCTAAAGAACTTACGCCAAATAAACCAGCTAGATGGTGATTGAGGCGAGATTCTGCATTTTTGAACCAAGAAAGGCTCGGACGGAACTTGGGTTGTAAGTGCAACCAACCAGCGAATAGGAACAAGGAAGAGAGAATCAACAAGAAGATTGATCCTTGATAGAGATCCCCATTCGTTCTCATCCCAATGGTGTAGAACCAGTGATAAACACCAGAGTAAGCGACATCAACGGGATAGGAAGCACCTGCTTGGGTGAAAGCGTCGATCGCTCCTTGACCAAACTGAGGATCCCAAATCGCATGGGCGATGGGAGTGATATTTAATGGATCGGTGATCCACTGCTCGAAGTTACCTTGCCAGGCGACGTGGAAGAGAGTACCGGAGGTCCACAGAAAGATGATAGCGAGGTGACCAAAATGGGAGGCAAAAATCTTTTGGTAGAGATTTTCCTCGGTCATGCCATCATGACTTTCAAAATCGTGGGCCGTGGCAATCCCATACCAGATCCGACGAGTAGTCGGGTCTTGTGCGAGATCCTGGCTAAATTTGGGAAATTTAGTTGCCATAGCTATGTAGGAAATTCTCCTTGAAGCGCAATTTGAAGAAGCTAGTACATCAAACTGCTGGTTTTATCTTAAAGCAGTTGTTGGGTTGGGTAGAGGAATAACGTTTAAATCTTAATCTAACCGCCATTCCGATTCCCAAACCCCTTAACCGAAAGTTTAGCCAATGGATAGGCTTCTGGCTAGGAAGAATGCCCATGTGGTGACAATTCCCCCTAACAGGTAGTGAGCAACACCCACTGCCCGACCTTGAATAATACTCAAGGCACGAGGTTGAATCGCAGGGGCAACTTTAAGTTTGTTGTGCGCCCAAACGATGGACTCGATCAATTCTTGCCAGTAACCCCGTCCACTGAAGAGGAACATTAAGCTAAAGGCAAAAACGAAGTGTCCAGCTAAGAACATGATGCCGTAGGCTGACAATGCAGAACCGTAGGAGTTAATCACATTGGCTGCTTGCGCCCAGAGGAAGTCCCGTAACCAACCATTGATGGTAATGGCACTTTGGGCAAAGTTACCTGCGGTGACATGGTTAACTGTGCCGTCAGGGGCAACGGTTCCCCAAACATCGGACTGCATTTTCCAACTAAAGTGGAAAATCACGATGGAGAGGGAGTTGTACATCCAGAACAGGCCGAGGAACACATGATCCCAACCTGATACTTGACAAGTACCACCCCGTCCAGGACCATCACAGGGGAAGCGGAAGCCGAGTTCGGACTTATCGGGGATAAGACGAGAGCTGCGGGCATAAAGTACCCCTTTGAGGAGAATTAAGACGGTTACGTGGATGGTAAAGGCATGGATGTGATGAACCATGAAGTCAGCCGTTCCCAAAGCGATGGGCATAACCGCAACTTTACCTGCTACTGCAATGGTTTCTCCACCAAAGGCATAACTCGCAGGAGCAAGTGCAGTGGGGGCAGTGCCACCGGGGGCAAGGGTATGGATATTTTGAATCCATTGGGCAAAGATAGGCTGTAACTGAATCGCCGTATCGGAGAACATATCTTGGGGACGACCCAAGGCTCTCATGGTGTCATTGTGGATGTATAAACCAAAGCTATGGAAGCCAAGGAAGATACAAACCCAATTAAGGTGAGAAATAATGGCATCCCGATGACGAATCACCCGATCTAGGAGGTTATTGACGTTCTTGGCTGGATCGTAATCCCGAACCATGAAGATCGCACCGTGGGCACCTGCCCCAACGACTAGGAAGCCGCCAATCCACATATGGTGAGTGAAGAGGGAAAGTTGCGTTCCGTAATCGATCGCTTGGTAAGGGTAGGGAGGCATGGCATACATATGCTGTGCCACGATGATTGTCAATGAGCCTAATAGAGCAAGGTTAATCGCTAATTGGGCGTGCCATGAAGTGGTCAGAATTTCGTAAAGCCCTTTGTGGCCGTCTCCTGTGAAGGGGCCTTTATGGGCTTCGAGGATTTCCTTCATGCTATGACCGATTCCCCAGTTGGTACGGTACATATGACCCGCAATGATGAACAGAACAGCGATCGCTAAGTGGTGATGCGCTTGATCTGATAACCAAAGACTGCCTGTGACTGGATTTAATCCGCCTTTGAAGGTTAAAAAGTCGGAATAAGCACCCCAGTTCAAGGTGAAGAAGGGGGTCAGTCCTTGAGCAAAACTGGGGTACAGTTCTGCCATCTTGCCGGGATCGAGGATGAACTCGTGGGGAAGGGGGATATCCGCAGGGGCTACACCCGAATCCAAAAGCTTATTAATGGGCATGGAAACATGAATTTGATGTCCTGCCCAACCCAATGAACCCAGTCCCAATAAACCGGATAAGTGGTGGTTCATCATTGATTCGACGTTTTGGAACCATTCCAGCTTGGGAGCTTTTTTGTGGTAATGGAACCAACCTGCGAAGATCATCAAGGCAGCCATAACTAACCCACCGATGGCGGTGCAGTATAGTTGATAGCTATTGGTAAAACCAGATGCTCTCCAAAGATAGAAGAATCCAGAGGTAATTTGGATGCCGTGGAAGCCGCCACCGACATCTGCATTTAAAATTCCTTGTCCCACAATAGGCCAGACCACTTGGGCGCTGGGTTTAATACTGGTGGGATCGGACAACCAAGCTTCGTAGTTAGAAAACTTAGCTCCGTGGAAGTACATTCCACTTAACCAAACGAAGACAACGGCTAAGTGACCAAAATGTGCGCTGAAGATTTTACGAGAAATATCTTCTAAATCGCTTGTTTGACTATCAAAATCGTGAGCATCGGCGTGAAGATTCCAAATCCATGTGGTGGTTTTGGGTCCTCTGGCCAAAGTACGGTCAAAGTGACCGGGTTTACCCCATTTTTCTAATGAAGTAGGCACCGGGTCAGTATCTACCATAACTTTGGCTTTCGCCTCTCTTTCGGGAGGACTGATTGTCATGAGGATTCCTCTCTCGACAATGGACTAAATAAAGGGTTTCCTATTTGAGGATAGTTTAATACAAGATCCGCAAAGAGTGAGAACTTTTTACGTCTCGTTAATGTTGCTTCATTCATCTGATTCTTGACAGAGTCAGGAAAAAGCATCAATACAAAATGATAAGTCCTTCTCTTCATTTTCGTAAGGAAAGCTTAACAATAATTAAAACTCTCTCAATCCCCGACAGACAGGCGATCGCAACCTACCGTATTTTGCTCAAAAGTCAAGAACAATTGGGCTTTCTTTACAAAAAGTAACAAAGACTTTTAAGCTGTATTTATTGTGGTAAAAAGTTTTACTAATACCATAGAAGAGAGTCGATACTCTTAATTGAATTTCTGCGAGGTTCTAGGTTTTAATAATAGAGTCAATAAAAGATAGAAAAGTATTTTTGTTCTCCAATTGGGGCTAACTCTCCCAGAATTTCTTATTTAATAACCTCTACATAGCAATTCTCTCGCGTTGTGCGGTACAGAATCTTTTGCTTTTGGGAAAAACAGGGAACAGAGAACAAAAAAATGTCAAACACCTTACTATGGAATGAAATAATGGATTATTATCTCGGTAAATCTTGGATAAATTGCTGCACCTTTGCTAACGCAGGAGGGGGAATTTCATGACCCATTTCAAACTCTTGATAGTCAACTTGCGCCCCTAACCCAACTAATTCGTCTCTCGCTTGTTGGGCTGCTTTAAGGGGAACAACCATATCCTGCGTACCATGAATGATTAAAATCGGTGGAATATTGACCTCTCCCCGGGCTTCGGGCTTAAAATGCAAATAGCCGCTTAGAATACACAACGCAGCAACAGGCAAATCTAATCCTACATCCAACACCATTGCCCCTCCCTGAGAAAAACCACTTAACACTGTCCGAGATAAAGGAACACCTGTTTTCTTTTCTAGGGATAAAATCCAGTCTAACAACATCTGACGACCTTCGGTTAATCCTTCATAGTCTGGACTTTCTAGAGCATACCAAGCCCGTCCCCCCAGCACTTGAGGATGGGGAAAGGGTGCATTCGGAAAGATAAATTGATAGTCAGGTAGCTTAAAAACCGAGGCTAAGGGGGCTAAATCCTGATAATTTGCGCCCCATCCGTGGAGAGCAACGAGCAGATATTGACAAGAGGGATCAGGATTAGGGGGTAAGGCGATTGCTTCTAAAGACAGGAAAGGAACTCCTAACAACTCAGCATCTAAAATATAGCAGAGAAATGTCAGATTTCCCAAAATGCTGAATCCCTAACCCGAACATTGAACTTGATCAAGATTAGGCTACAATGGACACGATCATAAACCAACTCAAATAAGGAGTGGTGGAGGGTAAAACCTTGGACGAACTTAGAACAGCACTTGAACTAGCAACCGAAGAAGAATTACAACAGTTTACGAAAATTCTCTTTAGTCGGAAACTTAACCCCATTGACTATGTAAATGTTCCCCAACCTGATGAAATTCAAAGCAGAGACTGGCAAAGTCAAATAGATGCGATAGAAGATCGATTTCGCTACCTTGCTTCCGATGGTTTAACGGTTTTAAAGGGAAAAACACAGGAATTTAGCTACCGTAAAGCACTTATTCAAGTTTGTCAGTATCTGAAAATTCCCTACGCTCAACAGATGACGACAACAGACATCGAAGCGGAGATTTTTTTACATCTCATCGAGAAAGCGTGGAAAAAACTACCTGTAGCGGATAAAAAAAGTATTACTCGCAAGGTAAAAAATGCTTTGTCTCAACAGTCATTACCCGAACCGATTCCTATCAATCTGCAAAACAACCCAGTAAATCTTATTCTCAAAGGAAGTAGTGTTATTGCTGTCAATTCTCTCCTGAAATCACTGATTTTAAAACAGATTGCTCGTCAGTTTGCCCTTCATTTTACCCAATATCAAATGGCTAAGACGACAATTGTGAAGGGAGGCGGTGTGCTGGCTAATCAATTAGCGGTAAAATCGGCTCAACGGGGAATGGCAATGACAGCCGCTCGATATGGTGCGGTTCGCTCAGTTTTTGCCTTTGTTGGGCCGGTATTATGGGGCTGGTTTTTGGCTGATTTGGGGTGGCGAGCGATTACAACTAATTATGGACGCATTATTCCAGTCATTTTTACTTTGGCAGAAATTCGCTTAACTCGTAGCGAATGTTGGGAATTTGCTTAAACAAGAGCGAATAGAGAATGACATTTTATTTAGGATGTGCTGTTTGGTCTTATGGAGGGTGGTTAGGCTCATTTTATCCGCCGAAAACAGCCAATAAAGACCTTTTATCCCTTTATAGTCAACGGCTCACCACTGTTGAAGGAAATACGACTTTTTATGCTGTCCCGTCCCCAGAAACCGTACAACGATGGTGCAAGCAAACCCCACCTTCTTTTAGATTTTGCCTTAAATTTCCCAAAACCATCACCCATCAAGGGTTATTAACGCCAAAAATCCCAGAAGCGATCGCATTTATTGAGCGGGTTTTCCCCCTAGAGAAGCGTTTAGGGGCAATTTTCGCCCAACTTCCCCCTAACTATAGTCCAGACTATCAAGAAGATTTACAAGGTTTTTTACAGGCGTTAACTCCTTTCCCTGTTAATATTGCCTTAGAAGTTCGTCATTTAGATTGGTTTAAACCCCCTTATCAAGATCAATTAAATGATTCTTTGACCCAACTAAATATAGGAAAAGTTCTCTTAGATACTCGTCCAATTTATAATTGTCCTGATGATCCTCAAGTCAACTCAAAGCGTCGCAAACCGGCTGTTCCTCTACAGTATCAAGCCACTGCAAACTTTAGTGTAATTCGCTTTATTAGTCATCCCAAATCAGAATTTAATTTTAGCTATCTTCAAGAATGGGTTAAACAAGTTGATAGTTGGTTAGCCAAAGAGATGACCTTATTTTTCTTTATTCATTGTCCCATCGAAGACTATTCTCCCGCAACGGCTCGTTATTTTCAACAACAGTTAGAAAAAGCAAACATTAATATTCCTTCTTTACCTTGGGAAACGATTCCCCCTCTTCCTCAACAACTGAGTCTGTTTTAAAAATATGATATTCTTTGAATAGAAACACTTTTTATTTTTTAGTCCTATAATTATGTCTTACTTTGACACTTTACCTCAGAAAATTAAATCAGGTGATCAAGACGCTTTATCAGCTTTTGGTCGTCATATTCATTGGGGATATTGGCTTAATCCAACCTTAGCAGATGGAACATTAGAAGATTTTGCGATCGCATCTGAAAACCTTAGTAAAGAAATGATTAAAACGGCACAAATTGAGAGTGGTCAAAAAATTGTAGATGCAGGTTGCGGATTTGGTGGCACAATTGCTCGCATTAATGAAAACTATCATAATATGAATCTATTTGGTATCAATATTGATAAAGAGCAAGTAACAAGAGCCAAAGAAATTGTCATCCCTAATCCATCTAATTCTATTACTTTTCTCAACGACAATGCCTGTCAAATCTCCATAAAAGCCTCTGATTTTGACCGAGTATTAGCCGTTGAATGTATCTTTTCTTTTCCTAGTCGATTAGCCTTTTTTGAAGAAGCTTACCGATTACTTAAACCGAATGGCACAGTCACTATTTGCGATTTTTTACCCGTTGAACCCCTTGCCCCATTATGGACAGCTTCCGAAAAACTGATTAATCAGTTAGTAGGAAAAAGTTATGGAACAGTTAAGACTGATACACCCATTACTACCTTCATCCCTCTGTCTCACTATCAAAAATTAGCACAAAAAGTTGGGTTCAAGTTGACAGACTATCAAGATATAACAGTAAATACCCTACCTACTTATCCAATACTTCATAAAATTATGAATCCACAGAAGACTATAAGTATTTGGGCAGGAATAGAAGGATTATATTTTCTTTCAAAAACACAACTTATTCGCTATATGATTTTACAATTTTCTAAATAGTTAGATTCAGCGGGAATAATTCATGAATTGTTTCTGTAAAGTCATTTAAGTTTTATTTTTTCTTCAATTAAATGGATGATGTCCTTCAATGGGGTTGAGAAAATTAGGCGAAAATTCTCCTAAAAAACGATATACAATGAAAAAAAGACTAACAATCTCAAATCATCAAGGAGTAGTGGCTTATGCGGTTAGTCATGCTAGGCGGCCCCGGTGCAGGAAAAGGGACTCAATCCCTCAGATTAAGCAAAAGTCTGAATATTTCCGCTATTTCCACAGGGGGAATTTTACGGGAAGCCATTTCAGCTAACACATCCCTTGGCCAAAAAGCCGAACCCTATGTTGAAAAAGGAGAATTATTACCCGATGAGATAATGATTCAATTTATGCGTCAACGTCTTCTCAAAACAGATATGTCCATGGGATGGGTATTAGATGGTTATCCTCGCACTGCTTTTCAGGCTGAAGAATTGGACTTTTTACTAGAAGAATTAAATCAAAAAATAGACTGGGCAATTTACTTAAAGCTGAGTGAACCTATCATGCAAGAACGTTCCTTATCTCGTTCTTTGTTGGATGATAATCCTGATGTGATTGACCGTCGTATTAAGGCATTCAAAAGCCGAACAATTCCCATTTTAGAATATTATGAAGGAACAAAACGACTATTAACGATTCCAGCAGACACTTCTCCTGAGCAAGTGGAACAAGACATCTTAAAACACCTAAAAAAATAGTTAGGAGAACTATAAAATGAGCAATAACCTTTATCAGCAAATACAAGACTTTTATGACGCGTCTAGTCAACTATGGGAAACCACTTGGGGTGAGCATATGCACCACGGTTACTACGGTCGTCAAGGTAAGTATAAAGTTAATCGTCGTCAAGCTCAAATTGATTTAATCGAGGAATTACTCAGTTGGTCGGGGGTAAAAACCTGTTATGATTTTGTCGATATTGGCTGTGGAATTGGGGGTAGCACTTTATATCTAGCAAATAAATATAATGCAGTAGGACAAGGGATTACTCTCTCTCCCGTGCAAGCTGAAAGAGCAGGAGAAAGAGCAATTAATGATCATTTGGAGCAACAAGTTACCTTTCAAGTTGCTGATGCGCTAAATATGCCTTTTGAAGATAATCAATTTGATTTAGTTTGGTCATTAGAAAGTGGTGAACATATGCCCGATAAAGCAAAATTTCTCCAAGAATGTTATCGAGTTCTTAAACCCAATGGCACATTTATTTTAGCGACTTGGTGTCATCGTCCTACGACTTCTTTGGCAGGGGAATTAACCCCCGATGAACAGAAACATTTGGCAGAAATTTATCGAGTTTATTATTTACCCTATGTTATTTCTTTACCTGAGTATGAACAAATTGCCTCTGATTGTGGATTTCAAGAAATTAAAACCGATGATTGGTCAATTTCAGTTGCCCCATTTTGGAACGAAGTCATCAATAGTGCATTAGACATTTCAACTTTACCACAGTTATTAAAAAGTGATTTAAAGACATTTCAAGGCGCACTTTCTTTAAATTTGATGAGTCGAGGATATGAACGAGGATTGATTCGCTTTGGTATTCTATGTGGAACTAAAAAGCTATAGTTATGCTTTGTTTTTTGGAAAAATGTTTAATTCTCTAACTATTTTCAATAATAGTTTTGTTGTCTTACTCCCCAGTAAAATAAGTAGGGTTAGTTTTGCAGAAAAGCGACTAATTCAGTCAATTTTTGCCATGCTAAACCACTATTAAGAATATCCTGCGCCATATTAACTCCTTGCTGATGGTTATCAATGGGAATCATATCTGCAACCTGTAAGGCAAAGGACGCATTTAAGGCTACTGCATCCATCTGAGCAGGTGTTCCTTTTCCTTGTAAAACGGCTTGTAAAATTGCTCTATTTTCTGCTACTTCTCCTCCTTTTAAGGCAGTTAAAGGGGCTTTAGTGAGTCCTAATTCTTCTGGGTTGATATCACTCATTGTAACAGCTTCTCCTGAAAGAATCGCTAAATCTGTATTATCGCCTAATCCTCCTTCATCTAACCCTTCTCGGCCGTGTAAAATCATCCCTCTAGATACCTCTAATAGTTGTAATGCTTCTGCCATTGGGGTTAAAAATTGAGGAGAATAAACCCCAATGATTTGACCTGTTGGGCATAGAGGATTGACCAAAGGTCCTAATAAGTTAAATATAGTGCGGATTTTAAGAGTTTTTCGTAAATTGGCGACACTTTTCATTGCAGGATGCCAACCGGGGGCAAATAAGAAGGTCACACCCACTGCATCTAAAGCAGCTTCTACCCTCTCTATGGGTGCAGTTAAATTGACCCCCAATGACTCTAACACATCGGCTGACCCCACTTTACTGGATGCGGAACGGTTTCCATGTTTAGCGACTTTTACCCCCGCAGCAGCGACAACAAAGGCGACGGCGGTTGATATATTGAAGGTGGATGCACCATCTCCGCCTGTACCACAGGTATCGACAACGGGAGTAGAATGGTTAATAGGACTTTTATGAAGGGATTGAGCTTGTAAAACCTTAGCCATTCCTGCTAGTTCAGTCGCAGAGACTCCTTTAGCTTGAATAGCTGCTAGAATTGCCCCTGAAATGACATCGGGAATGTCTTCTTTCAACCATCCTTCCATCAATTGAGAGGCTTGATCTTGGGAAAGAGATTGTTTATCAAGGAGTTGTTGTAAAATTTGGCTTATCATCGGGGTTTATTAAGTCAAGAGACATTTGAGATCATTAAATAGATATTGTACCTCTTTTAAGGATCTTTCTCTCAATTTAAACCAATATATTCCCTATTTTTTGGACTTTTCGACAATGGGTTAAATGCCCCACTTTCAGACCTGTAAACAATAACATATTATCTTCTGCATTCTGATAGGATTTAGTGGAAACGTTCCATAAGAAATTGAAGGATCATATTCATCTCAGGGATTGCTTTTTAATTTTTAATTTTTGTCTTGAGTGTCTCTTACATTCTTAGGAAATCTCAGAATTAAACACTCACAATTTTTAATTGTGTGTAGCATCATACTTCTAACCTCAAACGGACAGTGATAAAATTAGTCCCCCAAAACCTGATATGATTAAACGTTGGACATTTAGCAAACGCAAACGACATCAAGAAATCGGTGGCGCAATTAGGTTAAAATTCCGTGGACTTAAAAAAACTTTTTAACACCCCTAACCCGATCATCGGCGTTGTTCATTTGTTACCTTTACCCACATCTGCTCGTTGGGGAGGGGATCTAACCGCCGTTATTGAAAGGGCTGAACAAGAAGCTACTGCCCTTGCGGCTGGTGGTGTAGATGGCATTATTATCGAAAACTTCTTTGATGCTCCCTTTGCCAAAGATCAAGTCGATCCTGCCATCATAAGCGCAATGACGCTGATTGTTGATCGCATCCAAAATTTAGTAGTCATCCCTGTTGGCATTAACCTACTCCGTAATGATGCCATCAGCAGTATGGCGATCGCTACCTGTGTCCAAGCTCAATTCATCCGAGTTAATGTTTTAACAGGGGTTATGGCAACAGATCAAGGGTTAATTGAAGGCAAAGCCTATGAACTCCTACGGTATCGCCGAGATTTAGCGGCAGATGTTGCCATTTTTGCCGATGTCTTAGTTAAACACGCCCAACCTTTGGGAACACCGAATTTAAGTGCTGTCATCAAAGATACTATTGAGCGAGGATTAGCGGATGGGGTCATTTTATCAGGTTGGGCAACAGGAAGCCCCCCCAGTTTAGAAGACTTAGAAATAGCTGCGACTGCTGCTAATGGAACACCTATTTTGATTGGGAGTGGGGCAAATTGGGAAAATATTGGTAAATTGATGCAAGCGGCTGATGGGGTCATTGTTGCTAGTTCCCTCAAACGATACGGTAGAATGACCGAAGCTGTTGATCCCATTCGGGTTGCTCAATTTGTGGAAGCGATGAAGACATCCTGTAAAAATCTCTTCAAAACGTATTAGTCTTTTTGTTATCAAATTCTTTGCTATATCTATTGCGTCATTTTTTCTAAGAAAATCTGAGAAACTTAGTTGTGTCAGCAAAAAATTGATTAAATAACAAAGTGTAATGGGCGCAAACAATTACGCCCCTACATTCGCACATTCTACATTCAGATTAACGTCGATAGGCTAACCAAAAGACAATCGCAGGGATAACCACCAATAATACTGCCATTACTGTCCAAAGAAATAAACCAATCTGCGATCGCCATGCCAACATCAACCCTACCATAAACATTGTTAAGAAGATGCCCGCTAGTAAGGGAAAAGAGCCATAGCTCAAATTGTGACGTAGGGGAAGCCAACGATAGCCTGTCCAACGCCACGCTCGTTTATAAGGATAACTAGAGGATAATTGTTCAATCACCTGTCCATTATCGTCTAGTACGAAGATTTGTTGACAGCGATCGCAACCAAAGGCTTCTGTCAAGGTAATGGGAAGTAATCTGCCCTTGCGCCGACAAGGACAGGGATAATCGTTACTTAAATCAACTTTGATCGTTTTTTTAGAATTTGGCACGAGGGTCAATTGGAAAATTTAAAATTACACTACTCTGTTAATATTGGCAGTTGTTAAAAGACATCCCTAGATTCCTAAATCTAAAATTAATAAATCGATTCGTCAAGGGTGACGGGAGTGGGGAGTTGGGAGTGGGAAGTTGGGAGTTGGGAGTGGGAAGTTGGGAGTGGGGAGAAAATTCACTTTTTTGAGGGTTATTTTACTGGATTTATTGATTTTTAGGGTCGGATACAAATTCTTCTTACTCCTCATTCCTCACGCCCTACTCAAAAACTACACTTCGGGTAAAAAACCTACCTTTATAAGCCCCACACCTGCCCATCTCCTCACACTCTCACACACCCAGATTTTGTTACCCGAACAGTATTGAGTTCGATGGGGCAATTTCCGACTGCTAAACTCTTATAAAGGGGTGTTTATCAAATTAATTAGCTAATAAGACCCATAATTATCGTAAAAAAACGTCTTTACAACTCCTGACGCTTATAATATCGTCTTCTGAACCGGATTTGCTCTCAGCATCGGATCAGCTTACCGGTAATTTTGTCAAACTTTATTTACAATGCTTTACATATCTGTAAAGATTTGTTACGATAATTAGTGTTGACACAGACACCTTACCCAAACAAAACTCATGACTTTATCTGGTATAGTCCCTATTCCTCCAAGCATCAAAGCCCAAAGCACAGTCCAAGTCTTACATAGCCGCCTCAACTGGGGTGAACCTGCACTAACCATTATTGATGTACGCAGCCGTGACGCATTCAATGTTAGCCACATTATGGGCGCAGTTTCCATTCCCATGACTGATTTAGTCTCTTCTGCATTAACAAGCTTAGAATTAGTCCGTGATATTTACATTTACGGTGACGTTGACGAAGCAACCGCCGAAGCAGCAACTCTGTTGCGTGAAGCTGGCTACTTGAATGTCGCTGAGTTGAAAGGTGGCTTATCTGCATGGAAAGCGAGAGGTTTCGCTATCGAAGGTAACGCTGCTGTCATCGCTTAATTTTGCCAATTTAGTCTTAATCATTGCCTTTCCACCGTCTGTTGTCCAAACTCGGCCAGACGGATTTTTTTATGTTAGGCCTTTTTAATATTCTGATTTTGAATCAGGGTTTAGGATGGAGAAAGTGTAGCCCTACGCATTGAGCTTAGGAGAGCGAATAGATTATGCAAACTGTTGACCTTCAAACGAACCCTTCAACCCCAATGTATACGCCTAAGCATGGTTTACCTGTCACTATTATTACAGGATTTTTAGGCTGTGTAAAAACAACTCTACTGAATCATATTTTAACCAATCAACAGGGCATTAAGACTGTCTCTTATACACAT
>JBFRWB010000109.1:0-2688 GCA_051439375.1 Microcystaceae cyanobacterium
GCTCTCCTCTCGTTATCAAGACCTATTATTAACTTGGAAAACCCAAATAGGATATTGGGGCTTAACCCTAGAAACTCCTGTCGTCAAATCAGTCTTAGACACCCAAGTAAAACGTAAATATCAGCGACTTTGCTGAAGTTTCTCAAGGGCTTCATGTCCGTTTTAAGACACCCAGTTCAGCACAAAAACGGAGATAAACTATGTTTCCTTCAGTTGAAGACACTTGGATGCAGCTTCAGGATCCTGTGACTGTCGCTTATGAACAAGCGGCTCGATTTAGCCCCGATAGTCGCCATTACGAAGGTGAGGGCGAATTCGACGGTGCGATCGGCATTGACCCTCGTTTTCCCCAGAACGATGCGTATTGGCACGCCTATCAACGTAAATTACGGGAATATTGGTGCCAACAGAAATTAGCTGGTTAATTCCTTTTAATTCAATTATTAAAGATTATGAAGACCTTTACGGTCTTTTTTTTGTGCAGCTATTTATTGTCACCAAAAACTGATGAAAACTGACACTTTACCTCCTATTAAAGTTGACTCTTCTCGTTGGCTTGTTCCTGAGATTAACATTCCCATTAAAGAACCAGAATCTGAGGATTTCGATACTCCTGAATCAATCCAAGATTTTGAGCGATTTCAAGGATTATTTCCTTATAAGCAACTCCCTAGTAATTACGAGGAGTGGGCTGAGTCTCATATTGAAGTTGCCTTAAAAGATTATCAAGAGTTTCTTGAGCTTAAATTTGAGTATTTAGGGCATACATTTAAGCCAGCATTCTCTGAGGAAGCTAATGATAATCGTTTTCCTTTCCCGTTTAGTCCTGATCCTGAACCGGGTTTTTATCCCTATCCCATTGAGGGATGGAATTCATCCGATTTCGAGACCTCAGCACCCGAGAGTTGCTGGAATGAAATCTATGCTTATTTGATGGATGATGAGATTTACATTGTTAACGGGTTAGATTATCCTCATCAGTTAAAATAGAATCATCAAGTTTAATCAACTTTTAATCTTCCCTGTTTTAAGCAGGGATTTTTTTGCCCTAACGGGCTTTTTTTTGTAGATGATTAATTCATCTCCCATCATCCCCTACTAACTCAAGGGAGTTGGTAGGGTTTCTTGTTAATAATTACGGAGAAATATGTCCCATTTTACCACAGTCCGAACCCAGTACAAAAACAAGAAACTGTTGTTAAAATCCCTCAAACAAATGGGGTATCAACCTGTTAGTCATTCCCAACCTGTTCGCTTACAAACGATGTGGAGTAGCCGTGCTGTTGCCCATATTGTTATCCCCCGTGAACAAACCCACAGTGGGGCGGAGATTGGGTTTTTGCATCAAGATGACGGCTACCAACTGGTAGCTGATAATATGTACTGGCATGGCAATTTAGCCGATTTTCGTCAGCAACTCTCCAAAAACTATGCTATTCTCGAAGCTAAACGTAATGGCTTTAGTGTAGTTGAGGAAAAGAGCGAGAATGGGCAAGTCCAGTTAGTTCTTCAGGGGGTGTAATTATGTCACAAAAAGTAATTATCACCATTGCCGAAGACGGTAACTTTACTATTGAAGCTCAAGGTTATTCGGGGACTTCTTGCGAGGAAGCGACTCAAAACCTGGAGAAAGCGTTAGGTAAGAAAGATAAACGGGACTATAAACCCGAATATCATAACACCCAAGCTCAAGAGCAACATATTCATCAGTAGATGACGGGGGGATAGGGAGACGGGGAGAAAACCGTTACCCTATCTCCCTTTCCTTTTTTTGTTAATTAAGGAGAAAAATCATGTTAGAAATCGGACAATTATTAGCTGCTGCTCAGAAAATTATCTCGATTTATCTTGATAAACCCATCTGATAAATCTTGATTTCTTTGAGAATAAATCGGGAATTCTCGTGGCGATCACTACGATTGACCCTAGTAAAATTAAGCGAATTAACTGGAAGGAGTTAAATTCTCCTTTTCGAGATTATATCGAGTTAATTGATAGTGCTTTTAATCAAGGACTAACCAAGAATTTTTACCTAACTATTTCCCAATTAAAACAGCTTTTAGATGACTGTTTAATGAAAAATGAAGATTCATTAGCCAATAGCCTACTGAGAGGTTGTCGTCCGAGTTTTAAAGCTTTAATTCCAACCATTAATCTGCCACGTTTTTCCTATTTAGGACATACTTTTGTTCCTCTAGGCAGTTTTGGGCATCAAGATTGGAATGATTTGGCTAGATTGGTCAGCAAAATAGGTATTAATAAGTACAAAAATCAAGAAGATTGGAGTTATCAACAATTTTACGTTCATGCTCAAGAAGCTAATTATGATGACTTTGATTATTATTTGATGGACTGGGAACAATTAGTCGTGCCAGGGGAAATGGAATTGTTTGGACTTCCCGATGATCTCAATGCTTGAAATCCTTAGTTTCTAACGAAACATTACAGATCAAAGCTACTCAAATAAGCCTAATGTTTCCTACTCAATCCCAAGTGTTAAACAAGGTTTTATCAAAAGATAAAACACCGACTAAAATCCACAATAGCATTGAGATTTTCGCAGTAGAAGATTTACCTTGTAACGCTTCTACTGCTATCTCCGCCATTGGGTATAAAGCCTCAGAGCAAAAGCTTTATATTCAGTGGAAAAAGAACCAGAACACCAGTTGCTACGACCGAGTTCCTGAT
>JBFRWB010000110.1:0-4040 GCA_051439375.1 Microcystaceae cyanobacterium
GTGGAAACTCGCAAGAAGCATCAACCCGAATGGCTTGAGGCATTCCTCCTTGTAAAGGCATTTCTACAGCCCCTTGACCCCGAATTGCCAAAAAAATCATCCCTTTCTCACCATTTTCTCTCGGAAAAGCAGGACAGGCTAAAATGCCTAACTTGATTTCTCCTGCTTCTACCAAGGCCAAAGCCACCGCATACTGATCCCCACGAATAAACCCTTTTGTGCCATCAATAGGATCTAAAGTCCAATAACGTTCCCCAACACTGCCGTTGCCCCAATTAATCCAGTGTATGACCTTCTCAGGGGTTGCCGTGGGAAGACTCTTTTTTACCTGATCAATAATCTCGCTACGGACTGTTTGTAACTCTGGTTGTTCTAAAAGGGTGGCATCTTCTTCCCCAATGACAGGATCATCAGGAAACGCTTCAGCTAACCCTTGACATAAAATGGCTTGGGCCCCAAAGTCAGCTACCGTCACGGGGCTAGTATCTGCCTTTGTTATCGCTTGGCCTGCTTGACTTTCTTGTACTCGTTGACAGAGTTTGGCTGCCTCAGTCACGATTGTTAAAGCGATGTCTTTCTCTTGCTGATAATTCATGGGTACAAAAATATTGTCTTAATCATTATCTATTATCTGACGCACGGCTTCCACCACACGATTTAATCCCACAGAATTAGATGCCTTAAATAATACGCGATCGCCGGGTTGCAGAATTGTGGTTAACCGTTGGATTAATGCCTCATGGGTTAAAAAAGATTCGGTTTCTATCTCTGTTCCCCCTAGGGCAATGGCTTTCGCTTCAGGATCATCCTCCAAGATAAAAAGACCATTCAGCCCCAATTTTTGAGCCATTTCCCCCACTTCTTGATGTAGTTGGGGAGAGTGTTCGCCCAATTCTTTCATCGTTCCTAAAACCGCTAAATGACGCTTTCCTGGCATATCCTTCAGTAATTGTAAAGCAGCTTTCATGGATTCTAACCCGGCGTTGTAGGTTTCATCTAAAAGGACAATGTCGTTGGCCAAAGAATATTTTTGCGATCGCCCTTTGGGTAGGTTAAAGGTTACACCTTGAGTCAGGGGAGTCCAATCTAAATTTAAGGTTTGTAGGACGGCTAAAGCGGCCAAATAATTCAAGGCATTATGACGACCCGGCAAAGGCAAAGGAAAATCTATCCCTTTTACCCTTAATTTTTGATTTTCTAATAATTTTCCTGTAATATCGCCTCCTTCCAACCCATAAGTAACGGTTGTTCCTTGCCATACCCTGGCTGCTGTTTCCATGAGACGTTGATCATCGTGGTTGAGAATCGCAACTGAATCTTTAGGCATTTCGGCCAATAATTCACATTTTGCTTGGGCGATCGCCTCTCGTGATCCCAGTCTGCCAATATGCGCTGTTCCCACATTCGTAATAATGCCAATGGTGGGAACAGCAATTTGAGTTAAGAGGGCGATTTCTCCCCGTCCTCGCATAGCCATTTCAATCACAGCATAATCATGATGGGTTGTTAAATCGAGTAAGGTTTTTGGAACACCAATTTCGTTATTATAGTTAGCTTGGGTTTTATGAACTTCTCCATAAACCCCTAAAACCGAAGCAATTAATTCTTTGGTGGTGGTCTTGCCGACAGAACCCGTGATGCCAATGATAGGAATTTTTATCTGATTTCGCCACCAATTTCCTAGTTGTTGATAGGCCTTTAAGGTATCTTTAACAATAATTTGCGGAGTTTCATTAGGGGAGTTTACAGATATTTCATGGTCTAAAATAAGAGCCACTGCTCCTTGCTCAATTGCCTTTTCTATAAAACAATGACCATCAAAATTTTCTCCTTTTAAGGCTAAAAACACATCACCTTCTTGTAATTCACGGGTATCTGTGCTTATTTTTTCAATTTTTCTATCTAATAAGACTCCAGCAGATTCTTGGAAGTTGTTTATCAAAATATTAGGAATTTCACTGAGTATCATACTTGATTATTCTGATGTAATTACTAGAAGACGTTTGGAAATATTTACTGAAAAAAAAGGGTGGCAAAATTGTGATCTTGATCACATACAGTCGGTATTCTTTTTCGTTACTTTAAGAGATGTCTTTAAGAAACCAAATCTACACAGTAAAGTATGTCGAACTATAAAAATTATGACAGAGGGTTTAACCGAAAGATGATCTAATAATTTGCGAGAAAAATCGTTTGTTAAACGTTTTCCCGAATTGTTACATTACAATAGTTAAACCATGAACTCGAAACTGTTGACCACAAACAATTAGGTAAAAATGGTTGAGCAATTTCTATCATCAAACCAAAAGCGGGCAATAAATTCACTCTAATATAAACGGAATTCTACAGCCCCAGGTTGAATTAATCAATTAAAATGGGGTGACGGCCATGAAAAACTTATCTGCAACTTACTCACGACAACAAGGATCCCAAGAAGAACAACTTGTCTACGACTACTTAATACAGCAAGTCCGAACGGATACTCCAGGTCAGTTAGTCGAAGATTTTCGTCGCTTATTTGTAGAAGCGCGAGGGTTTCGTCATCCACAAGTGTATGTAGCCTTAGAGAAAATTGTCAAACGCAAGAACGTTGAAGATCAGTTTAACTATTTTTTCAACCGTTGTTGCCATATTCTAGTCAACCATTGGCAGATGGATGTTCAGTCACAAGCTGCGATTCCTGAGTTAATCGGTTTATTTGAGAATTTAGCCCCTCCTCGTAGTGGATATCAGAATACCGCCAATCGAGTTAGATATCTCGTTAAGAATTTTACCCAATGCGATCAATACCTCAAATTGCAGCGATTAGCAAGGGTTATCAATAGTAAATTAAACCCCGATAAATCCAATTTAGTGGGTAATTTGATTCATCGTTATCCCTATCTTTATAATCATTGTTTATTGGGAGAGGAAAGTAGCGAAGAACACCAAGAAACCGTCAGAAAGATTAAAACCCAAACCGAAAAGCGTTTTGAAGTCAATTTATCCCGCTATGTCACCTACAAGGTAAGACTAGCGCAAATGTCCCGTTCTCCTCAATTATATGAAGAGAAAAGCCGTATTATTCGTCCTGTCAAAAACCCCACCCTTCTCAAAGATAAATAATTAAATCAAGCTTTAAAACATTATGTGGGAACAGTGGATGGCGGTTATACCTATAAGAGTTTATCTCAAAACTTTTTGAGTCACACCGTTCATACTCAAACCTTTGGCCGCTATAAAGATGATCTCTATGAATATATCCTCACCTCTTTAGATCCCAAATATTCCAAAGGTCAATTTAACAAGAATCTCTATCAATTATTACAAAATACCCTACCGGAATGTAATCATCAAAAACCCAGTGAGTTCTTAAGGTTACGTACAGCTAGTCAGTTAATGAACTTTTTAGTGGTGGAAAATAGCAAAAAACCCGATCACTATATTTTTGTTGATATGATTTCTAATATGGGAGTGACTCGTACGATGGGGCTACTGTTAAAGGTGGTTCTGGTTTCTAATAAGGTCAAGCCCTATTTAGAAAAGCGTTTTTCTATCTTATTTAATCACTATGAATCCTTTACCAGAGAGGGCGTTCCCTGGTTAGTAAAGTCGTTAGAAAATTTACACTTAGCCTTTAGTGTTCATTTCGGAAAAGCGGATTTATCTTGTTTAAAACAAGTTAAAATGAGATAAAATAATTAAAGATGAGAAATAGAAAATTGAGAATCATTTAACTTAGTTATGTTTCAAGCGACACGCCGTCGTTTAGCCCTATGGTACACCACGGTGACAGCTGTTTTGTTGCTTCTGTTTGCGACAGGAGTGTTTTTCTATGTTCGTAGTACCCTCGTCGAACGGGTAGATGATACCTTAAAGCACGTTGTCGAGGTCGTGAACCGTTCTCTGGTCATAGAGTCCGTTTCTGTGTCTGAGGGACGCTACAAGGTCAATGTAGAAGCTAGTTTCCCAGACAATGCTGAAGCGGTGGAAGATGATCACATTGATCTCGAATGGTTTAGTCCCCAAGGAAAGTTAGTCTGGTCTACCTTTAGCGATCC
>JBFRWB010000111.1:0-2872 GCA_051439375.1 Microcystaceae cyanobacterium
TTGTTGTTTTACTTCGTCTAAAGTCGAACCTGTTGCGACACAACCGGGGACATCGGGAACATAAGCTGCATAATTGTTTTCTGCTTTTTCAATTAAAATGGCATAACGCATTAGTTTTCTCCTTTAATTTGAGCTTGTTTTAAGATACTGTTTAATGTTCCGGGAGGCAATTCGTCAGATGGTTTACCCGGTACAGTAACTTTTCCTGATTTCTGGCGATGTTTGTATTGACGATGTGACCCTTTCATTTTAATAAAGTACCAGCCATCCTGCTCAATCTTTTTAATAACATCTCGAACCTTCATTGGCCTCAAATAATAACTGTCTTTTTTATTATAAACAATTTTACAAGATATAGCAATTAAATTTCTTGAATGAGCATAATTATCTCCAAGAACAGTTAACAGTGAACAGTCATTACTCATAAAAAAGGAAGGCTCTTAAACCTTCCTCACACCAGTTGCTTCGCTCCAAGTAAAAATTAACAATTACAAAAGAAACAGCACAGCAACATTTATTGTTTAGAATTCACCATCAAGAATTAATCCTGTAAATCCTTAAATCCTGAGAATCTTGATTCAGACAATAAAAGGAAGGCTCTTATAACCTTCCTCACAACCTGAATTCATAATTCATAATTTACTTGCGTTTGCCAGTCACAACCCTTAACAAACCTACCCCAATTAAGCCTAACAAGGTACTGGGTTCAGGAGTGGTAGGTGGGGGGGGAGTTCCATCAGATTCACCGAAGGCGACCTCCGCTAATCCCGTTCCGAGTGAAGAACCACCATTGCTTGTATTAGAAAAACGGAAAAACTGAGCAGTTGTTGGGGCAAACGTGAAGGTCTGTGCTGGATAGTTGGGAAAGTCAGTACCATTATTCACAGAAAAAGAACCAAGAGCAATAGGGCTAGAAAAATCAGACGTTGTGGAAGCTTCCAAGGTAAATCCTCTCAAAGAACCAGTAGCGTCAACGTTCCAGATAGCCAGTCGGTCGATTTCATAACTTGCCCCCAAATCGAAGTCGGCAGTCCAGTCAACTGAATCCGCTAGCCATCCTGTACTAGAAAAAGAACTGCCATCGTGTGTGGTGGCGGCAACAAAGGTATCAAAGTCGGTCGCCCCACTGATGTAGTTACTTGAGAGTCCTGATTGATCAACAATTTGGTTAGAATTCCCAGAGGTATTACCTGCGGTGGTGGAGATAGTGGCTTGACGGATTACTCCTGCATAAGCGGATTGACCCATCAGCAAAGAAGTGGTGAGGCCGAACGTAGAAAGAGAAATTAGTGCAGTGCGATTCATGGTCTTGAGCAAAATGTAATGAGTAATTTTAGGGACAAATAAAGAGACTAATCACTTTACTTAGCCCTTTTGGGGTTTTTAAATTGATAAACGCTCGCATTATACCCCCCCCTCTCATTTTGTCAAATAAACTCTTATTTTTAATAGATAAAGGCAGATAAAGCCACTCAGAGAGAGCTTTAAAGGGTTGGGAATTTATCCAGAGGGTCAAATCTTAAATTAATCTGTAATAACTGGGGATGTGCTGAATATTGGGGTAAGGATTTCATCTTGTACCCTCACCCCCAACCCTCTCCCTGATAGAGAGGGGAGTCTTGTTGAGGATGGGGAGGACTTCAACCTTTTGACTTTTCTATGTCTTAATTATGAAAGTTTGATAAGCTAGGGAGTGAGAAACGACTGTTTTCAATCTAGATGGAGTTTATGTCAATTATTCTTACTCTTGAACAAGAAAACTTTGTTAAAGAAAAGCTAAAAACGGGAAGATATCAAAGCATTAATGAAGTGATTTCCGAAGCTTTTCACCTATTAGAACAACAAAGTCAAAAACAGCCACCCAATTGTGCTGATGAACAACTATCATGGGAAGAAACCTATCAAGAAATGGCAAAGGAAAAAGAAGACTGGTCAGACTGGGATGTTACCCTTTCTGATGGATTAGAAGAGGATATTAATCTTGAATCCTAAACGATATCAAATTTATTTAGCTGATTTGAATCCTACAACGGGCAGTGAAATTAATAAAGTTCGTCCTGTTGTGGTTATTAGTCAAAATGAGATGAATGATCGTCTAGAAACCATCGTTATTTGTCCCTTAACTTCAAAACTGCATCCTAAATGGCGTAGTCGTCTGTTGATAAGTTGTATGGGTAAACCTGCTGAAATTGCAGTTGATCAAATTCGGACAATTAGTAAACAGCGATTAATTAAAAAGATAGATAACTTGTCTGACGAAAAAGCTCAAATGTTAAGAGATTTAATTACACAAATGTATGGAAGTTAAACAATTTTATCCATTAAATCTAAAAGATGATTATAATGATTAACAATCCTTTACTCATCCTTAGTTTGAAAGAAGCGTATGACTATCGTTAAAGGCATTAAAAAAGGAAATACTATTGAATTATTAGAAGATATTAAGATTCCTGATGGTCAGGAAGTTATCATTGATCTTCAAACCGTTGATACACTTTCCTTAAATCAAACCTTACTTAATAAATGGCAACACTTATGCGAAACGGGACAAGAATTAAACCCTGATGACCCCTTAACCGCATCAGAAATTCGCCAAATTCGTCAATTATTACACACCTTAAATCAATCTTGTCCTGTTGGGTTAGCTGAGGGAGAGTTTACTGTTCCTGATAATTTTAATGACCCGTTACCTGATGATATTTTGGCTTCTTTTTATCCTCAATGAAACTTTTATTAGATACCCATATTTTTCTCTGGTTGATTAAAAATAGCCCTCGCTTATCGGCAAATATTCGCCACGAAATCACTCAAGGTAAGCATGAAGTCTTTTTAAGTACCGCCTCTAATTGGGAATGTACCATTAAACATCAAT
>JBFRWB010000112.1:0-9520 GCA_051439375.1 Microcystaceae cyanobacterium
CATTTCGGAGAAATGGTCAGAGAAACTATTGAAAATACTGGGGCAAAACTGATTTATTTATCTCCTTATTCTCCTGAGTTTTCCCCGATTGAAAATTGCTGGTCTAAAGTAAAATCTATTCTCAGAATACTCAAACCAAGAAACTATCAAGAATTAATTGATCATTTAGCTTCAGCCCTTTTACAAGTTACTCAAAATGATATTCGTAACTGGTTTGCTCATTGCTGTTACTGTACCTCATAACCTTGGGAAACGCTATAGAATATCCTATTAACATCAATGATAAACTTAATGGAATTATTGATTATTTGATTAAATCGCAGCAAAAATTAATTGTTATTGTTATTGAAGCGAAGAAAGGAGATATAGATCGAGGCTTTAACCAATTAGCGGACGAAATGGTTGCTCTAGATCACTATGAAGAAAACCCTAACTTATCTCAATTATATGGAGCGTTAACAATTGGAGAAGTTTGGCGTTTTGCTATTTTGCAAAGACAAGAAAAAACAATTATTAAAGATATTAATTTGTATCGATTTCCCCAAGATATTCAAGAGATATTATCTATTCTTTTGGGAATTTTCCAATAATAATAAAGGATTACTTAATCACAGAATTAGAAATTAAGAATTAATAACTGTTCACCATTCACTGCTTGACGCTTGACCCATTAATCGTTACTCTGTGGTCAATCTAAAATGTAATCTTTATAATCAAAAAACAATGGGTATTTCAACCATTCCCGTCATTTTAGCGGGGGGCTTTGGCACAAGAATTAAGCATTTATTACCAAATATTCCGAAACCAATGGCTGAAGTGGCAGGAAAGCCATTTATTGAGTGGATACTGCGATACTTAGACAATCAAGGCTTTTCAAAAGTCCTTTTATCAACTGGACATCTCGGAAATGTAATCGAAGACTATTTTACTAATTTCCCTCTTAAAGACATACGTGTTTCGTGTTACCAAGAACTGCTACCCTTGGGAACAGCAGGAGGATTTGTTCAAGCGGTAGAACAATCAGAACTAACGCCGGATGCTTGGTTAGTTATGAACGGTGATTCCCTTGTTTTTACGCAACTAACACCCTTTTTAAGTTACTTTGAAGATGAAGAAATCGATGGTGTAATCTTAGGGATTGAAATAGAAGACGCATCCCGTTATGGGTTATTAGGGTTTGATGAAAACAACTTTTTGCAGGAATTTGTCGAAAAACGCCCTGGTTCAGGCATCATTAACGGTGGGATTTATTTATTTCGTTCTCATATATTGCAACAATTTCCCCTAAAACGCCCTCTTAGTTTTGAGGAAGATGTTTTCCCTATTCTTTTAAATCATCAATTTAAGATTAAAGTCCATGTCGTAAATGCGCCTTTTCTCGATATTGGTACACCAGAGTCCCTTCCTCAAGCAGATGGTTTTATCCAAAAAAACCTTATCAGGTAATCAGTGACCCAGTGTTCCCAAATTCATAATTCATCATTCATAATTCTATGTTAATCTCTCGCGCTCCAGTTAGAATTAGTTTTTTTGGGGGTGGGACAGACTACCCCGAATATTTCTTACAACATGGAGGGGCTGTTTTAGCGACTGCTATTGATAAATATTCATATTTGACGGCTAGCCCTTTTCCTAGCCATTTATTCGACTACTCTATCCGTATTTCTTACCGTAAAGTTGAATTAGTCAAAACCGTAGCTGATCTTGAACACCGAGTCTATCGAGAATGTCTTAAATTCTGTGGTCTGGAAAAGGATATTGAGTTGCATAATGTGGCGGATTTACCCGCTTTTACAGGTTTAGGGTCATCTTCTGCTTTCACTGTCTCTTTACTCCATGCACTGCATAGTTTTAAGGGAGAATTTGTTCGTCCTTTGGATTTAGCCTATGAAGCGATTTATGTTGAACGTCAATTAGTAGAAGATAAAGTTGGATGTCAAGATCAGTTGATGGCAGCAATGGGAGGCTTTAATTTGGTAGAATTTCGCACAGAAGAAGATATTATCGTCAACCGTGTTCCAATTTCACCGCAACGATTAGCAGAATTTGAACAGCATATTTTAGTAGTATTTACAGGAATCCGACGTAAAGCAGCCCAAGTAGTGGCAAAACAACTCAAGCGTGTGGGAGATAACACAGAAATTCTTAAGCAAATGCGAAAAATGGTCGATCAAGGGTGGGATATTTTAACCAGTAATCGATCTTTATCTGAATTTGGTGAATTATTACATCAAGCATGGATGGCCAAACGAAGTTTAGATCAAGCCATTTCTAAACCAGAAATTGATGAAATGTATCAATTAGGGCAAGAAAATGGGGCTTGGGGTGGTAAATTATTAGGCGCAGGTGCAGGGGGCTTTATGCTCTTTTTCGCACCACCAGAATGCCATGAACGGCTGAAAAGCGTATTTAGTGATCGCCAAGTATTATCGATTAAAATTAATGCGCCGGGATCTCAAATTATTTTTTCTTAGAATTACTATCGACTATGATTTAAAAACACCTAAACTTATCGTTCAGTACCCACTCTTATTCGCTTGTGAAATTTCCCTTTTTAAAGTCATCCTCCTTAGAAAACACGCCTAATGCCTCCATAGAAACCCCATCATCTGGTTTAGGAATCTTTGGTGGCGTTTACACCCCCTCTATCCTGACCATTTTAGGGGTGATCATGTACCTACGCTTTGGCTGGGTCGTCGGTAACGTAGGATTATTGGGGAGTTTAATGATAGTCACCCTCGCTAATGCAATTACCTTTTTAACCGCCCTATCTGTGTGTGCGATCGCAACTGATCGGGTGGTCAAAGGGGGAGGCGCATACTATATGATAAGCCGTTCATTGGGGATTGAAACAGGGGGGGCAGTGGGCATTCCTCTATATTTTGCCCAAGCCATCTCGGTTGCCCTTTATACCATCGGTTTTGCCGAAAGTGTGGTGAAAATCTTCCCCCAATTCAACCAGTTATATGTTGCTCTTATTATCACAATTTTTGTCGGAATTTTAGCCATTACCTCGGCGAGTGTGGCTATCAAAGCCCAATATTTCATCATGGCGGCCATCGCCCTATCCTTATTGTCTTTCTTTTTGGGAAAACCCTACGAACCCACGGAAATTGAATGGTTTGTCACCACTAAAGAACCATTTTGGGCAGTTTTTGCGGTCTTTTTCCCCGCAGTTACGGGAATCATGGCAGGTGTCAATATGTCAGGAGACTTAAAAGATCCCAGCCGCGCTTTACCCTTTGGGACACTGGCTGCAGTAATTACAGGGTACATTATTTATATGATTCTGCCCATATTCTTAGCAAGTCGTGCAGAAAGCAGTACTTTGCTCAAAGATCCCCTAATTATGCAGAAAATTGCCCTCTGGGGACCCGCTATTCTTCTAGGAGTCTGGGGAGCAACACTTAGTAGCGCAATTGGCAGTATATTGGGTGCGCCGAGAGTATTACAGGCATTAGCAAGGGATGGCGTTTTGCCAAAATGGATGAGTTTTTTAGGTAAAGGAAGCGGTAAAGACGATGAACCAAGACTTGGCACAGCTATTACCCTTGCGGTAGCGATTATTGCCGTTTATGTGGGCGATTTAAACCTAATTGCCCCTGTTTTAAGTATGTTTTTCTTGACAACTTACTTAGTCCTTAATATGTCAGCGGCCATTGAAGGGTTTCTCAATACCCCTTCTTTTCGTCCCTCTTTTAAGGTGAATTGGCTATTATCTCTACTAGGGGCTGTAGGCTGTTTAGCGGTCATGTTTTTAATTAACGCGATCGCAACTATTATTGCAGCCATCATCGTTTTAGGCATTTACTTCTGGGTAAGACAACGGGAATTAAAAGTGACATGGGGGGATATTCGGCGAGGGATTTGGATGGAATTGTTGAGAACTGCTGTTTTACAAACCGATCACCAAGAAGAAGGCAAGAATTGGCGACCTCAAATTTTAGTTTTGTCAGGTGCCCCCACTAAGCGATGGGGCTTGATTAAGTTAGCAGATGTACTAACCCATAATCGAGGCTTAGTAACGGTGGCTAGTGTATTGCCAGTAGGGGCAAGAGATTTAAGTCGTAAGACGGTTTTAGAAGGACGAATTAGGAGTTATTTGGAGCGAAGAGGCGTTTCTGCCCTTGTTCGCTTGATTACTGCCCCCGATCCCTTCGATGGGGCTGAACGATTAGTAGAGACTTATGGATTAGGATCAATTGTTCCCAATACAATTTTATTAGGAGATAGTGAAGAAGCCTCTCGGCGCGATCGCTATTGTCAGATGATTAGCCATTTATACAAAGCAAGGCGTAATGTGGTGATTTTGCGAGATAATGACTTATTTAATGGTAAAAATCGGCGACGACCTCGACAAATTGATGTTTGGTGGGGAGGAACGATTTCTTCCAATGGGAGTTTGATGTTAATCTTAGCTTATTTATTGCGAACTAATACAGTTTGGCAAGAGGCAGAAATTTTCTTAAAATTAGTTGTTCCTGATGCAACCGCCGCCCAAGCTGCTAAAACAAATTTAGAGGATTTTGTTGAAAAGTTAAGAATTGGGGCTTCTTGTGTTGTTATTGAAGGAAAAAACAGACCCTTTTTTGATATATTAAAAGATGCATCTAAGACAGCAGATTTAGTCTTTTTGGGAATGGCCACACCGGGGGACAATTTCACCCAATATTATGAACAAATGCAGCAACGACTTTCTGATCTTCCCGCTACTATTTTAGTGTTAGCCTCTCCCGGTTTTGATTATCAATCGGTATTAGGGGAAAATTAGTCCTTATTATGTTGAAAGCTAAATCAACTATTATAAAACTCTTATTATTAATTTCTCTGCTTTTTCTTTTCCCCAATATAGGGGATATGGTAATCAGATCATGAATACATCTTTTGTCATTAATCAATCTCCTCAGCCTGTAATTATAGGACAACAATGGATTGATTTAATTCCCCTTAGTTATGCAGATAAATCAACTGCAAACTATTTATTTTTGAGTCATTTAAAACAACTTCCGCCTTTAAAAAATTATTCTTATGTTTATGTTTTAACGCCTTCTCAGACATTACGCAATACTTTACAGTCAAAGGGATTTAAGTTGGAAAAAACAACAAAAGATCCCCTTTGGAAAATATTCAAAAATGAATGATGAACAACTCTATTAAACAAGTATGGCATCTTCCACTGATAGATATAACAACTCCTGTTCTACAATTTCAAACTGCTGATTAACCCAAACTAAACTAATATCTAGAACCCTTCCTTTATCCCAAGTAATAATAGAAAAGTTGCGCCATGTTTCCCCATCTTTTTCAATTACTCTAGGAACACTTGCTGCGTTTAAATATACTGTTCCTGTGTCATCTTTTACCACCCTCGTTCGTAATCTTTCCTTAGTATGGCGCAGTCGGTGGTGCATATGACCGAAAACAACAAGAGAAACCTGCTTATTTAAAGCTTTAGCGTCATAAATTGCCCCTTCAAGGTCTTTATCTCCGTGATCTCCCCCAATGGGCTTCCAATCTCGGCCACAGATGTCCTCTGGTTGTTCTCCTAATCCCGATGGTCCATTATGCCCTATAAAGATAAGATGAGAATATGGAGATTCTTGGGCTGCCTGAGCGATTTTTGCCCTTGATTCAGTAAAATCATTGACATTATATCTCTCTTTTAAAATTTCGTTGTATTTCCATTCTTTTCCTCCCCAACTAAAAGGACGACTGCCAACCACAGATAAATTAAAACAAGAAAAGTCAAGTTTATTGTAGCCAACATGGGTATCTTCAAGTAAATCCAGTTGAGCCTGCAGCCTATCTTCCTTATTGCGGTCATAAGGACATTTTTTCCGTCCCCAAGGGGTTGCCGTGTACCACGCATCATGATTCCCTAAAATAACTGCTTTAGGAAGGGGTAAATCAGCGATTTTTTGGACAACTTCTAGGGATTCATTGCCAAAATCCCCAACAAATAAGGCTAAATCAATTTCTAAAGCTTTTAAGGCTTGATTATCAGCTTCATGCCACTTATCATGGACATCACCAATGGCAGCAATTTTGAGCATAGGTCAACAATTTTATGATAAAATCATTACATTATACCGAATAATTGTAAAAGCTTCAAGGTTTTCCTATTATCTCTCAATCACTATGACGTTTTCTGCTTCAATCTCCCTCGATGTCCCTGCAACCACCGCTAACTTAGGCCCCGGTTTCGATTGTATTGGGGCAGCCTTAAGTCTTTATAACACCTTTCATTTTCGCCCGACTGACGGAGAAACAACAATCCAAGTAACAGGAGAAGAAGCTAGTCGAGTGAGTACAGGGAAAGATAACCTACTCTACCAATCTTTTTCCAAATTTTACCAAACAATTGCTAAAAATCCCCCCCATGTCGCCATTGAAATTGTTTTAGGTGTTCCCCTTGCAAGAGGGTTAGGAAGTTCAGCCACCGCAATTGTGGGAGGGTTAGTTGCTGGTAATATCATGGCAGGAAACCCCTTAAATCAACAGGAAATCATGGAATTAGCCATTACTTGTGAAGGACATCCTGATAATGTAGTCCCTGCTTTATTGGGGAATTGTCGGTTATGTGTTGGAGAAGCAAAGAATTGGCAAATCTGCGAGATACCTTGGCATTCTAGCTTAATTCCTATCGTTGCTATCCCTAATTTTGAACTTTCTACCGAAGAAGCCCGTTCTGCTTTACCTAATCAATACACTCGTTCGGATGCTATTTTTAATACATCCCGTTTGGGGTTACTGTTACGGGGGCTAGAAACAGGGAATAAGGAGTGGTTAACCCTTGCAATGGAGGATAAAATTCATCAACCCTATCGTCAGGGGTTAATTAAGGGGTATGAAGGAGTTAAACAGGCTGCAATTGAAGCAGGAGCTTATAATTTAGTCATTAGTGGGGCGGGGCCGACTTTACTGGCGTTAAGTGATGGAAGTCAAGCAGATAAAGTTGCTTTAGCGATGAAAATAACGTGGGAAAGGGCGGGAGTACAAGCTGAAGTTAAAACTTTAACGTTAGATACTATCGGAGTAAGTGTACATTGATTGCCTTCTTAATATTCTTTTAGATTACCTAAATCTATACTTCTTATACTTGTAGCCCTACGCATTAAGGTATTTGACATTTGTGATTTCTGAAAGCCTTGCACAGCAGACTTTTGACTTTTGCATGAGTGACGCTTTGCGTAGCACTATATCTTATATCTCCCACAAAGGATAGGGGAATAAGGTTCATATACCCTAGTTATCCACAAATAGGGATCTTCCCCTACTTCCCCTAACTTGTCACTTACAACTTAGTCCCACAAACTGGACAGAAATTATTAGAAGTAAGATTCATTGTGCCGCAGTGACTACAGGGCAAACTTTCAGGACGGTTAGTGTTTTCCTTCCGTTCAGGAATACCAATCATTTGAGCATTATTTTTGCCCGGCGCTACCATAGGATAGCAATTTTCATCTCTGGTCACCCGAACATCCAGAACAACTGCTCCCTTATAAGCTAACATCTCAGCGATCGCATCAGCTAACTCGTCACGATGATGCACAATCATTCCCTTCAGTCCATAGGCTTTCGCCAAAAGTTCAATGTCAGGCATTCCCACTTCCATATTAGAAGCCGAATAACGCTTATCGTAGAAGGTTTCCTGCCATTGACGCACCATTCCTTGCCAACCATTGTTAATAATGACTGTTTTTGCCTGAATATCATATTGAGCAAGGGTAGCTAATTCCTGTAACGTCATCTGAAAACTAGCATCGCCACTAATACAGATCACCTCTTCATCAGGTAAAGCCACTTTTGCCCCCATAGCCGCAGGAACACCAAAGCCCATTGTGCCTAACCCTGCGCTAGAAATCCAACGACGGGGGCCATTTTTCAAGAATTGAGCCGCCCACATTTGATGTTGTCCCACATCCGTTGTGTAGTAAGCATGAGGAGCTTGCCGTGCTACTTCCACAATTACCTCTTGAGGAGAAAGACTATTTTCAGGATGGGGAACAATTAAAGGATAATCTTTGCGCCAATGTTCAATCCGTTGTAACCATGCTTCGGTTTGTTGAGAATGAGTGGGATGATCTAACTCTCTGGTGCGCTGTAATAACTGTTCGAGAACATGACGCACATCTCCAACAATGGGAACATCTGGGTTGCGATTTTTGCCCACTTCTGCGGGATCAACGTCAATATGAATCACTTTTGCCCGCGAAGCAAATTCGTCTAACTTGCCCGTCACCCGATCGTCAAATCTTGCCCCTACAGCAATCAGGAGGTCACATTCACTAACCGCAAAATTAGCATAAGCGGTGCCGTGCATTCCCAACATTCCCACCGAGAGAGGATGGTGTTCTTCAAACGCCCCTAACCCCATTAAAGTAGTCGTTACAGGAAGTTGAAACCGTTCAGCGAACTCTTCAACTTGAGCGTGGGCATTAGCAGCGATCGCTCCTCCTCCTACATAAAGTAAGGGACGTTCAGAATGGTTAATTAATTCTAAGGCTGCATCAATTTGTCGATTATTACCCTTAATCGTGGGACGGTAGCCCGTTAAATGGACAGTACCGGGTTCGATGGGAATATATTCACATTCCTCTGCCCCCACATCTTTGGGAATATCAATTAACACAGGCCCCGGCCGCCCTGTACTAGCGATATGGAAAGCTTCTGCAATAATGCGAGGAATATCTTGTGCCGAACGTGCCACATAGGAATGTTTAACCACTGGGAGCGTAATGCCAAAAATATCTGTCTCTTGAAACGCATCACTGCCAATCATCGTACGGGGAACTTGACCAGTAATCACCACCATAGGGATAGAGTCCATGTGAGCCGTAGCAATACCTGTCACTAAATTGGTAGCACCGGGGCCAGATGTTCCAAAGCAAACGCCCACTTTTCCTGTCGCTCGTGCATAACCATCGGCTGCGTGGGATGCCCCTTGCTCATGTCTAACGAGGATATGCTGTAATTCCCCTCTCGCTTCTGCACGATAAACTTCGTCATAGATAGGCAGAATTGCACCTCCCGGATAGCCGAAGATATGTTTGACTCCATGACGAACCAGACTATCAATTAGGGCATAGCCTCCCGTACGACGTTGGGAGGAAGAGGTAGAAGTTTGAGTCGGTTTAGAAATTGAAGATACCACAGATAATACCGTCCGAATTATTATTTAACTAAATCATTGACTCTTTTTATTCTAGTTTCGTGGCCGATGACATAAGGCAAAAACTTATCATTTGCTTAAAGTTATCCCTGAGATGGTGTAGATATTCTTATTGTGTGGCGATCGCTGGTAAGGAGTCTTTTTTAGATTACCCAAAGTTTCTTTATTGGTTCAACCTTTTAAAATGTGCAAACCCTTATCCAGAGGGAGATAGAGAGGAGAAATTTTTTTTTAGAAAAAGTATTGACAAGGATAGGGGGATTGGATATATTGGTAAATGCGCGGTTGAAAGCGAGAGCGAAGCGACCCGCCCTGAACCTAGACAACTGAAGAGTTTGAAGGAATTAT
>JBFRWB010000113.1:0-2771 GCA_051439375.1 Microcystaceae cyanobacterium
ATAAACCGGCACCATTAACTAAAAAGAAGAGGAAACAAGCTGCATAAATAGCAGAAAGTTCGAGATAAGCAATACTCAACCCTGCTACTAAGATATGATGGTACATAGCAACAAGCATGGTTGAAAACAACCCTAATGCAGCCGGACGAGTGAATAAACCAATGGCAACTAAAGGCGCACCGATTAATTCAGTAAAAGCAGCCACATAACTAAAGAAAATGGGGAAAGGTAGTCCAATATAAGATACATAAGCTTCGGCAAAACTTTCGATATTGCCCAGTTTATCCAGTCCATTATGGATCATCATTACACCCACAACCACCCGAAAAATAGCCCAAGCGGTTTGGGAGGCAATGTTAGGGGTAATATTGGGTTTGAAGATTAAACTAAGTATTGATGTATTCATGATAACAAGGTATGAAAAAATTAAGGAATTTACAAAACTCAATCAAGTTTTGTAGCGTAATGTTCAGAAAATACCCATGAGAAGTATAGCCCCAATCCCTAAAACACTGATGCTGAGGAGATTAAAGCCATAAGACTCTAGACAAAGCTTATGAGTATAGCATTAACATTTCTTAATATGATAACAAGTTTCTTAAATATTTCAACTAGAGACTACCCACTTTCCACCTGTAAATTTTCCGTTGCTGAAATCAGAACATAAATACTATTTGACGGCGATCGCTAAAAACTTTCCTGCGATCGCCTGAAATCAATTGTTTCTACAAGTGTAGCTTAAGTTTAGGAAATTGGTATAACTCTTCAGTAAGATAATTTTTTAGATTAGTTGTCAAATATTTATTAATTTTTACTCTAAAAGTTGCTATTTCACCTCGCCAATGTCTATATTATAATCATATTTTTGTTGCCAATACTGAATAATCAAAAATGAATGATAATCTGTCTCAGAAGACTTCCTACCCTCTGTTTATCCCCTCTTCCCAAACTTTCTAATTCCTCGATTAAATTTTCTAAGTCTAATTCATCTAAACAGTTTTCTTTTAATAATTTTATTGTTTCTTCTAACCATAAATGCTCATCGGTTTCATACAACTTTTTTAGTTCTATTTTTGTCCTTATATTAATCATCTTCCAAAAAAAAATTTTTTGGGGTTGACAAACCCCTTTATTTATTTTATTCTAAATAGTGATATATGTTTCACAATGGGAATATTGACTCAAATTTTAAAATTGCAAAGATTACCATTGTGAAGCTTACTTTCCAATGATATCAGCATCGGCGAGAAATTGTCAACCCTTATTCTTTAACGAATCGCTTGTTTAAGACTTTGGCAAAAGGTAGCCAAGGCGTTTAAACCTTCTTCTGGGGTTCCTTGTGCCAGGCGTTTAACGCAAGCACTACCGACAATTACCGCATCAGACCCCCAATTTTTGACCTGTAAAGCGTGTTCAGGTTCAGAAATGCCAAATCCGACCCCAATGGGCTTATTGGTGGTGCTACGAAGACTTTGCAGTAGGTCTTCAACTCTGGTGGCCACTTGGGTTCTCATCCCCGTTACACCGGTGACACTGACCAAATAGATAAAACCTTGAGACTGAGTGGCGATCGCTTGAATACGTTCGAGGGGACTGGTAGGAGCAACTAATAAAGTCACTTCGATCCCCATAGCAGCAGCCGGTTTAAGCAGTGTTTCAGCTTCTTCGAGGGGTAAGTCAGGAACGACTAAACCTTGTACTCCAGCCGCTTTAATTTGTTGTAGGAAGGCTTCCACCCCCCGATAAAAAATAGGATTGTAGTAGGTGAATAAGATAATCGGGGCTTTAATATCTGGTTGAACCTCTTTAACAATGTTGAGGACATCTTCTAACTTCACCCCTCGACCTAAAGCGCGAGTAGCTGCTGCTTGGATAACTGGACCATCTGCCAAGGGATCAGAATAGGGAACCCCTAACTCGATGAGATCAGCTCCTGAAGAATCGAGAACCCGTAATGCTTTGGCTGTGGTATCGAGATCCGGATCACCCGCGGTAATGAAGGGAATAAAGGCACATTCTCCACGATCGCGTAGGGATTGAAAACAATCAGAAACCGATGTCATTGGGGTCAACTCAAACTAGATTACCATTGTTTAATTTACCCTGAATTGGGGTTGCTTTTCTGAATCTTTAAGATTTATGCGAATTTTTAGAACTAAGGGTTAGGGGAGCAAATCTTCGAGGAAATAGGGGCATTCTGTAGGCAAATCTACCTCATATTCAAATGCTACAATTTCAACAGCATCCTTATAGATATCTGCCAACTGTTTTTGGAGCTTAGGCTTCATACTGGGAGCAAATTTAGGTTTTATATTCTTTTTAAAAGTTATAACCTCGATTTGCCACTTTTTAAGGCATTCTGGCAACCGAACATAGTCAATCTTTAATCGGTGTTCAATCTCTCTCCTCAATAAACTAACGACAGCACTATATTCACTGCGTCCCAAAGCTTCAATCTCCTCAATGATATTTTCCCAGTCGACATGGTCAAAGTTTTGTTGCTTTAAAGCTTGAGCTTGTTCTATCGTCCATTGATAAAAATCTGTTTCATAGGTTGCTCTCTTTGTGGTTGGAATCATGGGGGAAACTCCTAAATATTAGTTAATTATTCTTCTTTTTCAACTTCTTGTTGTAATTTTTCTAATTCTTCGGGAGTCATTTCTTCGAGGCGTTTTTGTAACACTGCGTCTTCGTAGTCTTTCAGTTGTTGATTGTAAGTCATATCTTTGTTAGCCACGCGAAACAGGTAGGTTGAAGTCCAAGCCAAGACA
>JBFRWB010000114.1:0-6306 GCA_051439375.1 Microcystaceae cyanobacterium
CGGAAATAGTAGCAGCCATCCTACAATCTCAAAGTGGTTGCATGAGTCATTGGCTACCTTATTTAAGTCATCGAACCTGCCAAGCCAGAAGTCAGATGGAAAGACTGAGTTATTTTGTCCATAACCCTAAAATCAAGCCAGAAGACTTTTATCAACCTCTGCTCAGACATTTTCTGAGTGCATGGACGGGAGAAAGCTTAGAATTAACCCTTGATACCTCTGTGCTTTGGGATCAATTTTGTCTCATAGAGCTTACATTCCGCACTTCAAAAAAGTAATACAAAACATAGTATCTCTCAGGCAGGAAAACTAAGTATAATTACTCATCTGACGTAAGAATCAAAAAATGTTATCAAATCAAGAAATAAAAATCCAAAATATAGATCACTTAGGAATAAAACATTTAAAATAGAGATAAAATATGGTCATTTAGATTCTACATCATTTCACTTACATGGAGAATATGGAGAAGGAGAAACTCCAGAAGAAAATGAACCAATAATTAAAGAAAGACCCATTTTAATTAAAAGAGGATATTCAAGGGATCATCGACCCGATTTAAAACAATGTGTATTGGACTTAATAGTAAATAATCAAGAAGGAATTCCTCTATTTACGAGAACAGGAGACGGAAATGAATCAGATAAAGCGGTATTTGCGAAAATATTGGTAGAATTTAAAAAGCAAACAGAATGGGAGAGTATATGGATAGGAGATAGTGCCTTATATAGTCAAGAGAATTTACAACTGATGAAAGGAATGAGATGGATAACTAGAGTACCGTTAACGATTAAAAAAACAAGAGAATTGAGACAAAAAGTGGCTATAGAAAAGAGTGAAGTAACAAAAGAGATGAGTCAAACTGAAAAAGAAAGAGTAAAGAAGTTAACCCAAAAAGGTTATAAGTGGAAAACAGAAGAAGTAACTTATGGGGGAATAAAACAAAGATATTTAATCGTAGAAAGCGAAGCGAGAAGAATCAGTGACTCTGAAAAATTAGAGAATAAAATCGAGCAAGAAATAGTCTTTAAACTAAAAGGGGATATAGCCGAAAAAAGTGAATATATAGAGAGAAAAAGAAGAGAAACAGGACGCTTTATTTTAGCCACTAATATCCTAGATGAGTCTCTCGTCTCTGATTCAGAAATTTTAGAGAACTATAAAGAGCAATCGATTTGTGAAAAAGGATTTGCTTTTCTCAAAGACCCTTTATTTTTTGCTGATAGTTTCTTCGTAGAAAACCCTCAAAGAATTGAAACTATTCTCTTTTTAATGTCTCTTTCCTTGTTAGTTTATAATCTCGGTCAACGAGAACTCGGAAAGGCTCTAAAAAGAGGAAAAACGGGACTTAAAAATCAACTGGGTAAATTAACTGACCGTCCGACTTTAAGATGGATCTTTCAATGTTTTCAAGGAATTCATCTCTTAAATCTTAATGGGGTTGAACAAGTGGTTAATTTGACTGATGAAAGGAGTTTTATCTTAGAGTTTTTACCTGCTTCCTGTCATAAATATTATCTCTAATTTAGGAGCATCTTTTTTACCTGATGATTGTTTTGTCAGACTTAATGTGATGAATTTAGAGTGAGTCACTTGTCTGACGTGCGGAATGTAAGTTGATGATAATTAAATTTTATCAATAAAAACTTTTTTAATCAGTTAAACAAGTGTACTTTGTAACACAATTCCCTGTGGTGGGTTAAGCGCAAGGATCATTTTGATGTGTGCGTCCCCCACTCTAGGATTCATAATTCAACAATTTCTAGCCATAACTATTTAACAATATGGTTAATAGATCATTGACTTGACCAGTACAATAGGCAGGTGGGTCGATTATTGCAGGAGACTTTCCTAGGGATTGCAACCAATCTCCCAAAAAACTTCTTTTTTTAACTATTTTCTGTTGTGTAAGCTTACTTTTTCCTTGTTCTAGAGTTTTTACCCATAGTTTAACTGAACGGGGTAACTGAGTTGTCAATGTTAGTTGAATCGAGTCGCTGGATAAAGATTGGGCATAACGATTGGTCATAAAAGACTGATAGTTATCGTTTTCCAAAGTGAATTGAGAAATAAAAGCTAAACTAATTCCTTTAATTCCTTTTCTAATCGGTTCAGCTTCTTTCCCCATTAATTCTCTTACTAAAGTACTCTGCGCTACCGCACTATCCATATTACTAATATCAGTGACACTCATGTGTGTTGCTCCCATGCCCAACAAGAGATATTTTTCCCCTCCTAACTGTTGAAAGGGTTGCAACTGATGAGAAACAATCGGTGTAATCCCATCTTCACTGTTAGATAAAATGAGGCTAGGAATAGTAACAGTGGATAAATCGTCAAAAAGATGGCCAACAATTGGATTAAATAGCACAAGTCGCTTAATTCGGTTATCTTTAAATTTTTTTTCAGCATAAGGTAACTTAGCGGCTGCACATTGTAACCAATCAGCCGGTGATCGCCCTAATGGTTGCACCTGCTGGCAAAATTGCCGTAATCCTTTTAAATCAAGGGTCGCACCTGCTAAAGCTAGTCCCGTATATCCCCCAAAAGAATGACCAACAAAGGTAACATCGGTTGTGTTAAATTTACCCTTTAAGGAGGGGACAGTGGCATTGAAACGAGCTAATTTGTCTAAAACGAACTTTATATCTTTAGGGCGGTCAATAAACTCCTGAGAAGGGAGAATATCATTAATATCCATCCCATAAGCTGAAGAAACTAACGCTCGTATATTACTCCCCGGATGCTCAACGGAAACAACCGTAAAGCCATAGGAGGCTAAATGACGGGCTAAATAAGCAGCAAATTGGCGATCAGCAGCAAATCCGTGGGACATCACCACTAATGATCCCTTGGTTTGCTGACCATAATAAATATCAACAGGAATCATCCGATCTCGTCTTTGATCTCTAACAACGAGGGAGCGAGAATGAACCAATTGTGAACCCGTTGCCGTCGGATCAAGAGAATGAGGAGAAAAATAAGGAGATGAATCTGACCCTTGAAATGCTTTGATTAAGTGAGGACGAAGTAATTGTTTTTCTAGTGTGGTACTTTGAAATTGTAGTCCCATGTTGATCACCGCCGGCAGATTAACGGTTAACTGGGAACGGGGATAGGTACGAACAAACGTTAAAAAGCTAATATTATCCTGTGATTGTACGGTGGTTGCGATCGCTACCTTTAATGTGTCTGCATCGCTATGGGGAAAGGCCGATGTGAGTTGATTTAAAAATTGTTTCCCTTCCTGAGATTGCCATAATTGATCTAAAAATGACTGAGCGATGGCTTCATCCATATCAAAGGACTGTTGAAGACGCTGACGAAGTTCTGGAGTAAACAAAAAACGAGAAAAAGAAGAATTTTGGGGTAAATTTCCCGTTTCTAGCCAATGCTCTAACTCCTTGACCGTAACAGATGTTTTTAAAAGTCCCAAACGCAATGTCAGAGTATCAGCAGCCATTACTTTAGACCATTCACCTGATATTCCTCCTAGTAGGAGAGTAGCAACACTGCTGAGTAAAATATTTCGGATCAAAGACCAATTCAAAGCAAACATAATTTATAGGAAGTTTTGTCTAGTAGAACAACAAAAAGGTAGTCTTAACAAAATTAAAGCTAAAATCTCTCGAATTAATCGTACAATTTGATACAGGGTATCTACCAAGAGACTTTGTGTTTTCCTTAAATCTCCTACAAAAAGAACCCGATGGGTTTAGGAGAATCAAGCCTTAAGATTCCCCAGATAGGTCATTGATTGATCAGTTCGTGAAGGAGAAACTGATACAAAATGTTAACTATCTGATTTTTTCTCTTCTCAAAAAACTATTGGCAGCGTCAATACAGTTTGCAGCAACAATCTTGATCTACAAGATAAATGGTAACGTTAAGATTAAAGCAGGAAACTTGTTAGGGGATACAAACCATTCATGGAAATTCTCTGCACCCGTCCGGGGTGTTCCCAACCACATAATCAGTTTGATGATCTAGATCATGCCACAACCTTAAAAACCACTCAACAGCGATATTGCAAATGCTGCGGAATGCCCTTAATTTTAGGGGGACGATACATTCCTCTTCGCTTATTGGGTAAGGGAGGGTTTGGGGCGGCCTTTTTGGCGTGCGATCGCCACACCACCAAACTTCGGCACTGTGTAGTTAAACAGTTTCAACCAGCCAACAATCTAGAAGCCAAATCTTTAGAAATTGCGCAAGGATTGTTTGAGCGAGAAGCAATGGTTTTAGAAGAAATTGGCACAGAAAATGAACAGATTCCTGCTTTATACGCTTTCTTCCCTTTACTTACAACGAACGAATTAAGTGAGCAAGAAGAACAGTATTTCTATTTAGTTCAAGAATTAATTAAAGGACAAAATTTAGAAGAAGAACTAGCAACAAAAGGAAGTTTCTCAGAAGAAGCCGTTATCGAAATTTTAGTAGGAATTTTGCCCGTTTTATCCTATATTCATCAACGCCACATTATTCACCGTGATATTAAACCGTCTAATATCATGCGAGATCAGTCAGATAAACTCTTTTTACTGGATTTCGGTGCAGTTAAACAGGTAACCTCTGTGGGAACACCGACAGGAAGCTCTACCAGTATTTTTTCTATGGGATTTGCTCCTCCCGAACAAATGCGAGGTGGCCAAGTCTATCCCTCTACGGATCTTTACGCATTAGGTGCAACCTGCGTTCATTTATTAACCGCCAAAGATACGAAGGATCTCTTTGATGATAGTACCAACCGTTGGGATTGGCGATCGCACGCACCAGAGGTGAGCGATTTTCTGGCAGATATTTTAGAAAAATTATTGCGCTCTGCTCCCCAAGAACGCTATCAATCAGCAGAAGACGTACAAGCCGCCCTAACAGGCACATTACTGCCCGCTCATAACAGCGATGATGATATTACCGTTCAAGGAGAAGAAAGCGAAGAAGAGGAAAATATGCCACCTTCTTCTATGGCTGTAACGATTTCTCCTACTCCTACCCCTTCTCCATCTGCTCCCCTTGCTTCCCCCGTCTCATCATCTCCTCCTGTCAGACGATCGCTTGCTCCGTTACCTGTCTTCGACTTATTACAAGGGACTGCTTTTACGGGATTTGAAGGAACGCTGCTCATGATTGCTGGTTTTAGCTTATTAGGAAAGGGGGGACTGGTGCTTGCAGCAATGGCGATCGCTGGTTTAGTGGTTTCTCAGTGTAAAAGATGGATTGAAGGCAAGGATTTACCTATACTGGCAGGTATCACAGCTTTATTGATGTTGATTCCCCGTTTACATGGAGGGATCGCTCTTGGATATATATTTATTTATGCTGTCTTAGCTAGTGCAGGTCTATGTATGGCGTTGGCTCTATTTTTACTGATTTATCAAATTCTGCGACGATTTTTATAAACGTCTCTGGTAAATTGAAGCGGGCAGGGCGGGTTAAAATGAAGGGTAGATCCTTGCAGAATATAGCTTGCAGAAAAACCCACCCCGACAAATTTTGTCTAATTATCCGCTATCAATAGCAATTACGCTTGGCGAGCCGTTTCTACTACCTTAGCAAAAGCAGCCGGATCTAACACAGCTAACTGAGCTAAACTCTTGCGATCTAAGACAATATGTGCTTTTTTTAACTGACCAATTAACTGACTGTAGCTCATTCCCTGTTGACGGGCGGCTGCATTAATACGGGTGATCCAAAGACGACGAAAATCCCGTTTCCGTTTGCGGCGATCTCGATAAGCATTTCGCAACGCTTTCATCACCTGCTGGTTAGCGGTACGAAATAGCTTAGAATGAGAGCCTCTAAAGCCTTTCGCCAGTTTTAGGATTTTTTTACGACGTTTACGGGCGACGTTCCCTCTTTTTACTCTAGTCATGAGCGTTTCTCTCTACTATTTATTAGGTTGATAATGGCTGTGATGGGGAATGGTTGCCGAAATTTTACATATAGGGCAACATTAAGCGAACATTCTCTTCATCACTCTTATCCACTAAGGTAATATTAGAGAGACGACGGCGGGTTCTTTCAGCACCTTTATGCTGTAATAAGTGGTTTTTATTGGCTTTACGGCGAAAAATCTTTTTCCCACTTCCTGTTGCTCGGAAACGCTTGGCCGCAGCCCGACGGGTTTTTAACTTGGGCATTGTTTACTCATTTAAATTCAACACAATCACTGATCATATCATTTTCCAAGATGATTAGACAAATCTTCCCTTGCAGATAGTAATTTTTGTTAGGCATTGGTAACAATCTCTTCAATTTGACACTTTTAAGTAAAAATGCTAGTCTCCACTGGATAACTATTAACTT
>JBFRWB010000115.1:0-4772 GCA_051439375.1 Microcystaceae cyanobacterium
AATTGTTTCGACCAAACTGGTTAATGCAGTATCAAAATTATCTTCTTTTTCTCCAAAAGGAACAGAGTTTACTTTACAAATAATATCGTGCATATTGGGATTTCCATAAGTTAAATGGAGTCCCTTGGTTTTATATTCTTGCCAATCATTTTCACATTTATTAGGATTTCTTTGTTGCCAAATTTCATGGGTAATTTGTTCTACAAGAAGTAAATGAATAATACGTTTATTATATTCAACCGCTAGATTAATTTCTTTGAGACAATATTCAGAATTAACGGAATGAGGAGCGATAATAAACAGGAAATTATGAGCTTTTTCGATACCATCATTGATCTGTTCTTGAAAATCCACCGCTAAGGGAATATCATTTTGATCGAACCAAATATTAAATCCCTGCGCTGTTAATTTTTCGTAAAGTTTTGTAGCAAATGCTTGACTATCGGCACGTCCGTATGAAATAAAAGCATCAAAAAAATTTTCCATTTTACTGTTTCGCCATCAAACATTTTAATGTGGAGTATAACAAAAATAAAAATAAAATGCCATCTAATTCAGAATTGAGGTTTGGTGCTTCTTGGAATAAGGTTATCACCTTTTATTGACATTCGGTTGAACCAATGTTGCTAAATATAATAAATTGAGTTAGCTTAGAGAGAATTTACTCATAAAAGGCAAGTTAGCTGATTCAAACTCCCTTGCCTAAATAGTATATTCAACCCCCAATTTACCCTAGTTGTTGTTAGGAATTACAATGAAAATCAAAACTCTCATTGCTGCCTTAATTATTAGCTCTGTCAGTTTTTTCTCTCTCAAGACCCTGATTAATCAAACTGTATTCGCTCAAACATCAAATGAAATTCGCGAATTAAATAACGTTAAAGTGCCTGTTGTTTTACCCAATTATATTCCTTCTGGTTTTAGACAGACTAAGTTTGAATTTAGCATAGATAAAAATAACAACTACGGAGATTACGAGGCTATTTATCAAGGTCCAAATAATACTTGTTTTGAAATATGGGCAGACAATCGTCCTGGAGGTGGTTATGTTGAAGCAATTCGTGAATGGGAGGTCAATATTAATGTCAATACTAAATCGGGTACACTTATTCTAAAAGAAGCTGGTAACCCAGATGGGACTAAGTATCTAATAGTAGAGGATGTAATACTAGGAAATGAAGCAAATGAAGAAGGAGCATTGTTTCAATTTGATTCTCCTACCGACGCATTCCAATGCAATCAAGTTAGTGTTCAAGAAGCCATTAAAATTCTTGAATCTTTGCAATACAAAAATCCTTAAAAATTATCTTTTCTGGCAGGTCTTAATATTTCCTGGAGGGGTTGATTTCTCATGAAGATAATCTTCTAGCCAATCACATCCTTCCTTGAGTAATTGTTCTAAGTCATTGACTTTCAAAATATAGACGATTCCTTGATATTCGGCAGCAGCCAAAAACTGACCATCAGGACTAAAATTGAGGTTCCAAAAGATATTACCTTCTCCTTGAAATTCAAATAATTGACGACCTAGTTTATCCCATCCACGAACAGTTCCATCTCTTCCTGCGGTAGCAATTTTTTGACCATCAGGACTAAAACTAAGGCTATAAATGATTCCTTGATAAGTATCAAATGGCTGACTTTTTAACTGTCCTTTAATACTCCAAACACGAACCTTACCATCATCCCCTGCACTGACAATTTCTTGACCATCAGGACTAAAACTAATGGTCCTGACTTGACCTTGATGACTTTGCCTTTTAACCTGTTCCTGTCCAGATAAGTCCCAAACCCTGATAGTACCATCATTTCCAGCAGTGCCAATCAGCTTACCATCGGGACTAAATATGACATCCCAGATAGATCCCTGATGTCCTTTTAATTCAGTGAACTTGTTCTGTGACACATCCCAAACCATTGCTATTCCATCACTTCCTGCGGTGGCAATATACTGACCATTGGGACTAAAATTAACATTATGAACCAGACCTCGATGTTTATCGAATAAGTCCATTTTCTCCCCTGAAATACTCCAGATGCGCACTCGATTATTATTGTAGGAAACCACAAGACGTTTCCCATCGGGACTAAAACTAACTCTTTTAATGGGAATTTTTCTCCTAAGTTGACTGGCACTCCACTGATTTAGATTCTCTCCAGAAGTCTTCCAGAGTCGGATCATCCCATCATCTCCTACAGTAACGATTTGTTGGCCATCGGGACTAAAACTAAGACTATTGATATCTGCGTCATTGGCCTGAAAGGAAACCATCGGTTTCTCTGATATATCCCAAAGGAAAATTTTTCCGCTTCTTCCTGCACTGACGAGGTGTTGACCATCGTTGCTAAAATTAGCACTCCAAATGACTTTACTGTGTCCTCTTAATTGAGCGATTTCCTTCCCTGACAAATCCCACCGTCTGATGGTCAAATCACTTTTACCACTGGTCACAAGATGTTTTCCATCAGGACTAAAACTGATACTGGTAATTCCTCCCTGATGTCCTTTCAATTCAACCAAGAGTGTTCCAGATACATCCCAAACTTTGGCTATATTGTCTTTTGCAATGGTAGCAATGCGTTGTCCATCGGGACTAAAAGTGACACTAGCAATTGATTGATTTTTATGAGCATTCCATTGGCCTAATTTTTCTCCCGATAGGTTCCAAAGTGTGATCATTCCGTCGTCCCCTCCACTGACAATTTGTTGTCCATTGGGACTGATAGCAACACTTCTCAGTCCAGCAAATTCTTGGTCAACCGCTTTCCATTCCTTTTGTTTGACGAGTTTTTGTCCCGATACATTCCAAAGTTGCAGTTTACCATCTCCCCCAGCTGCTACAATGTGCTTTCCATTGGGACTAAAATTAAGCTGATTGACTCCACCGCTCACATCGTATGCTTTCTTTTCATCAAGTTTTTGTCCTGATACATTCCACAGTCGAATCATCCCATCAGCACCCGCAGTGGCAATTTGCTCTCCATTGGGACTGAGACTAAGATGATTAATACCTTCTTGATGGGCTGTCCATTTTGCCAATTCTTTTCCTGAAAAGTTCCAGACTTTAACTGTCCCTATTAACTTGTCACCATCCCTATCTGTTCCCCCAGAGACGATTTTCTCTCCATTAGGTGTAAAACGAACAGTTTGAATCTCCCCTTGCTGACTTTCAAATTCATTACTTTGATGAATATTATCTAGAATGTGCTGGAGAACAAAGAGAGGTTGGATGGTTGGATAGTCTTGAAGTTTGTTATTTCCTTTAACAAGATTTTGCAATTCTTGTCCATTTTCAAGGGCGGAAATTAAGGCGGTTAGTTCTCCCGCAGGAAACTGTCGTAACAGATTAACACTCGCCTGTTCAAGTTGAGTCCCTTTCTGAGCTTTGATTAATTTCTGAGAGGCGAAGATTGCTGCTATAGATGCAGCGATAGTTACGACGGTGATTCCTGCTAGGGTTATTAGTCCTTGACGAATGATTTTTCGTCGTTTCTTTTGAGCATCAGCTATAGTCACTTCAGCATCAGTTAAGGCCTGGTTTAGTATCTGGTTACGTTCCTTTTCTGTACTTAGAGCGACTTCTGCTTCTAGTTCTTTTAATTTTCGCTCTTGCTCAAGTTCTGCTTGATGATCCCTAAGATCGGCACTGGCCCCAATAAATTCCTTTTGTAACTCGGTTCCTGGGGGTTGTTTGTTGTTTTTGGAGGCCTCCTCTAACCAATTTTGGGCGATCGCCAGTTCACTTCCTCTTAGCAATCTCTCCTCACCGCCTTTTTCCTGCCATTCCAAGGCTCTTTGTGACCATTTCCTGTGATTGCTCACATGGTCTCTATCTGTATCTAGAGTTCTCACCAATTCATTAAAATTAGCGGCAAATTCTCCTCCATGTTGATTAAAGTCTAGATACTGGATGCGTGCTAAGGCAGGAGGGAGATTCTTTTTATCCTCTGCTGAAAGTTTACGGTGCAGTATTGTTATGAAGCGTTTTCCCAATTTTTGGGCGTATTCCACCTCATCGGCGCAATAGGGAGAATTGACTGATTTTGGAGAAATAATGAATAAGAAGTTATCGGAACTCTCAATCCCTCGATAAATTTCTTGTTGAAAATCTGTTCCTGTGGCAATACTTTCTTGGTCAAACCAAGTGGTTTTTCCTAATTCTTGTAACCGATCATTTAACTTGCGAGCTAAATCCGAATCGGTACGAGAATAGGAAATAAAAACCTCTGCATAAGTTACTTCAGGTTGATTGAAACTAGCAGTAATAAAATCTTCTTGTAAAGGTAAGGGAGGATAGTCATCTCTCAGTCTTGCTACTTTCAACCAAGCTTCAAACTTTTGTAGGTTATAACCCCGAAATAATATACTAGGGTTAAAGTTTTGTCTTTGCCATTTCAAAGCCTTTACTAAAAGGATTTTATGCTTTTCATAATAAGAGGGTTCCTTCTTGATTTCACCCAATAACTTATCAATACTTTTTTGATAACTATTTTCTTCTTGATATCCCGTAAAATCTATAAACTGTAAGTTTCTAAGCTGAGAAGGAATTGAATCTAAATCTGTTTCTTCAATTAACAGGGGTATAATCCGTTTATTGTTAGCAAAAGCGTGGGCTAATTCTTGTTGGCAATATTCTGATTCTAAACTATCTGGAGAGATTAAATAAACAAAATTATCCGCTCCTTCGACTCCTTTATTAATGGCTTCTTGAAAAGTAATCCCTGTTTTTATATCTGTCTTATTTGTCCAAACTGTTAAATTTTCTCGCATT
>JBFRWB010000116.1:0-24524 GCA_051439375.1 Microcystaceae cyanobacterium
AAAATTGATAAGCTGCATTATAACTTTTATATTGTTTTTGTAATGATTCTTTGGTGATAAGATAGGTTTCTGTCGCAGGTAAAGCAGGTTGATTTTTTGGAAAATCTTCTGTTGTTTGCTGTAATTGTTCTAACAATTCTTGATTTTTCTGAATAGACGTAGCAGAAAGTCCAAAAATTTGAGAAGACACTTTAATATCTTCTTTGATACAATTATCTAAGTCTTGGATAATTCCTTCTAAGCGTGATTTCATGGTTTTAAATATCCTCATCAATTATAAATTTTTTCTGTTAGTCTCTTTCAGACTGTCCGATATAACGTGCATCATTGGAATTTGGAGAAGAATGATCCACCTTCATCAGTTCATCAATGTCTATGTCATCAATAAAAACTGTCCGAATAAAATCGATCATTCTTGAGAATTTCCCTAAAATAGACGTTTCACCTTTAACCTTAGCAACTGCTCTTTTTACCTCTGTATCAATTCGTTCTAACTCTTTCTTTGTTCGATCTAAATTTGCTAAAGCTTGTTGCTTTTGAACTGCTAATTCTTGCAACTGTTTACTATATTGTTTGATTTCTAAATTTTGTTGTTCAATGGTTTTTTGATACTGAACAATTTCTAATAATTGTTGTTCTATTTCTCCCTTATATTGATAAGCTTGTTGTTTAAATTCCTCCTTACGTCTTTTCTGTTGTCCTTGTGATAGACGAAGATGTTTGATAACAGCGATCGCATCTTGTACGGTATCCTCTACATGAGTGGTATTGGCTAAATGATAGAGACGTTTAATTTTTTGTTCTAGCTCATCGGTATTCATAACTTGGGTCTGATTTAATCAAAATAAATTCAACTTTTACTCTAACATATTAAAGCTTAATGTTAAGTTTCAAATTGTAAATAAAAATAACAATGATCTCCGTAAAATTAATTATATTAATGCCTTAATCATTTTAATATCTGTTTTTAACGGTGCATTATATTTTATTAATTTACCCTACAAGGTCAGCGATCGCACTATTTTTGCTCACGCTGCTCTATTATTTTGTTTAATCCATCAATAAAAACCTGAAAACTTTTAGATGTGTTATTCTTTAAGTCTAAATATTGAGCGATCGCTCTTGAACCACTGATGGGTTTATATTCAGGAACAAGACGACGTAATTCTTGTTTTGCTGAATTTAATTTATCAGGATTTCTAAATTTTTTATGATTTTGCTTGTGACTCACAGATTTTTTAAAGGCTTTTTCAACAGCTAATAAATCACCTAAAAACCATGATTCTAGCTCACGACAAACAATTCTCACTACACTATCTTTTCTACGTCCTTTCTCACATAAGTCTAATAGCTGTTCTTTTATTTTAAAACAACTTCCTGAGTCTTGATCTCTCAAGATAATAAATTGTGTCTTTGTTTCCCAAGCTTTTAATTTTCGAGGAATTGACTTTTCTAAGTCTTGTTTACCTTCATGAGCAATGCAAATAAAAGTAATGTTAGTAGGAATAATACGAGGTAATAAATTCTCTAAAAGTTCCTTCATTGAACGTTCTTCTAACAAAAAGACTAAATCATAAGAATAACTCATTTGGGATCAGCACCTCCAAATAATCCTTGTTTCCACAAATATCCAGGCAAATCTCCTTCTTGAATTAAATTTCTTAAAAGTTCTTGCTCAGATGCTCGATAAACTTTTGTAATTCCCTCTTGTTTTTCTAGCCAAAATATATTGTCTAAGTCAACTGCATTTAAAAAATCAGGAGAATGGGTACTGACAAAAACCTGTCCTTCATCCTGATTTGTATAACTAGCAAATTCTTCCGCAAGTTCAGGTAATAAAGAGGGATACAGTTGATTTTCTGGTTCTTCAACACAGAGAAGTGGATGAGGATTTGGATCATGTAATAACACTAAGTAGGCGAACATTTTAATTGTTCCATCTGATACATATCGTGCAATAAAAGGATCTTTAAAAGACTGATCTTGAAAGCGTAAAATTAATCGCCCGTCTTCAGTTTCCTTGGCTTCTACTTGAGAGACACCGGGTACTCTTTCTTTCATCTTTGTTAAAATAATATCAAATTTCTTAGGATTATTTTCATAAATATATTGAGCAACTAATGGAATATTATCTCCAGTTTCTGATAAATGTTCTGCATAACCTGCATCTTTACTTCCCCGTGCGTCACTAATATGAAAGTCGGAAACGTGCCAGTTTTCAATCAATGAACGAAATGCACTCGCTGCTTTAAATCTTTTAAATTGTCCTAATCCTTTAATAGCTAGAATATCCTTAGAATCTAGAGTTTGTTGTTCACGGGTTAATTCTTTATCGGGCTTATCAATATCTTCCTCATTACTAATAGCATATCCTTGACCGTTACTAAAATCTAAAACAGGAAAAGGTACTCCTTCAGATCCCCGTCTATAACGTAAAATCTCTCGTTTAATAATTGGTTTATGTTTATCTAAACTAATTTCAAGAATATAAGTAACTGTTCTGTTTTTTTCAAAGATTGGCATTTTAAACTTAATCTCAAAATAAATATTTTCTGCATTATGTCCTCTTGTAATCACTTCATTAAATCCACCTCTTTTTTGTAATGCTTGTCTTACATTATTTTTCAGTGCATCTCGCAAAAATTCAAAGACATCAAATAGGGTACTTTTCCCTGAACCATTTGCGCCAACAAATACACAAAAAATCGGAAGATCCCTGATAGTAATATCTTGAAAAAGTCGATAATTTTTAATGGTTAGGGAAATGATTTGCATTATTTTATAATAAATCCTTAGCTAAATTGGCATTTTCTATTTTGAATGGACACATTATAACATCATATTCTTTTCAAAGTTTCAGGAACAATAAAAAAAGCATTAAACTTTGCCAAACAAGCACAAAAATTTAGGGTTATGATTTTATGTTATCATACAGATGCGGATGATAAAAGTGATAATAAAGCCTTGACTGAATCCCTAACTTAAACGCTTTATCTACTAATTTGATTAATTCATCTTGGGTAAATTCTATTTTAACTACTCTAACAACAAAAAACGATGATCCGTAAACTATGTATTGCAATTCTTCTCTCTCTCAGTATCATTAGTCCATCTCAAGCCTGTACGGGAATCTCCCTCACAACAACAGCAAATGAGCATATCCAAGCACGGACAATTGAATGGGGGGAATTCAATCTTAATAGCAAACTAATCATTTCCCCTCGTGGTCACCGCTACACATCGAGGCTACCTGATAGCAAAGAAGGGCTTACTTGGGATAGTAAACTGGGTCTTGTCGGCATTTCTGTTAGTAATAATCAATTTATTGGTGAAGGGGTTAATGAGGCAGGACTAACAGCAGGACTCTTTTACTTTAAAGGCTATGGTTCTCTCGCTCCATACAATCCCAAAGATACGGGGAATAACATTACCGATATGGACTTTGTGCGCTGGATGCTCAGTCAGTTTCGCACCGTTGAAGAGGTCAAAAATGCACTGGAAACTATTAAGATTGTGCCAGCGTACATTGATGAGAATGGTGTCCCCTCACCGACAGCCCACTGGCGTGTGACTGATGAAAGTGGCGCAAGTATTGTTATTGAAATTATTAACAATGGTCAAATTACGATTCATGATAATGAGGTTGGTGTACTGACCAATTCTCCGGGCTTTGAATGGCAGGTATTAAATCTCAACAATTATGTTAATCTGTTACCGGGTACAGCAAAGCCGCAGACATTTGGGGAACATGAGGCTCGTTCCTTCGGGGTGGGAACAGGATTTATGGGACTGCCCGGCGATATTTCTCCTCCTTCGCGTTTTGTTCGTGCAGCTTTTTACATTAACACTGCACCGCCCTTGGAGACACCATTAGAAGCCGTTTCTCAAGCATTCCACATCCTCAACAATTTCGACATACCCATCGGTACGGAATTCGGTTCAGCCCATCGCACCAAGATTCCAGACTTGCCGAGTGCTACCCAATGGACTGCCGTTATCGACCAAACCAATCGTGTTTTTTATTTTAAGTCTATGTACGATAGCACGGTACGCAAGGTTGAGCTAACTTCCATTGATTTTACTAAGGGAAAGGAAACAGCCCGTCCCCTAGATGAGGGTCGCTTTACAGTACGGGACGTAACACTAAAGTAGCAATAAGTTTAGTTAACCTTTTTGGGCTATGATGCTTAAGCCAATTTGAACAAAATCCAAGATCCGGTTTGTACGGTGAATTGACTCTTAAATTAAGAATGAAAATTCAATCAATAATTTTAACCCTCAGTGCCATCTCTTGTTTAGGGGTGATGCCATTACCCAATAATGCTGCCTTAGCTCAACGAAATCCCAGTTATTCCCCTTCTTACTGTGAATCCTATGCTAGGGACTATGCCCGACAAAATTCCCGTGGTGGAGCCCTCAGAGGTGCAGTGGGAGCGGCTGCAACAGGGGCTTTAATTGGTGCGATTGTTGATGGAGGGCGAGGCGCAGGAAGAGGTGCTTCCATTGGGGGTGCTGTTGGGGCAATAGGTGGCGGCGCACGAAGAGTTAACAGCTACGACAGGCTATATGAACAAGCTTATCGTGATTGTCGGCGTGGTTATCTACTTTAACCCAAGTCATGAATAGTATGACAAGTTGAACGATTATTTATCGCCTAAGCCCAAAGGTCTTTGCTAGGAATATCTAGCACCTACTTATTTTTTAAACAACACAAAAGGAGTTGAATTAAATGCAAATCAAATCATTTTTATCTGCTTTGGTCTGGGTAACGGTTATGGGTCAAAGTCTCGCTATGACTGCCCAAGCTCAATCATCTTCTAATGTTTCGACATTTGACATGAAAGCGATTACTTGTAAGGATTTGATGTTATCAAATTCCGAAAACCAAGAACTAATGATGAGTCTATTTCAAGGTTTTTTCAGTGGTCGGAGCAACGAGACATTACTCGATATTGAGGAGTTGGCAACCGTAACTGATCAGGTCAGGAACTACTGTTTAAATAATCCGAACAAAACATTAATGTCTGCGTTTGAGCAATATCGTGGCGAAAATTAATAGCCAAGCAATGGACATAGTTATCTACCTTGTTTTATTAATCTGATACTAACCTCAGTAAAGATCGTAGGGTGGGCAAGAATTTGAGATATTAAATCAATTTAAGATAATTCTATCACTTGCCCACCTGACTCGTCTTAATAGTATTCATGTAAATTGTAAATGAGACTCCCATATTTAGTAGAGTCAATTCATGAATTGACCCTACAGATTTAATTTTAAACAGTCTCCTAAGCCAATAACGGTTACAATTAAGAATGTTTAAGCATCATCGGAGTTAACGTTCGTGGTATCTCAATATAACGCAGCCGAAATTGAACCCAAATGGCAACAAAATTGGGCAGAACAAGGGTTAGATAAGACCCCAGAAACGACAGATAAGCCCAAATATTACGCTTTATCCATGTTTCCCTACCCCTCTGGTAATCTACACATGGGTCACGTTCGCAATTACGTTATTACTGATGTTATCGCCCGTTTAAAACGATTACAAGGATATCGAGTCCTTCATCCGATGGGATGGGATGCGTTTGGCCTCCCTGCGGAAAATGCGGCCATTGACAGAGGTATTCCCCCTGCGGAGTGGACGTACAAAAATATTGCTCAGATGAAACAGCAATTGCAAACATTAGGATTATCTATTGATTGGGACAGAGAAGTTGCTACCTGTTCTCCCGACTATTATAAGTGGACACAATGGTTATTTTTACAGTTCTTAGAATCAGGACTCGCTTATCAGAAAGAATCTGCGGTTAATTGGGACCCTGTAGATCAAACTGTATTAGCGAACGAACAAGTGGATAATGAGGGAAGAGGGTTTCGTTCTGGTGCTAAGGTAGAAAGACGGTTACTGCGTCAGTGGTTTCTCAAAATTACGGACTATGCTGAGGAATTACTCAATGATTTGGCTAAATTGTCAGGTTGGCCAGAACGGGTTAAACTAATGCAAGCGAACTGGATTGGTAAATCTGTTGGGGCATATCTAGAATTTCCTATTAAAGATAGTGAGGAAAAGATAGGCGTGTTTACCACTCGTCCTGATACCGTTTATGGGGTTTCTTATGTTGTTTTAGCCCCAGAACATCCATTAACTGCAAAAGTGACTACTAAAAGTCAGAAACAAGCTGTTGACGCATTTATTGATGAGGTATCAAATCAAAGCGAATTAGAAAGAACAGCAGAGGATAAACCGAAAAAAGGCATTAAAACAGGAGGAACTGCTATTAATCCTTTTAATGGTAAAGAAATTCCTATTTTAATTGCTGATTACGTCTTATACGAATATGGAACAGGTGCAGTAATGGGTGTTCCTGCTCATGATACCAGAGATTTTAAGTTTGCGACCGAAAATGACTTACCGATTAAGGTTGTAATCTTACCCGATGATGCAGATAATAAGGACTTAGAATTAACAGAAGCTTACACAGAAGCAGGAATAATGGTTAATTCAGGTCGTTTTGATGGAATGAAGTCAACAGAGGGTAAAAAAGCGATTATTGACCATGCAGAAAGCAAAGGTTACGGTAAAGCAAAGATACAATATCGTCTCCGAGATTGGTTAATTTCCCGTCAGCGTTATTGGGGTTGTCCGATTCCTGTAATTCATTGTGAAGATTGTGGAATTGTCCCCGTACCAGAGAAAGATTTACCCGTCAAACTCCCTGAAAATGTCGAATTTAGCGGACGTGGCCCTTCTCCTTTGGCAAAATTAACCGATTGGATTAATGTCCCCTGTCCGAATTGTGGTAAACCAGCTAAACGGGAAACCGACACGATGGATACTTTTATTGATTCATCTTGGTATTATTTGCGTTATACTGATGCTAAAAATGAAGAAAAACCGTTTGAATTAGATAAAGTTAATGATTGGATGGCCGTTGATCAATATGTAGGAGGAATTGAACACGCTATCCTGCATTTACTCTATTCTCGTTTCTTTACTAAGGTATTAAGAGATCGAGGATTAGTCAATTTTGATGAACCGTTTCAACGTCTTTTAACCCAAGGAATGGTACAAGGATTAACCTATAAAAGTCCGACAACAGGTAAATATATTCGGTCTGAAAATTTAGTCCATGATAACGGTGAAGTCAAGGATAAAGAGACAGGAGAAGTGTTATCTGGCTTTTATGAAAAGATGTCTAAATCTAAATATAATGGGGTTGCACCCGAAGATGTGATCGGTAAATATGGGGTAGATACAGCCCGAATGTTTATCCTATTTAAAGCCCCACCAGAAAAAGATTTAGAATGGGATGATGCGGATGTTGAGGGACAATTTCGCTTCTTAAATCGGGTTTGGCGTTTAGTTAGTGATTACATTGAGAAGAAACCTGAGAAAATTAAGAAAAAAGCAGAATTATCCAAAGTAGAAAAGGACTTAAGACGGGCAATTCATACTGCAATCAAGGAAATTTCTGAAGATTTAGAAGGAGATTATCAGTTTAATACTGCGGTGTCTGAATTGATGATTTTAAGCAATGCTTTGAATGATGCAAAATGTATTGAGTCTCCTGTTTATCAAGAGGGAATTGAGACCTTATTACAATTACTTTCACCGTTTGCGCCCCATCTTGCTGAAGAATTATGGCATCAACTGGGTTGTGAGGAATCAATCCATCAACAGGGTTGGCCAGAGGTTGATTCGGCTGCTTTAGTAGTAGATGAAATCACCCTTGTTATTCAAATTATGGGTAAAGTCAGAGGAAAAATACAAGTTTCTGCTAATTTGGATAAAGCAGGATTAGAGAAAGTAGCTACTGAATCTGATATTGCTCAGAAATATTTAGCAGGAAAAGAGGTTAAAAAAGTCATTGTTGTTCCGAATAAGTTGGTTAATTTTGTGATTGCCAAATAAATGATTGATGGGGGGGATGCTTACAAGGGCTAGTACTCCCATTCGTAGAGATATTGCCTGCAACATCTCTACGGGGTTTCGATGTTATTTTTACAGTCGTTATTTTAACAACAAGTATTGCTCTCTTATTAGTCTTTAGTCTTTCCTTGAAATTACGATAAAAAGAAATGGAAAACAATTTTAATTTAGGATGTAGTCATTCAACTAACACTCAATGAATTATTGCCGCAATCTTAATTATCCTTTCAATTAGTTCCAGCTTAATTCTAAGTTGTACCTTGAGTCTCAAAAATTTTAATACCCAAGTTATTCAAGCATTTACTTTATCAAAAATTCTTCGCTTAAGTGGTTTTAGTCCCGTGTTAAAATCAAGAATGGTCAATCCCCATAAGGAGTTATTACAGATGAGCAACCCTGATTTAGTTAAAATCATGAAGCAAGAAGTGGGCAAAGCGGCAGCCCAACGGGTAGAATCTAATACAATCGTCGGTTTAGGTACGGGTTCAACTACAGCCTACGCCATTCAATATATCGGAGAACGGTTAAAAAACGGTGAATTAAGCGATATTGTTGGTGTTCCTACCTCATTTCAAGCAGAAGTATTAGCAAAACAGTATGGTGTTCCCCTAACCACCCTTGATGCGATCGATCACATTGACGTTGCGATTGATGGGGCTGACGAAGTTGATCCTCAAAAAAACCTCATTAAAGGGGGTGGGGCTGCTCATACGAGAGAAAAAGTGGTTGATAGCTTGGCTAATACCTTTATTGTTGTCGTTGATAGCGGAAAATTAGTTGAAAAGCTAAATTCTACCTTTTTACTGCCTGTAGAAGTTATCCCCATGGCTATTACTCCTGTTATGAAAACCATTGAAAAATTAGGAGGAAAACCAGAATTACGCATGGGAGTGAAAAAAGCGGGTCCAGTTGTCACAGATCAAGGAAATTTAGTGGTTGATGTCAAATTTTCAAGCATTGATGATCCTGCAACCATGGAAAAAACTTTAAATAATATTCCGGGGGTATTAGAGAATGGTTTATTTGTTGGGGTTGCAGATATTGTATTAGTCGGTGAAGTTAAAGACGATAAACCAGTTGTGAGGGAGTTTTAGTAATATTTTTAAAGTGTTCCCTATCTAGAATCTTGGTATTTTAGATAGGACTTTTGCTCAATAGATCATGGATAATTTATAATGGATTCAATCCCTACATCATCATCTATTTATCTGTAATTATGAATGATCAATTACCCCCTTCAGTTACTTATATTGTTCCCACTTTAAACAGTGAAAAGACCCTAGACTTAACCCTTTATTCCCTACAATCTCAGGAAAAAATCAAGATAGAAATTATAGTAGTTGATAGTGGTTCACAAGATAAAACCCTAGAAATTTGTAAGAGATGGCAAATCAAAACCCTTTTTGCCCAAGCTGGTAATATTTATCATGCTATTAATTTAGGATTGGGTCAAAGTAAATCTGACTGGTTAGGCTATCTTAATTCTGATGATTGGTTATATTCTAATAGTGTCTATCGTTTAGTAACAGAAGGGGAAAGACAAAAAGCAGATTTTATTTATGGAAAATGTGATTATACAGATGAAAGAGGACGGTTTTTATTCTCCTATACCCCTGCTCATCCTAGTCAAATTTTATCTATTTTTAAGCGGGGGATTTTCCCCTTAGATCAACAAGCTTGTCTTTTTAGGCGATCGCTTTATGAACAACTTCAAGGATTTGATGAAACCTATAAAATTGTAGCAGATGCAGATTTTGTAATCCGCGCTTTAGAAAAAAAAGCAAAATTCGCTATCTTATCTAAATCATCCGTGGCCTGTTTTCGTCAGCATCCTCAACAATTAAGCAAACGAGAATTGGGAATTAATTTAGCGGAAAGACAGAGCGTAAGACAAGATTTAGCCCCCACGAATCTAAGGGATTATATTACTATGTTAAGGTGGCGTTTAGGGAATCTTCCTCAATATATGATTCGATTTCTAAGACCGTCTCTTTTATGCGATCGCTGGCATTTCGCAGGGGTAAATTATGAAGAAGAAAATAAAATTAGTTATACTAAAAAGCATAATTTATAACCTAACGTGTCGCTTAATAACATGAATTTTCTAGAAACCCTGAGAATGGCTTACTCTATGTTAACAGCCAATAAACTCCGTAGCAGCTTAACCATGCTTGGAATCGTTATTGGTAATGCGTCTGTCATTGCCTTAATTGGAATTGGCCAAGGCGCACAAAAAATGGCTGAAGAAGAGTTTCAAGCTTTAGGACCTAATGTTTTATTTGTTGTTCCCGGTTCTCGAAAAGCTCGTCGTGCTACCTTTGATTTACCTCGAACCCTTGTTTTAGCTGATGCAGAAGCAATTGCCACTCAAGTTCCCAGTGTTAAAGCCGTTGCGCCTGAAATTAATCGCCGTTTGTTGATATCTTACCGCAATCAAAATACAATGGGAATGGTCATTGGAACAGATACTAATTATCAATCAGTGAGAAGCTTTTATGCTGAAAATGGTCGTTTTTTAAATCAAATTGATATAGAACGAAATCAGAGAGTCGCAGTCATTGGTGCAGAAATTGCTAACCGTTTATTTCCTAACCAATCTCCTTTAGGGCAATCTATTCGCCTCAAAGGAATTAGCTTTAAAATTATCGGCGTTATGGAGCAAAAAGGATCATTTTTAGGAACAAATCAAGACGAATTTGTTTTTATTCCCCTAACAACAATGGCACATCAAGTCATTGGAAAGACATCCCCTTATGGACTAGAATTAAGTTGGATTAATGTAGAAGCAAAGGGCCGTAACAGTATCAGAGCAGCCACATTCCAGATTGAAAACTTAATGCGACTACGTCATAATATTACGAATGGAGAAGATGATTTTGGGGTAGAATCGGCTAAACAGATGTTAGATATTATTGGCAATGTTAGTCAAGGATTAACAATTATGTTAGCAGCGATCGCAGGAATTTCTTTAGTCGTGGGTGGTATTGGAGTCATGAATATTATGTTAGTTTCAGTAACAGAAAGAACCCAAGAAATTGGTCTTCGGAAAGCGGTTGGTGCAAAGGAAGGAGACATTTTAACTCAGTTTTTAATAGAAGCAACCTTAGTGTCTGCGGTAGGTGGCGTGATTGGTATTTTTTGTGGCGTTGGGGGAATTATTTTAATTGGATCATTTTCCCCCCTTAGTCCGGGAATCTCCCCCATTGCTATTGCAGTTGCTTTAGGTATTTCCAGTGGAATTGGCTTATTTTTTGGCGTTATTCCAGCAAAACGTGCGGCGACTTTAGATCCAATTGTTGCTTTAAGAAGTGCTTAGATGAATGAAAGTTTACCGTCTAACGGCTAACGTTAAACCATCACCAATCGGAACAAGAGACAGAAAAATTCGTTGATCTTGATAGAGTTTTTCGTTTAATTGGCGAATCTTTTGGGTTCGATTATCCTGTACTGTGGGATCCGCTACTTTCCCCCCCCACAATACATTATCAATGGCAATTAATCCTCCTCTTCTCACTAACTGTAATGATTTTTCATAGTAGTTATCATAATTGCTTTTATCAGCGTCAATAAAGACAAAATCAAAAGTATTGTTTTCTCCCTGTTCAATTAATTGATCGAGGGTTTCTAGTGCAGGTGCAAGTGTTAGCTTAATCTTAGAAGAAACCCCTGCTTTTTGCCAGTACTGTTGAGCGATCGCTGTTGTTTCTTTATCTACATCACAAGCAATAATTTGACCCTCTGGCGGTAACGCTAAAGCCATGACGAGACTACTATATCCCGTAAAAACACCAATTTCTAAGACTTTTTTGGCATTCATTAATGTTAGCAAAAAGGCCATAAATTGTCCTTGTTCGGGGGAAATTTGCATTCTTGCCATGGGATGTTTACCTGTTTCTTGGCGTAACGCTTGCAAAATTTCGGGTTCTCTGACAGAAACTGACTGAAAGTAACTATAGAGTTGAGCGTTAAGATTAATCGTTTTAGATGACATCAGAATTATGAATTATGAATATGATTATTAAGGAAGTTCTAAAGGAATTGCCCCCATTAAACCTTTGCGAAAATCATTTAATAACTGTACGGCTGCCCGTTCCCTATCATCTTTATAACGAAGTTGAGCCAATTCTACAATGTAACTCTCTCCTGTAATGGGATGAGGATCTAAACCATAGCGTTGTTGAAAAATCTCTCCAAATCCTAAATCAGTCAACAAATCAACCATTTCGGCTGCAATTCGCTGATTATCATAAGCTGCTGCTCCAATATCATCACAAATAGCCAATTTAACCCCAACTTCTTGCTGATCTAATTGAGCAGGAATCACCCCCGGTGCATCCAATAACTCAATTTGATCGGAAATTCGTACCCATTGCAACTGACGAGTAACCCCTGCACGTCTAGCACTGGCCACCGCCTTACGACCCAATAAACGATTAATTAGAGCAGATTTCCCCACATTAGGAAAGCCTATCACCACTGCGCGAACCGGACGCGGCCGCATTCCCCGTTCTTTTCTCCGTTGATTTAGGCTTTCTCCTGCCAGTTTAGCCGCTTTCAGAACCGCCTTAATCCCTTTTCCCTGTTTAGCATTGGTACAGTAGGCATTTTCTCCTTGGGACTTAAACCATGTTAACCAATCTTGTAAGATAGATTCAGGAATCATATCAACTCGATTTAAAACTAGAATACGGGGTTTTTCCCCAATCCAATCAAAAATATGGGGATGATGAGAAGTAACAGGAATCCGTGCATCCAAGACTTCTAAGACCACATCTACCCGTTTGAGTTGTTCTTTGAGTTGTTTTTCCGCCTTGGCAATGTGGCCAGGATACCATTGAATCAGCATGAGAAATTATGAATTATAAATTATAAATTATGAATTTTATCCCCTATCTTCCTATCCCCCCGTCTCCCTTATAATAGATTAAAGTCGCTCAACAACCATAATTAATCAAAACAATGGGTAATACATTCGGACATCTATTTCGCATCACCACCTTCGGTGAATCTCATGGAGGAGGAGTCGGAGTTATTATTGATGGGTGTCCTCCCCGTCTCGATATTACTCCCGAAGAAATTCAAACCGAATTAGATCGTCGTAAACCGGGTCAAAGTAAGATTACCACACCGCGCAATGAACCCGATCGCTGTGAAATTCTTTCTGGTGTCTTTGAGGGACAAACCACAGGAACCCCCATTATGATTTTGGTAAAGAATAAGGACGCAAGATCGCAAGATTACTCAGAAATGTCCGAAAAATATCGACCCTCCCACGCAGATGCCACTTATGATGCTAAATATGGTATCCGCAATTGGCAAGGCGGCGGCCGTTCTTCGGCGCGGGAAACCATCGGACGGGTGGCAGCCGGAGCGATCGCTAAAAAAGTCCTCAAAAAAGTGGCAAATGTGGATATTATCGGTTACGTTAAACGAATTAAAGACCTAGAAGCCGTAATTAATCCTAATACAGTTACTTTAGACCAAGTAGAAGCCAATATTGTTCGTTGTCCTGATCTCGATTGCGCTGAACGAATGATTGATCTGATTGATCAAATTCGCAAAGAAAAAGACTCTTTAGGGGGTGTGGTGGAATGTGTCGCTCGTAATGTCCCGAAAGGATTAGGAATGCCCGTATTTGATAAATTAGAAGCAGATTTAGCCCAAGGGATTATGTCTTTACCCGCAACCAAGGGATTTGAAATTGGGTCAGGGTTCGCAGGAACAACCTTAACAGGGATAGAACACAATGATGAATTCTATACGAATGAAAAGGGAGAAATGCGCACCTTAACCAACCGTTCTGGGGGAATTCAAGGGGGAATTAGTAATGGGGAAAATATTATTCTTCGTGCAGCATTTAAACCCACCGCAACCATTGGAAAACAACAGAAAACCGTCAATAAATCGGGGGAAGAAACAGTTTTAGCCGCTAAAGGCCGTCATGACCCTTGTGTAGTTCCTCGTGCTGTACCAATGGTCGAAGCAATGGTATCTTTGGTATTATGCGATCATTTATTACGTCATCACGGTCAATGTAACGCACTTTAATGTAATAGGAACAATTCAAGAGGTTTGTAAAGTGGTGTTATCTTCTTCTTCATCGTCTCCTTCCACCATCATAGCCGGGTCGATGAGGGTAATATCAAAGGGATCATTATTGGGGAGAGTCGGAAATTTATCCCGTTGACGATATTGGTAAATGGCAAAGACTTGGGGACCGAATACCACTTCATCCCCATGTTTTAGGTTGTGTTCGGCTAATTTAGAACCATTAATTAATAATCCGTTAACGCTACTCTTACCATGGTTATCTCCATCTACGATACGATAATAGCTTGAGCCATCCGTTCGCAAACAGCGTAATAGGGTAGCATGATGGCGAGAGACAAATTGCGATCGCAGTCTAACGTCACAGTGGGTAGCCCGTCCAAGGGAATAGACAGCATCACTGAGTATTAATTCTTGTCTGCCTTTACCATCTTCAATAATTAAAAAGTGTTCCTGTTGAGGAAGTACGGATTTATCTGACATTGTTGATATTTGACAATTAAGCAATGGTCTAACAATTAAGGATTTTAATCGGTTGTAGGGGAAATAAAGATTCAGTAAAATCAAGTTCTAAATCATGACTCGATTTTAACTTGTTTCGGTTCACGGAAAGTGTGACGTAATAATAAGGCGTTGCTGACAACGATCACAGAACTCATGGCCATGAAGGCGGCTGCTAAAGCAGGGCTAAGGATAAATCCCCAATGGGGCAAAAAAGCCCCGGCCGCTACAGGAATTGCCACTAAATTGTAACCCAACGCCCAAAAGAGGTTCTGACGGATTTTTTTGAAGGTCGCCCAACTTAAATTGAGGGCAAAGGGAAGGTGGGATAATTGATTCCCCATTAAGACTATATCGGCGGTTTCTACGGCAATTTCGGTGGATTCCTGCAAAGAAATGCCAATATCTGCTTGTGCAAGGGCAGGGGCATCATTAATGCCATCTCCAATCATCGCAACAAGGTGAGGAGACTGTTCAGATTGTAGTTGTTGAATAATCTGGGCTTTTTCTTTGGGGCGAATGGGGGCAAATACTTGGGTAATCTTAAGTTGTTGAGCGATCGCTGAAGCAACTCCTTGTTGATCGCCAGAGAGTAGGGCTAAGTTTAAACCCATTTTCTGCAATTTTTCTACAGTTTCTAGGGCATCGGGTCTTAATTCGTCTTTTAAAGCGATTATACCCAGTATAGTTTCCTTATTGGCTAAATAAATCAGGGTTTTTCCTGCTTCCCTTAACCCTACTGTCTTGTTGGTTAGAGGATCTAAATTTCTAATTTCATTTTCTTCTAACCATCTTTCGTTGCCTAAAAAGTAAGTTTTTCCTTCAATTTCTCCTGTAATGCCTAACCCTGCTTCTGTTTGACCATTTTGCACTGTTAACAGGGAAATGTCTTGATCTTGTGCAGTTTCTAAAATGGCGGTAGCGAGGGGATGACGGGTATTGTTTTCTAAACTAGCAGCTAATTGGAGTAAGGTTTGGGCAGAGATAGCGGTTAAGGGCAGATAATCTGTGACTTTTGGATGTCCAAGGGTTAATGTGCCTGTTTTATCGAAGACAAGGGTACGCAATTGGTGGGCTTTTTCAAGGACATCTCCCCCTTTTATCAAGAGTCCTTGTTCAGCCCCGATCCCCGTACCGACTAAGATAGCTGTAGGTGTGGCTAACCCTAGGGCGCAAGGACAGGCGACCACAAGGACAGCAATGGCTAATTTTAGGCTTAAGAGTAAGGGAGAAGCAGAATAAGCAGCTAAATCTTCACTGAACACCCTTGTGCCAATAAATTGCCAGAAGAAGAAGGTAAGTGTTGCGATCGCCATGACACCGTAGGCAAAATAACCCGCCACTTGATCCGCTAATTTTTGGATGGGGGCTTTACGGGTTTGGGCATCTTCGACAGAGGCAATAATTTGCGCTAGGGTGCTATTTTTACCAATTTTTAAAGTTTTAATCAAAATCATGCCTGAAAGGTTCATTGTTCCTGCAATAACCCCTTCTCCATCCTTTTTAACCACAGGATAGGACTCGCCTGTTAATAAGGATTCATCGACAGTTGTTGTTCCTGTAACAATTTGCCCATCTACGGGAATTTTTTCACCGGGTAATACTTTAACCCATTCCCCTACCTTAACTTGTTCCACGGGAATTTCGAGGAATTCGAGGTCATTATTAGTATTTTGACCAACTAAACGGGCTTTCTCTGGTTGCAGTGCCACTAAACTCTCTAAAGCCGCCGTTGCTTTTCCTCTCGCCCGACTTTCAAGGGTACGGCCTAAGAAAATAAACCCTAATAACATCACAGGTTCATCAAAAAAGCATTCCCAACCCAATTGAGGAAATAAAAGAGCAATACAACTCGCTAGATAGGCACTAACCGTCCCTAACCCGACTAAAGTATTCATATTGGGCATTCCCGACCAAAATGCCCTAGCCCCTTCTAAAATTAAAGCCCGGCCGGGGAATAAAAGGGCAAGGGTCGCTAAACCCCAATGAAAGCGAATATCGCTAACATAGGGAACATGGGGACCCCCTAGATGCTCTAAATGCCCTAAACCAGAGAATAGGAGTAAACTTGCAGCTATCCACAACTCTCTGAGATGTTGTTCCCTTTCTCTTTTTCGTTGCTGACTGGCTTTACGAGTGGACTCTCCCAATGTCGTGACGGATGTGGGACGTATTTGGCTAGGAAAGCCATTATCAGTAAGTTTTTGCGCTAATTTGTCTGGATTTATTTCTTTTTCTGTAAATTCTACCACGGCGACCTGTGTGATTAAATTAACACAAGCAGAGGTAACGCCAGACTGTTGCTTTAACTGACGTTCCACCGCAGCCACACAACCGGCACATTTCATTCCTTGAACGTCAAGGGTAATCGTGGTGGTATCTGTATCTGTTGTAGGGGGGGAAACAACGCTAGTCATAGATGGGGACAGATTAATAGTTCATTTTCATCTTAAGACACCTCTAGTGGAACGAAAGAAAAAACTAGGTAACCTTTATCTTTCTCAAGATTCTTTCAAAGTTAACCCAGTTAAACACGGAATTCAATTGTAAAATGATGGACTTATTTCGCTGAATTAGGGACAAAAGCAGCCGTTAAACTGTCTTCTGCTAACCAATGATCTAAATGATAAGCTCGTTCTTCAGTTGCTAACAGAATTTGCTCATAAAGATAGCGAGTGGCGCGATCGCCCACACTTTCCGCTTGTGCGGCTTGACGACGAAGTAAGGCGATAATCTCTTGTTCTGCGGATAAATCATGTTCAATCATAGAAAGACAGTCAAAAGCCCCTTCTTCTTCTGGGGTAAAAGCACAGAGTTCTCCTAACTTAGCAAAACTACCCGCCGGAATGCCGCCTAAACCATCTAATCTTTCGCCTAATGTATGAACGTGATCTTGAACTTCACCATAACTATCTGCAAAAAACTGATGAATGCTATAAAATTCTGATCCTTCAATCACCCAATGGTGTTTTTGATATTGAAGATATAGGGCTTGGAAACTGGCAAGGGCTTGATTGAGTCCATCACAAACAGGTGTAGTTACTTCTAGCCCTAAAGCGATAGGATTATCGCCCATTTGCTCGAAACTACGGACTAACGTTTTGGTTTGGGTCATAATAATTCGGGTGGTTGAGTGAGTGAGTAAGGGAATGGATAATGGAACAATTTAAGAATAATCAGACGTGCAGTTGGCAGTACTCCAACATCTCTCTAACCAGTCAATTTGTTCTTGACGAGTCGCTTGTAAATTATATATAGTGCTACGAACCAGTACTGCTTCAAGGCTATGATGAACTTCAACCCATAAGGTTCCATCCGAAGGACAAGCGCAATTAATGGATAATTCTTGGAGACGATGCTGCACAAACCAGCGATCGCTTCTAGAAACATCAAGAATTTGGTAAGAAGACTGGGAAGATAAGGGTGAATTACTCATAACTTTAATAATAATTAGAAAAATAGACTAATTTCTCTTAATGCTTACCCCTTAAAGGTTGGCAATTAATCAGAAACGATACAATCTTTATACCAAGTTCATTTTTGGTGAGTTCATTTATGAGGTCAGTCAATTTTCTTGAATTGTTTAGGGATGTACTCAAATGCTTTTAGTAGGAGTAATAGTTATAAAATAGTGATGAGAAGGACTTTTCAAATAGTTGATAATCAATTGCAATAAATTTTTGAACTGGGGATCGGGCATTTTCTGTATTGGGTATTAGGATTTATGGTTGTGGATGTTAATATTTTTTGAAGGATTATGAACTCATTTACCCTAGCACGTCATTAAAACTTCATTGTTAATGAGGTTAGAATTAACGGATAAGACCCCTTATTGCTAAAATTCTTCGATAAAAGACAATCACTCATTATGCAACTCCATCTCAGCAGTTGGCCAGAAATTGAACAATATTTACAAACCTCCCAAGGTATCATCCTCCCCATCGGATCAACCGAACAACATAGTCCCATGGGCTTAATTGGAACCGATGCGATCTGTGCAGAAGCGATCGCTAAAGGGGTAGGAGAAGAAACAAAAGCCTTAATTGCCCCGACTATTAATGTGGGAATGGCTTTACATCACACAGCGTTCCCCGGCACAATTAGTTTGCGTCCCAGTACTTTGATACAAGTAGTGATTGATTACATTACTTGCCTCAGTAAAATGGGCTTTAATCGCTTTTATTTTCTTAATGGTCATGGTGGAAATATTGCGACCCTTAAAGCAGCCTTTTCCGAAGCCTATTATCAGCTATCTTTATTAAACCTTCCTAATGCTTCCCAAGTCCGATGTACGGTGGGGAATTGGTTTATGTGTGGTTCGGTGTATAAAATGGCCAAAGAATTCTACGGTGATCAAGAAGGATCTCACGCAACCCCTTCTGAAGTCGCTGTTACCCAATTTATTTATCCCGAAGCGATTAAGAAAGCCCCCCTTTCCGAAGACGTGGGATCAGGTTTTCCCATATACGGCGCAGAAGATTTCCGCCAACACTATCCTGATGGCAGAATGGGGTCAAATCCTGCCCTAGCCACACCAGAACAGGGTAAACAGTTATATGATGCAGCCGTTAAAGAGTTAAGTGAGAAATATCTTAAGTTTTTGGCTGCTTCCTAAAGCGGCGGATGGGTAAATTAGCAATTAAAGCGGTCATCCGTTGATCGCTTTCAAGGGAAATTTCCATCTCTTGGGGATCAATTTCTACATAGCGGTTAACCACCTCTAGGATTTCCTGTCGCATCTGGTTTAATAATTCAGGATTTAGTCCGGCGCGATCGTGGGCGATCACCACTCGTAACCTGTTTTTTGCGTCTGTACCGCTTTTGGATGGAGTTCGCCAAAACATTTTATCTAATAAGTCATTAATCATATCGTTTAAAGCTCAATTGTAGTCAATTTACGGTTTTTTAGCTTCCAAATAAGCGGCGGCGCAAACGGGTTAAAAGATTGTCATGGGTTGCCATCAAATCTAAATAGGGAATATCTTCACCCTGTAAACGTAAAGCGATATTATTGAAAGCCATCGCTGGTAAGGATAGCTTTTCTTCTAGAATTAAGGGTTCACCTCGGTTCGTAGAGATAATAATGCGTTCATCGTCGGGAACAATACCCAATAAGGGAACAACCAATAAATCCTGAATATCCTCTACAGAAATCATCTGTCTGAGTTGTACCATTTCTGGGCGTAAGCGATTAACAATCAGGCGAATTTTCTCGATATTAGAGGTTTCTAATAGGCCAACCACCCGATCTGCGTCCCTAACGGCTGCCATCTCTGGGGTTGTGACAATAATCGCTTCTTTAGCTGGGGCGATCGCATTACGGAAGCCCATTTCTATACCGGCTGGACAATCAATCAGGATATAATCATAGCGATTAACCAACTGATCAACGATATCCTTCATTTGTTCGGGATTAATTGCCTCTTTGCTACGATTTTGGGCAGCAGCTAACAATACTAAATTAGGCTGACGCTTATCTTTGACAAGGGCTTTATCAATGTCGCATTCTCCTGAGACGACATCGATCGCTGTATAAACGACTCTTTGCTCTAATCCTAATAATAAGTCTAGATTTCTTAGACCAAAATCTGCATCCACTAGGGCAACTTTAAAGTTTTGACGGGCGAGGGCAGATCCCAAGTTCGCTGTAACTGTGGTTTTTCCTACCCCTCCCTTACCGGAGGTAACGACAATGACATGACCCATAATGATTTAATACTTATAAAATAACTAAAGATTGACAATTTTTTAGGTTCTAGGTTCTAAGTTTTTAGATACTTCAACCTCACACCTCATCCCTCACACCTAAATCTTTTCTTGCCATTCCTGCTTTTTCTCGTCAAACAGATGAGTTTTCCAAAAATTGTAAGCAGAGGTTAGGCGAATACCATCAGACGATAAATGGGCTATTTCAGGTTCCCAGTGATTGGGTTCAACCGTCGGGGCCCGGGCGACGCGATCGGCAATCCGCAACTGAGTCGGTTCCATGCGTAACGCCATGATACAGCATTGACCGTTTCCTTTTGCCCCTGCATGAGCGACTCCTCTTAAGGTCCCCCAGATTATAATATCTCCTGTGGCAATCACATCTCCCCCCGGGTTGACATCTCCTGCCACAATCACTGTACCGGGGTGATCGATTTTAATGCCAGATCGTACGGTTGATTTGACATACAAGGGATTCGCTAATAAAGGAGGGGTAAAGGACTCAGTTTCCTCTAAAACAGGGAGATCGGTTTGTTGTTGAACGCTATATCCGGCGGATACAGCAGCCACGGCGGTTTGTCGCCGACTGGTGTGAACCCATTGCAGGGTTAAATGGGCTTCTTCGAGGATTTCTGCTAAATTCTGTAATTGACGACCATCTAACAGCCGATCTTGACTCATTAAATGCACAGCTTGTCCTTTATCCCACGATAGTTCGCTCTGATGTAGGGCAGTTTTTAAGTCTTGATGAAATTGTTGCCATTCTCCTTCGTTGTCAAAGTTGGTATTTGTGGGCAAAATTAACTGTATTTGTCCGTCTTCACTAGCTAGATGGACTTGGGAATAGTTAGGAAGGGAATTTTGGGGAGAAAAATCAAAGGTCATCGTAGAAGACATAAAGCTTTTGGTGATGGGAGAGATTTATAGCCCTACTCAAAAATGTTAGGACATTAGAGATACCTGAAACGAGCGTCAGGGATTGCTTTTTAATTTTTAATTTTGCGTAGCACTATGAAACCTCAGCTTAACCTGACATGACCTTGTGACGAAAGGGATAAGGGGGTTTGTTTCCGTGATTTTAGTGATTAGTCATCAGTGAAGAGACAAAGACTAAAATAAGAAATACCGTTGCGCCATTGGTAACTCTGTAGCTGGATCACAGGTTAATAACTCTCCATTGGCTCTAACTTCATAAGTTTCTGGGTTAACTTCAATATGAGGCAAGAAATCATTACATTTCATCTCTTGTTTGCTTAAATTCCTAGTATTCTTAACCGCAACACAAGGCTTTTGTAACCCTATCTTTTTGGGAATATCTTTTTTGATGGCAATTTTAGAGAGAAATGTCAAGGATGTAGCTGCAACCGCACCGCCAAAACTACCAAACATAGGACGCATATAAACAGGTTGAGGAGTGGGAATACTTGCGTTAGCGTCTCCCATTTGTGACCATGCAATCATCCCTCCTTTGATAACAATTTCAGGTTTTACCCCAAAAAAGGCAGGTTTCCATAAACACAAGTCAGCTAACTTCCCTTCTTCAATTGAACCGACATAATCAGCAATACCGTGGGTAATAGCAGGATTAATCGTATATTTAGCAACATATCGCTTTGCCCGTTGATTATCATTATCCCCTGTTTCCTCAGCTAATTTACCCCGTTGTACTTTCATTTTATGTGCCGTTTGCCATGTTCGGATAATCACTTCTCCTACCCTTCCCATAGCTTGAGAATCAGATGCAATCATACTAAATGCGCCTAAATCATGTAATATATCTTCTGCTGCAATGGTTTCCCGTCGAATTCTCGATTCTGCAAAGGCCACATCTTCAGGAATATTTTTATCTAAATGATGGCATACCATTAACATATCAAGGTGTTCTTCTAAGGTATTCAACGTATAAGGACGAGTAGGATTAGTAGAGGACGGTAACACATTACTTTCGCCACAAACTTTAATAATATCGGGTGCGTGTCCGCCGCCTGCACCTTCGGTATGATAAGTGTGAATTACCCTGTTTTTAAAGGCTGCAATGGTATTTTCAACAAAACCCGCCTCATTCAATGTATCGGTATGAATAGCAACTTGTATGTCATATTTATCTGCAACGCTTAGACAAGTATCAATGGTAGCAGGCGTCGTTCCCCAATCCTCATGCAGTTTTAACCCCATTGCACCTGCTTTCACCTGCTCAATTAACCCATCGGGTTGACTGCTGTTTCCCTTCCCTAAAAAGCCTAAATTCAGGGGGAAAGCATCGGCCGCTTGCAACATTCGGTACATATTCCATTCTCCGGGGGTACAGGTGGTTGCATTTGTACCTGTCGCGGGTCCCGTTCCCCCACCTATCATAGTGGTAATCCCTGATGCGATCGCTGTTTCAATCTGTTGGGGACAGATAAAGTGAATATGGGAGTCTATCCCTCCTGCTGTCAGGATCATTCCTTCCCCAGCAACGGCTTCGGTCGCTGGTCCAATAATAATATCAATGTTATCTTGTATGTAGGGATTTCCTGCCTTGCCAATTTTGAAGATTTTGCCGTCTTTAATGCCAATATCCGCTTTAATAATGCCCCACCAATCTAAGATTAAAGCATTGGTAATAACCAGCTCCACTGCCCCCTCTTCACGGGAGATCGGAGACTGTCCCATGCCATCACGGATCACTTTACCCCCTCCGAATTTTACCTCATCTCCGTAGGTGGTTAGATCCCGTTCTACTTCAATCAGTAAGTCTGTGTCAGCTAAACGAAGGCGATCGCCTACAGTGGGACCATAAGTTTCTGCGTAGGCACGACGATCCATAAAATAAGGCATTAGTTAGTCCTCTCTATTAGGGTGTAATGGAACGATACAGTTAAATATCAAGAGATTTATCAATTTTACTGTTATTGTAATCTATGATTAAGTTCAATAAATATTTAATTGATCAATTTGTTAAGATATTAGTACAATGACACTTAAGCTGTCTGTCTCCACAAAAGCAAATTTGTGGTTGGATAGCTAACAACGTATCGTTGGAAAAATACGATCTATTATTCATCTAAAATTACCCATGACACAAGAGCAATTATTAGGTTTCAATGAACATTGGCTGGTGCAAAGATTAGAGAGGGTCAACACAGACATTCTTAAGAAATTTGTGTCAAACTGGCAAGATCTTAAAAATATTAATACTCAAAAAGAACTTATTTCAGAAGTTATTACTCGCTTAAAGCTACTAAGTAATGACTCAGAGTTTATTAATCAATTTAAGGATTTTTTGAGAGACTATGTGTTAAGTGCAAAAGTCTCTGAGTATATTTTGAAAATTAATAACAAAGACGATATTATTAGATGGCTAAATAGTTTGACTCAGAAATCTGGAGAATTTTCAGGAAGAAAATACCACTTTTTTCTTCATAAATATATTTCTCTCAATCGTAAACAACTTGATGATGCAGAAACTTCTATTTATTATCCCACAGAATTGGCATTATTGATGGCAAGATCCAAAAAGGAATCTTATTTTCCTGATGGACTGAAACAAATACCTTATCATAAGACTTCCGAGTTTGAAATCATTTTTAGAGATGATATGGATTGGATTGAAGTGCGAGGCGATTTTCAGATTGTTAGGGACTTCATGAGTACAGCGACCGTATCTCTAGATAATCCTTTCAGTGAAACAAAAAGCATATTTATTACTTATCAAAAAAATAAAACACCTAAGAGCTATCTTGTTGAACCTGTTAAATTCCTCCATATTTCCACTTTGAAAGATGCTATTAAAGGTAGTTATTTATCAGCATCATCTCCTACTAATGGTTCTAAAACATCTCGAATTTCTTTGTCTTTTGATAAATTAATTGATAGTCAAGAAGAAACAGAGCCTAGTTTAAGAAACCTAATAGTTCCAACAATTCAAGATGCAGATAAACTAAAAATTGCTTTTCAATATAAGCAAAAAGAATATTCTTTCGGAATTACTAAAAGTGGCGGTTTAACTTTTTATAAATATACTCCTGAAGAAGTCATAACCTATATTTTGCAAACTATTAATAAGATAGTAGTAGATAATTTTCGGCAAAAAAATATTAGTATTCCACCGCAAGTAACTAACAAGTTTAGTGATTTTCAATCTAGTCCAATTAATGCCCATTCTAAGGTCAATAATATCATCAATAATGATCATAGAAATATACTCACAAAAATAAAGTCATATATTGAAGAAAAGTATTCAGGTAATGGCTTAATTGGTATTTCTGATTTAGCTGAATATTGTGATACCATAGAAGGAGAAATTTATGTCAATTTATTAGCCTTAAAAAAACAAGGGGAAATTGACATTATTAT
>JBFRWB010000117.1:0-2580 GCA_051439375.1 Microcystaceae cyanobacterium
AGGACTGGAATGGTATTTATGAATCTTTTTATAATCTTCTTTCTAGGTGTTTGGTCTATTCCCTGTCTATTGTTCACTTGGATTTTTTTACTCAATCCCATATTATTTAATCCCATATCAGGTTTATTCGTTTTTTTAGTAATATTCTGGAGTATTGAAATTATTTTTCTTCTGCAACTTATCAAACTTCTATTTTGTCACAAAACATTATAAAAAAAGTTACTGGTTTGGACAATTTATTGCAGAGTGGGCCGGTATTAATTTTAGCCATTATCATCGTAAAGATAGAAAATTTATGACTTCTATATTTAACAAATATAATTAATAATTAAAATAAAATAGAGGTAATTGGTGAATTACCCCTAACTCTAAAAAAATAAACAATAATGATAATTAACTAGCATTAGCTAACACAGAATTACCGGTTAAAAGCTCAATCGCTGCTTTGTATTGTAAGTCATTGTCTGTGCCAATTTCTTGATAAGAAATGGGAGTTTGAGCAACCACTTGATCGGGTTGAATTCCTAACTTATGAATGTCTTTATGATTGGGGGTTTCATATTTAGCCACTGTAATCGCTAAACCGGCACCATCCGGTAACTCAAATAAGGATTGAATTAACCCTTTGCCAAAGGTTTTTTCTCCTACTAAGATTGCTCGTTCATTATCCTGCAACGCCCCGGCTAAAATCTCACTGGCACTTGCCGTTCCTTGATTCACTAATAAAACTAAGGGATCATCAGTTAAAGCAGACCCTAAAGCCGTGAAACTATCTTGTACCCCTTGACGGTTTACCGTATAAACAATCGTCCCATTATCCATCCATAAACGGGCAACTTCAATCCCCGCTTGTAATAGTCCACCAGGATTATTTCTCAAGTCTAAAATATAAGCTTGCGCCCCTTCTTTTTCTAAATTATTGATCGCTTCTGCCATATCTTGTGCAGCATTGGCACTAAATTGATTCAAACGAATATAACCGATGGGAAGATTCGGACTGGGTTGGTCTAAACTAGCCGTCACAGGACTTAGAGAAATACGTTCTCGAACAATTTTCACTTCCCGAATTTGGGACGTTTCTTGATGGGGTAAGATGGTTAAAGAGACTTTTGTCCCACTTGGGCCACGCATTTTTGTGGCTGCTTCATCTAACGTTAAGGTTGTCGTATCCACATCATCGATTTTTAAGATGCGATCGCGGGCTTTCAGTCCCGCAGCTTCTGCGGGAGACCCTTCTATGGGAGAAACCACTTCTAAGTTACCCGTATCAGGATTAATATTAATCTGTAAACCGACTCCTGACAATTCTCCGGCAGTGCTGACCTGTAAGTTATGATATTGTTCTGGTCTTAATAAGCGGGTAAAGGGTTCATCAAGCGTTGCCAACATATCCTCAATGGTGTCGTAAGTCGCCTCTCGATCTTCTAAGGGATGTTGTAATAAATCTTGTCGTAGTAACCACCAATTTTGATGGTTAAAGGTATCATCTAAATAAGATTGGTTCACCAATCTCCACGATTGTAATAACAGCTTTTGGTTTTCTGTAAAAGCCCCAGCATTAGGAGTCCAAGCAAAACAGTTGAAGAGGAGGGAAAAACTAACCAGAAGAGTGACCCAAAATGCGCGTTTTCTCATGAGACAAATTAAAGATGTTAATGTTTTCAATTACGTTAAGTAATTTATGGGTATAGTTCTATTGTGCCGAAATTATAGCAAATTGACAGACAGTTAAACTGGATTTTGAATTAACAACAAAAAAAGGGTTAACCCAATATTGGTCAACCCCTAGGCTTGGGAACGCGCGCTAAATTTTAGCTGTGAAGAACTAAATTGATATTAGCTTTGCCCAAGTTGCGCTGCTTAACTTCTGCTAAGGTCTTGTTAACAGCATACTTTTGGTTGATGGAGTTGATTAACTCGGTTTGGTTATGCTTTTTAGCAACACCCCAAAGGTCAGCAATCAGATCAAAGCTGCCATCGCTATTGCGGGACCAACCGAGATCATATTCGCCATCGAGAACAGCAACAATATCAGAACGAACGCGCTGACCGTTATAACCTCTTACGTCAGCATCAGTCTTCACGAAAATACCGAGATCCCGTAAAGAAGCTTTTAAAATTTCAGCATCTGTAATTTTGGTGCGCAGAGTGCTAAAGTGAGACATTTTCGATTTCCTCCAGTAGAACAGAAGTTAACAACAACAATGTATGGTTCGATCAAGCCGTTTTCATGGCAACGGCGGTTATAGGCTGCTAGAACTTGTCTAGCCTTTGCACCTGTTGGGAGCAGGTGAAAGCTTGTTAAAACTCCAATCGCTGGTATTCAGCAACGGAGGCCGAAGCAGGTCGCGCTCTTTGCCGCGCCCAGTCCCGTAGGGCTGTTACCTGTTCAGTCATGGTACGAGAAAGGGGTAGGGTGGATTTAATGGCAGCAATAATATCAAGCTGCGTGAACTCCCTATCCTGAGCAAACGCTTCGTACATCGCTGCAATAATCGCTTGCTCTATCTCTGCACCGGAAAATCCATCAGATACCTTAGCCAGTTGCTCAATGTCGAAGCGAGCAATTTCTGAGCGACG
>JBFRWB010000118.1:0-2969 GCA_051439375.1 Microcystaceae cyanobacterium
AAAATCACGATGCGTACAAAAAATTAAAAGTGCGTCGAACTTATCGCGCTCACTCTCATCTCCCGCTAAAAATTACAGCTAAAGCTATAATTTTCTAGTCGGGAGTCTTCCCGTTCGCAAAGATAAAACAGAGCCAAAAAACGCTCAAAACTGTCATATGTCAAATCTATAGCAATCCTGTTGAGTAATACATTATGCTATACAATTCTCATAATAGCTTATCATTTCTAACAAAAGTCATATTATTATTCTTGATACAGCCTATTGCAATTCAATCTGGTACATCAAATATAAAGTATTTAATCGTTGGGTAACCCTACTACGAAAATTTTTTGTCCCTTTTTGTCATGCAAACCGCTGTATTGAGATTAGTTTGATTAGGAAGAAAATATTTTGGCAAAGCACAAATCAAATCCACAACAGTCAAACTCAGGTTTACTAAAGTCTCCCATCCCCACTGCTAAAGGAGACTGGAAAATTACCATTGAAAATATTACTCAGCGATTTGAGAGAGAATATCGTCAAGAAAAAATCGATCTTCCTCAAGAAGTGGAAGAAATTGCTATTTTTGAAGAATGGCATCAAGGAAGCCTCCAAAATAAGATTAGTTCTAAATTTTGGGAGTTGAAAACTCCTAAGAAAAAGGAAAGCTGGTTGGATATTGGTTGTGGGTTGAGTTTTTTGATCTATCCTTGGTACGAATGGAATGCTTTTTTTTCGGGACAGGAAATTAGTACAGTAGCAAGAGATATTTTGATGAGTCGGGCTCCCCAACTGAATTCCAAATTATTTCGTGGGGTAAAATTGGGGGCTGGTCATTTGTTAGCCTATGAAGATAAACAGTTTGATGGCGCGATCTCGACTGGTTGGAGTTGTTACTATTCTCTAGATTATTTTGGGCGTGTATTGGAGGAGGTTAAACGAGTACTCAAACCTAAAGGATGCTTAATTTTTGATGTGATTAATCCAGAATCTGCGATCGCTGAAGATTGGGCAATTTTAGAAACTTATCTGGGTGCAGAAGTTTTATTAACTCCTTTGAGTGAGTGGAAAAGTTTGATCAAGAAAATGGGAGGAAAGGTTGTTAAAACTGCTCCTGGGGAGTTATTTGAGATGTGGCAAATTAGTTTTTGAAATCATGGTTCGTCACGAACCCACCGTTAAACGCTCTGCGTTTTAACGGGGGCTTGTAAAACCCCATGACGTGACCAGTTCACCTGAAATTCAGGTAGCCGTTATCTAGTTCATGACACCTAGAGGTGCGTGCCAGCTTCTAGCCCTGTCGTCTAACTTTAAACATCTTTAAACGGGTTAAGGAAGTGAGTTAGACATAACAAGATTAGATAACTGAACGAGGCAAACATCACCCCTAACGGGAGAAATTTATGTCCAACTTTGTATTTGTTGTAGATACCTTAAAACAACCTTTAAATCCTGTTCATCCAGGGCAAGCAAGGTTGTTATTAAAACAAGGAAAAGCTGCTGTATTTAGACGCTATCCTTTTACCATTATTCTTAAGGAAGAAGTAACAGAAAAGCCTAAAAATATCATCTTAAAAATTGACCCAGGTTCTAAGTTTACAGGTATTGCCTTAGTTCAAGATAACCAAGTTATTTGGGGTGCAGAATTACAGCATAGAGGTCAACAAATTAAAGATGTTTTGACCTCAAGACGACAATTAAGAAGAGGAAGACGGGGGAGAAAAACCCGTTACCGTCAACCCAGATTTCTTAACAGAAACCGCCCTGAAGGTTGGTTAGCTCCAAGCTTACAGCATCGGGTTGATACTACCTTGACTTGGGTTAAAAGATTAATTAGATATGTTCCCATTGGTTCTCTTGCGGTCGAATTAGTTAAATTCGATCTGCAAAAACAATCTTTACCAGAAATATCAGGAGTTGAATATCAACATGGAACTCTGTACGGTTGGGAAGTAAGAGAGTATTTATTAGCTAAATTTAATCGGACTTGCCAATATTGTGGAGCAACGAATAAGCCCTTTGAAGTTGACCATGTTCACCCAAGAAGTAAAGGAGGAAGCGACCGAGTTTCCAACCTAACCTTAGCTTGTCATGATTGTAATCAAGCCAAAGGAAATCAAGATGTTCGAGATTTTCTAAAAGGTAAAACCGATTTACTTAATCGTGTCTTGAAACAGGCAAAAACTCCATTAAAAGATGCTTCTGCTGTTAATTCCACTCGCTGGAAACTGTTTAATTGTCTTAAAGAATTAGGATTGTCAGTAAAAACAGGTAGTGGTGGATTAACCAAGTTTAATCGGAAACGATTAAAAGTTCCCAAATCCCATTGGCAGGATGCTAGTTGTGTAGGTCAAGTACCTGACAATTTAGTTTTCAAAACTAATCAACCTTTGCGTATCAAAGCAACAGGACACGGAAGAAGACAAAGATGTCGTACTGACAAATTCGGCTTTCCTAAAAGTCATGCACCAAAAGCTAAATTCTTTCAAGGATTCCAGACAGGAGATTTGGTATCGGCATCAATCCCTAAAGGTAAATTTGCTGGACAATATACGGGCAGAATTGCTATCAGATTTCGTCCTAGTTTTGTTCTTCAATTACCTGATAAGAAGTTTGATGTTCACCCTAAGTATTTAACACATATTCACCGTAATGACGGGTACAATTATGCTTACTAAAAACAAGGATTCGCTTCGCTCAGGAGGACACGTTGCCTGGGGTTTCCCCAGGCACTCGTGCTGTCCGTTTTGTTTACTGACCTCCATTCCTCTCACCGTTAAGCTCCGCTATAACGGGAGTCCCCTGGAGGTATCATAAACATTTAATAAAAATAGAGTCAGATATAAGCATATTTAGTAAAATATAAGATATGAAACTATCTGATTATGCTAAAAATGCTGGAATTAGTTATCAAACGGCGTGGCGAATGTGGAAGCGTGGAGAACTCAACGCGTATCAGTTACCTACAGGTACTATCATCGTTAAAA
>JBFRWB010000119.1:0-5797 GCA_051439375.1 Microcystaceae cyanobacterium
TTTTCACTAAGAGGAGTAGGGGGTTAAATTCTTTTTGGCGGGTCTTCTGATTGAAACCTAACTGCCGGAAGGAACTCCAGCATAAGTTAGATCCAGGGGGACTTAACTTCTAGAGAACAGCCCCGGCGCACAGCCGGCTAACTTCAACCAGGAGACCCACGATTTTACTACTACTATCTGTCATGGGCATCACCTCCTTTATTACCTGAACGGTTATTGTTTTTAACGTAACTGAGCTTAGTCTAGCGCAAGGTCTCCAGAAAAATCAAGGGTATGACGAAAAAATTTTTCAGCTATTTGGGGACAACCTCCAAAATGCAGATGAAGATAGGAACCATGAAGATTATAGTATTGCCATCCTTCCCCATAACTAGGACTATTTTCTTGCCAACTAGATAGATTAAATACAGGTTGAGGGGGGGGAATGGTTAACTCAGAGCGATGAAACTCATGACCCCAAATGCTTTCCCCTTCATTCAAAAGAAAACTAGAACGAGAGGCGATCGCTTGTCTATATCCTAGCTTCAACTTTTGTCCCATTTTAGCGGTGGTGGGTAAAATACCGACCATTGGCCAGGATGTCCCATCAAAGTCAATCATTTGCTCACACAGATACATTAACCCTCCACATTCAGCATAGGTGGGCATTCCTTTCATAATCCCTTGTTTAACTGCATTTAAGGCTTTTTTATTGCTAGATAACGCCTCAGCAAACATTTCGGGAAACCCACCCCCCAAATATAAACCAGCAGTACCTTTGGGTAAGCTATCATCTTCCATCGGACTCCAGTAAGCTAGTTTAGCCCCTAACTGTTCTAAGATATCTAGGTTATCAGGGTAATAAAAATTAAAGGCTTTATCTTTGGCGATCGCTATTTTAGGTGACGGGGTGACTGGGGGATGGGGTGACTGGGAGACGGGGTGACTGGGAGACGGGGTGAGGTAAGGAAGCAGTTGTTCCCAGTTAAAACAAGTTTGGGCTAAATGGGCTAACCTATCCACAAACTGATTAAGTTGAGGAAGTTCCTGGGTAGGCACTAACCCTAAATGGCGATCAGGGATGGTTAACGCTTCTTGACGAGGAATGACTCCTAAAATAGCTATATTCTGGGAATTTAAAGCTGTTTTGAGTAACGTTAAATGGCGATCGCTCCCAACTCGATTTAAAATCACTCCCACAAGGTTAATATTGGGATCAAGGGAAGCATATCCATGAGCGATCGCAGCCACAGATCCCGATAAACGACTACAATCAATGACTAACACCACAGGAATCTCTAAAATTCTAGCAATATGCGCCGTACTGCCATAATCTTGACAGAAACTTTCTATTGCCCCCCTTTGTAAGGGGGGGTAGGGGGGGATTTTTTTCAAGGGAACCCCATCAAATAATCCCATAACCCCTTCAATGACAGCATAATCAACTCCTTGACAGTGTTTAGCAAAACAGGACTTAACATAGCTGATAGAGGTAAGAATGGGGTCTAAATTACGACAGGGACGACCTGTGATATAAGTGTGGAACATGGGGTCAATATAATCGGGCCCCACTTTAAAAGATTGAACCGTAGCAGATTTTTGTCTTAAAAAAGCCAATAATGCTAAGGTAATGGTGGTTTTTCCTGTGCCACTGCGATCGCCAGCAATAATTAATGTCACGATTTTTAATGTTTAATAAAAAACATAGCCACCTTTCCCAGTTTGTTTTACTTGATACATAGCTGAGTCGGCATCTTTGAGCAAGTCTAATGGATTAGTATAGGCAGAAGGTCCGATAACGATACCGATACTAGCTCCACTACAAAGGGTATGATTTTCTAGGGTAAAAGGACAAGATAGCTCCCTGAGAATGCGCTCTGTAATTTCTACCACTCGAGTAGTGTCTTGAATATCTGATAAGAGAATGGTAAATTCGTCGCCCCCCAGACGGGCGATGAGATCGCTATTTCGTAAGCACTTGTGTAATCTTTGAGCAATGGCAATTAACAAAAGATCCCCTACACGGTGACCAAGACTATCATTAACGGTTTTAAAGCCATCTAGATCAACAAACAACACAGCAAACTGATAATTAGAATCACAATGAGAGTGGTTTAATTCTAAATCGAGTTGCTGCAAAAAGAAGGCACGATTAGGTAAATGGGTTAAAGAATCATGGAGAGCATCGTGAGCTAGTTGATCTTCACGAAGTTTTTGTTGGGTAATATTGTAAATAACACCATCAAGACGAATTGGGTTTCCTTGCTCATCTTCAATAACTTGAGCGCATTCTTTGAGCCATCGAATTTCCCGATTAGGATGTAATATTCTATATTGGATAGTCACATTTTTTTGGGTTAATACTTGAGCAAAAAAATCTTTTAAAATAATTCTATCTTCAGGGTGAACCATATCCTGTTTCCAAAAAATTGAGTTTTTTAATAAAATTGGAAGAGGATATCCATAAAGATGTTCAGCCGCAGGACTGAGATACAATAACTCCAAGGTTTCGGGAGAAACCGACCAAACAACATCTTCTAAGGAATTTAAAATACTTTCTAATCGGGACTGACTCGCTTTTAATAATTGTTCAGTTTGCCGGCGTTCTTTAATTTCTTTTTGGAGTTCTTGATTAACTTTTTCTAAGGTTTTATTTTGGTCTTTCAGTTGTTGAGTTTGTTCATAACTGCGCAGAGCTTCTTTAACAGTTAAGAGTAAATCCATCTCATTCCAAGGTTTAGGAATATAGCGATATAAATTAGCCTGATTAACGGTTTTGATTACCGCTTCAAAACTGGCTTGTCCTGTTAAAAGAATTTTTAAAGTTTGAGGATAACGATCATGTAACTGACACAAAATTTCATCTCCCAACATACCAGGGAGGAAATGATCGCAAATAATTAAGGAAATAGCCATTCCTTGATTAGTTAATTCAGCACATAACTCGAACGCTTCTTCACCACTTTCAGCTATCTCAATCTGATAATTTTCTCCGATCCCACGAAGTATTTGCTCCCGTAAAGAATAGAGAATAAAAGATTCATCATCAATACAAATAATAACTGATTTAACCATAAGATTTTTCCAAGGCGGCCTCAATAGTATGAATCAGGGTTGATTCAGTCCAAGGTTTAGAAATACAAGCAAAAAGATTGGCTTTTTGACGCACTTTGTTGATCGCCGTCTCGTCAGCATGACCTGTTAAGATAATTTTGGTTATCTGGGGAAAATAATGATGCACTTTAATTAACAAATCATCACCGCAGATTCCCGGCATTAACCAATCAGAAATAATGATGAGAATTTTGATTTTTTCAACTTTGAGTTCTTCAATAATTTCCCAAGCTTCATCAGCACTCTCAGCAATTTCACATCGGTATTGATCACCAAAATGTTGATTAATCTGATCCCGTAAACTGATAAGAATGATTGGTTCATCGTCAACACAAAGAATTGCGTTATCTAACATGATTATGGCTAAGGGTAATAGGTAACAACACTGTAAAGATAGTATGCCCAACTTGACTAGAAAACTCAACTCGACCCAGATGTTTTTCAATAATCTGTCGAACCAGATGCAATCCCAGTCCACTACCTTCCCCTGGAGCTTTCGTGGTAAAAAACGGTTCAAAGATTTTTTCTTTAATCTCAGAAGGGATACCACTGCCAGAATCTTCGATCTCAACCACGATATAATTATCTTGTTCTCTAATGTGAATCTTCAATTGCCCTTGATAATTCATGGACTGAATTGCATTTCCAATTAAGTTCGACCAAACCTGACTTAACTCTTCAACGTAACACCAAATTTCTGGAACCGACTCATAATTTTTAATGACTTCAATACCTCGCTTAATCTGATTTTGGTAGAGGGTAAGTACCAAATCAATATTGTCTGCAATGCTGCATTTTTGCATAGTATCGGAGGAATCTTGATGAAGATAACTTTTGAGGGCAAAGACGATTTTTGAGGCTCTTTCCACAGCTATATTAATATTGTTACTGTTATTTTGTATGGAAGCGAGTTGATAAGTACAATTTACAATAAAAGTAGCTGAAGAGTGTTTCAAAAGGGGCAAAATGGGGTCTAAAGATTCAGTAATATTCATCTTACTGAGCAAATCTGCAAGTTGGTAGGACGATTCTATTTCTTGCTCTATTAACATTTCTTTTAGCTTCTTTCTCAGTTGACGTTCTTCCCTTGAGTTGAGCATATCTTTAGGTTGAGTTGCCCAACTAAGCAACAAACAAAACTCATTGAATTGCTGAGCAGAAAGTTGTTGAAATAGTCCAGGCAATTGTTGTAAAGACTGCTTTAAGCTACTGTTAATATTGCTAATTGAGGCCTGAATGGCACCGAGGGGAGTGTTGACTTCATGGGCAATTCCGGCCACTAAATGACCAAGAGCTGCCATTTTTTCGGATTGGATAATTTCAGCTTGCATTGTTTGCAACTGTTCTAGACTTTGGGCTAGTTCTTGAGTTCTATCGTTAACTTTTTCTTCAAGGTTTTGATTGTAGTCGGCTAATTTTTCGTTGGCTTGTAATTGCTGTTTTAAAAGTTCTTTGACTTTTTGAATTAGTTGATTAAAAGCGGTTGTTAATAATCCAATTTCGTCGGAAGTCTCTATAGAAACTTGATAATCAAAATTTGATGATTGGGTGACTTTTTGAGAAGTTTCAGTCAAGTTTTGTAACGGATTAACAATATTTTTGATAATCAACAAAGCTAACACAGTAGCAATCAAAACTGAAAGAACTAAGCTGGCGATAATAATCTGTATTCTCCAAACTTCAGCCTGGTCAGAGACGGCTTTTGCCTCATCATATTCAAGAATAACTAACTCGTTTAAATCATCGATAGCTTTGAGAAATTGATTGAAAGATGTTCGATAATTCTTTTTAGTCACATTTAACGATTGGTCAGGGTTTTCTCTCACTGTTTCTTGAGCAATTACTTGCTCCTTTTGAGAGCTTAAAATTTTCTCTATTTTGACTAACCAAGGCTGTAAACATTGGTAGCTTGTAACTAAGATTTCAGTCGCTTCTTTTTCATCTAGGGTTTCTCCAGGAGCATAAACGTCAACAGTTCCATGCTCCTCCTTAAACTCTAACCAAGTTTCTTGAAATTGAAGCAGATGATCTAATGATTTTCCGGATTCAACAGCGTCAAGATTAGCAGTATCTCCAGATAGAATAATCTCTAACTGAGAATTTCTTAGCCATAAAAGATGCTTTTCTAAGCGATTAAGCAACAATAATTCCTCTATAGCATCTTCTATGAGAAGGTCTGCGTAAGACTGAAATAAACTGGCAATCGTATACCCACTGCCAATTCCTAAAATGGCGACTCCGAGAGAACATCCATAAGCTACGAGAATTTTTTGAGCAATTTTCAGGGACTTGAACCATTTAAACATCTCAAAATAATTTCTTTAATAATGTCTACAACTAATTATTAATTAGAACAAAATAATAAAATAAATCTCAAGTTTCTCTATATAAATTTACTAAAAAGCCCTAAAAGTCTTATTTTCGGCAGTTCAGCCCCACTCGCTTCTGCAAAACCGCCAATTATGAGCGATCGCTGGCACTCCGTAATCTTAATTTCAATGTTACTCTAGAGCAACAGGGTGTATCAAAAAAAATTGTCATCATTACAGTCAATCTCAGCAAAACAAGCTATAATAGACTAAATACTTTTGTACTAAACTTGTTGTATAAGAATTAGATAGAGGGATTAATGGCTGCCATTACAAACAATCCAGATAAAGAAAAGGCATTAGGCTTAGTTCTCAATCAAATTGAGCGAAATTTC
>JBFRWB010000120.1:0-28786 GCA_051439375.1 Microcystaceae cyanobacterium
CAACTCACCTAACCCGATCAATTTCCCCACCCCCTCCTAGTTAACTCAATTGACTGGCTTTCCCTGTGGAAAACGGCTGTGAAATTGGGGAAAACTTTGGTTAAGATTGGGGAAAGGATGGGGAATGGTAGCGGAAAATCACATCCAAAAAATAAGAATTACAAAGTTTGAGGAATATGTAACAATTTACAAGAAACCTATCAGTGAAGACCCCTATGGCTAGTAAGATAAAGAAAGGATCGTTAGTTCGTGTGATTCAGGAACAATTAGCTAACAGCGTAGAAGCGAAAGCCAGCGATAACCGCTTCCCATCTTATATTTTCAACAGTAAAGGGGAAGTCCTCGATCTTAATGATGAATACGCTCTTGTGCGCTTTTATGTTCCCACACCGAATGTTTGGCTTCGCCTTGATCAACTTGAAGCCGCCGAATGAGTCAGTGATTCAGTTAACAGTGATCAGTAACCAGTGATCAGTAACAAATGGTAGGGGCAGGTTTAACACAAATAATCTTATTTCTAATCAGTAATTGATGAATAAAGCCTGCCCTCAGCTAATTTATCCCCTCTCTTATTCAATTTCTCATTGTCTTACTTTCTCACCCTTTTATCGTTAGACTCAATTGGCTTATCGTTCCTTTGATCTACAAACTGTTATTGTTTTTGTTGTCAACTTAGGGTAACCATTATGAGTGCATTTGATTCTTTGCTCCCCTGTCAATCGCTTCGCGTCTGTGTTATTGGTGCTGGTAACGTAGGAAGAACCCTTACTCAACGTATTGCTGAGAAAAATCTCGCTGATGTGGTTCTTTTAGACATTGTAGAGGGACTTCCCCAAGGGATAGCCTTAGACTTAATGGCTGCTCAAGGGATCGAAAATCATGATAGCTTAATTATTGGTACGAATAATTACGAAGAAACGGCTGGCTCGGATATTGTGGTGATTACGGCAGGACGACCTCGTACTCCCGGCATGAGTCGGGATGATTTAATCGGTATTAACTCGAAAATTGTGTTCGATGCAGCGAGTAAAGCCATTCGTTATTCTCCTGATGCCATTTTTATCATTATTACTAATCCTCTCGATGTCATGACCTATTTGGCGTGGAAAGCGACGGGTTTACCGCCTCAACGGATGATGGGAATGGCAGGTGTCCTTGACTCATCTCGCTTACAGGCGTTTATTGCCATGGAATTAGGGGCAGCCGCCACAGATATTAATGCAATGGTATTAGGCGGCCACGGGGATTTAATGCTACCTTTACCACGATATTGCACAGTCAGGGGTGTTCCCATCACAGAATTAATGAATAATCAGACTATTGATCGCTTAGTCGAGCGAACACGCAACGGTGGAGCAGAAATTGTCAAATTACTACAAAAAGGCGGGGCTTATTATGCACCTGCGTCTTCTGCTTGTTTAATGGTAGAGTCGATTTTACGCAACCAAGTGCGATTATTACCAGCAGCCGCTTATTTACAGGGCGAATACGGCTTAGAAGATATTTTTCTGGGTGTTCCCTGTCGTTTAGGCTGTCGGGGTGTAGAAGGGGTTTTAGAAGTGACCTTAACTGAGGATGAAAAAGAGGCATTACACGTTTCTGCGAATTCTGTACGCAAAAATGTAGAAATTGCCCTTAAAAGCGTAGGTATTTAGCTATGACTAGCTTAGGGTGGGTTTTACCCACCTTAACTATCTCTTATTGATTCCAAAAGTGGAGGAGGAAGGCGATAAATTCCTTGAGTATCAGAGCGTAAGGGTAAAACTTGTATCACAGCCGCTACATTAATTGCCCCATACACATGAGGAAATTGTTCTGAGTCTTGAATGGTTGTCGGTTGTTTGTTTTGAGGATGAACTGCATTCTCCCACTTAACAGGAACGGTTAATTTTTGGGGATTAATCACTAATATAATTAAATTCTGTTGTCCTTTATAAAATTGATTGGCAACTCTCAACACTTGATTTACGGTAGAACAGTGAATAAAGCCTTCATTATTTAAAGAGTCTGCTCTATATTCTCCTTTTTCTTGTGCCTTGTCCCAAGCGAATTGGAAAGTAATATGTAATATCATTTTTTTAGAAGAAGCGACAAATAACTTTACCTATTATAAGCTCCCTCGCTATCCAACCAAAAGCACGACTATCTATACTCTGAGCTAGATTATCTCCTTGCAAAAAACAAGCTCCATCCTTGCGAATGGAGACAATTCGTTTAATTAGATAAAAATTAGGTTGGAAAGGGGACTTAACAACGACCACATCACCCACTAAAGGCTGTGATCGCTGATAAGCTCCCTTATCCACTAATACCTCATCCTTTGGCTTGAGATAGGGCAACATAGAAACCCCTTCCACTTGAAAACGCTGTCTGCGTCGTACTAGCCAAAGAAGGATATCACCTAAATGACAAGCCCGAATCGGGGAAATTTGGGTCATTAAAGCAAATTAGCTAGCTTTGTACCAGACAACATCTCTATCTTTAGTTGCCCAGAACATAGCATGAATTTCTTCAATAGCAGTCATTAATTCTTCAGCGTGTGCTTGGCTAACTTCTACTTTACAAGCAGAGCATAATTTAGCAGCTTTCCAGAATTTATCGTGTAATTCGGGATATTTTTCTAAATGGACGGGTTTGAAGTAATCTGTCCACAGAATGAGCAGTTCATCCTTAGTAATTTGTGCTTGCTCTTCTTTGATCTTAATAAAGCGAGAGATGGTATTCTCATAACTCGCCATTGCTACTGCATCACCACCCGCAGGAGGGGTTAAGTCCAAAATTTTCTTGGTCATCGATAGGACAGCTTCAGCCGCAACTCTAGCCGATGAAGGGTCATAAACGCCACAGGGACCATCACAGTGAGCGTGAGCAACAGGTGCTGGAAACCAAGCTTTAACTTGGGTCGCAATTGTTTTAAAGAAGCGCATAGTTTTAGTTTTACTCTGTTTTCTTGTAAACCATCTTCTATTTTATATGACTATCCCCCATCGGGGAATGAATGGGGGGTAGGGGGATTATCCAATTCAGCCGTTACTTCGGTAAAAGTCCCTTAATTCTTTAAATATGTCATAAAATAACCACTCTATCGCCTTAGCAGAATTATTTATCCTTAATAAGTTATATGGCTTGTTTTTCCTTTTATTATCATCCCCTTGACTACAGGAAGTTTTGAATGTAGCACGAATCTTTCGCTTATTTACTTTAAATCTGATGTCTAAATTTTAGGGAGCTATCCAAAGCCTCGTTTCCTGAACAAGTAAATAATCGTAACAGATTTTAACATTTCTCAGTTTAGTGACCCCTACTCTTATATGATCAGGAGGATTTATTGTAAAATCTGTGAACACCACGGAGGTTAACCCTTGGCTATTCCACTTTTAGAGTATACTCCTGTTACCCAAAACGTGCGCGTTGAAGGGTATGAAATCGGGGGAGATGAGAAACCCACCATTTACACAACAGAAAACTGTCTGTCTTACAGTGACACAGGCAATTTAATTGAAGCAGCCTATCGTCAAATCTTCTTCCATGCTTTCAAATATGATCGGGAAACATTCCTTGAATCTCAATTGCGTAATGGTCAAATTACCGTCAGAGATTTCATCCGTGGCTTATTAGTTTCGGAAACCTATATCACCAGTTTTTATGAAAAAAACAGTAACTATCGCTTTGTTGAACAAACCGTTCAACGGGTGTTAGGCCGGGATGTTTATAGCCAAAAAGAAAAAATTGCTTGGTCAATTGTTGTTGCAACCAAAGGATATAAAGGCTTTTTTGATGCGCTTCTTGAAAGCGATGAGTATCTTTCCAACTTTGGTTATGATACCGTCCCTTACCAACGTCGTCGTGTTCTACCCGGTCGCGAAGCAGGTGAAACCCCCTTTAATATTAAATCTCCCCGTTACGATGCTTATCATCGTGGAATTTTGGGCTTCCCTCAAATTATTTGGCAAAATCAAGTTCGTCGTTTTGTTCCCCAAGAAAAACAAGCCAAAGCCGGCGATCCTTCCCTATATTTGAATATGGCTAAAGGACTTAACAGTGCAAAAGGCAAAACCACACCGACAGTGAATGCACAGATCGATTATCTCAGCAAAGTTCCCAAACGTTAAGTAAAAGGGAGACTTTCGGTTATCCTAGCCATTGGCTAACCATCAGGAGGGAAAGTTGCCGATTAGCAGGATGATTAATTAAATGTTAGTTATCTTGTTGATTAGTGACTCTCCCTCTCTACTTAGAGTTACCTCATATTTTTCATAATTCATAATTTAGAATTTCAATGACCTCCGTTTCCCAAGTTTTTAAAAATCTCCGAGACAAGAATCAATGTGCTTTTATTCCCTTTTTAACCGCCGGTGATCCTGATTTAGAGACAACAGCCCAAGCCATTCGCCTTTTAGACCAATCAGGGGCAGATTTAATCGAACTAGGTGTTCCTTATTCCGATCCCTTAGCAGATGGCCCGGTCATTCAAGCAGCGGCCACCCGTGCCTTACACAAGGGAGTCACCCTAGAAAATGTGTTAAATATAGTGAAATCAGCCCAAACAGAGATAAAAGCTCCGATTATTTTATTTACTTACTATAACCCTATTTTTTATCGAGGGATAGAGGCTTTTTTAAACCAAATTGCCCAAGCTGGTGTTAAAGGGTTAGTCGTGCCTGATTTACCCCTAGAAGAAGCGGAAAGCTTACTCAAACCCGCCTCAGCCATAGGAATCGAAGTAACACTCCTAGTTGCCCCCACTAGCCCCCTAGAACGAATTCAAGCGATCGCTCAACAGTCTCAGGGATTTATTTACTTAGTCAGTGTGACAGGGGTAACAGGAGTGCGATCGCAAGTAGCGAGTCGGGTGGAAGACCTATTAAAAAACCTACGTCAGACCACCGATAAGCCGATTGGGGTCGGATTCGGCATTTCAGAGCCACAACATGCCTTACAGGTCAAAAATTGGGGCGCAGATGCGGTTATTGTCGGGAGTGCAATTGTTAAACGATTGGCGCAAGAGAAGAGAGAGGAAAGATTAAAATCGGTAGAAGCTTTTTGTCGTACCATCAAAGCAGCCATTGAGACGAATTAGGCGTTAACCCCAAACTAACCCTTTAGATATTTAAACCTTACCGTCGTCATGAACCATAACTAATTCGGGCTTACTGATTACGGACAACTGATCTAACATCATATTTGCAGAAATTACACGGTCTCTACCAGATTCTTTAGCACAATAGAGAGCAAGATCGGCAATATGTAGAATATCTTGCCCGGTTTCTCCCTGTTGAGGATAACTGGCTAAACCAAAGGATGCGGTAATGTTGCCCAAATCTTGATTTTGAAACCGAAAACTAAGCTCTTTAATGCCTTTTCTCAGTTGTTCTGCTCGATTTTTTCCCTGTTCTAAGGTGGTTTCTGGAAAAATTAAGGTTAATTCTTCTCCCCCAAAGCGACAAGCTATATCTGAACCACGAATATTCTGTTGTAGGTAAGCACTGAGTTTTTTTAAGACTATATCACCAGCAGCATGGCAAAAGTTATCATTAATTCGCTTAAAATAATCGACATCAATCATCAGAACCGTTAGCACTTGTTTTTTCCGCTTTGAACGCGCAATTTCTCGCTCAAGTGATACCTCAAGATAACGGCGATTATAGAGATGGGTTAAAGGATCGCAAATGGCTTCTTGTCTAAGTTGTTCCCGTAATTTTAGGTTAGAAAGGGCAACTGCAATATTTTCAGCTACCATTTGACAAAATTGCTGATAATTAGGTTCTAGTTGCGGTTTTTTCCTTTTTTTAATGCTTAAATAAAGCATTCCCAAAGATTCACTTCTGGCATTGAGCGGAATGCAAAGCGTTTCTAGCGTATTGTCTTCTGTCTGATGTTGATGGAAACAGGGGATATAATTGGGATCTAAACTCCAATGAAGATTAAAATGGCGTAAACTCCAACAATCTTTGGTAGAAAAGATAGTTTCGCTATTAAAATCCTCTCCCCAATGAATTAAGCTTTCTAAGAGAGAATCGGAATCTTGCTTGAGAAAGAGTCCACCAGACAACCGACAAAAGAGTTTAGGAATTTGCCGTTTAAGCACTTCATAGGCTTCTTCTAGCCTAGAACAACCCTGTAGCAATTTCACCATGGTGCTAAGTTGAGCAATCTCTCGATTGGTGGTGGCTAATTGCTTAATTGAGGCTTTTAACTGACGGTTTGCTCGTTTAAGTTGAGCTTCTGCCCGTTTTTGTTGGCTAATATCGGTGGCAATTAGGACTAAACCAATGAGACAATCATTAGGATTGACAATTCTATCTATTTGTAGATTAATTTGCTGTTTTTCTCCTTGGGGTCGTTTGAGGGTTAATTCCCCACGCCAATCTATTTTATTTGTTTGAATTTCTTCTAATCCCTGACTCAGACGCATATTATCTTTTTCAAGAAAAAGCTGATTTATGCCGCCTAACTCATTGATCTCTTCCCTTGAATGGCTAAATAGTTTCTCAAAAGCCGGATTTTGATAAATTAACGTTCCTTGCTGCTCTAAAATTGCGATCGCTTCTCCTGAACAAGCCACTGCTTGAGTCACTTTTAAAAGTTCTTCTTCGAGGTGTTTATGGTCGCTAATATCGATACAAGAGCCAATAAACCCCAAAAGTTCCCCTTCTGAGGTCAAACGGGGAACACCTCGATTTGAAAGCCATTGATAGCCTTTTTGTGGATGTTTAAGGCGAAATTGAATCTGAAAACTGGTTTTCTCGGCTATGGCTTCATAGTATGTCTGCCAATAATCGGTAAAATCGTCAGGATGAATGGCTTCTAACCATTTTGAACCAATAATCTCAGAAGTCACTTGACCCGTGATTCTTGACCAATTATGGTTTACAAAGGTCAGTTTTCCTTCCCGATTTGCCATCCAAATTAAAACGGGTGCGGTATTGGCGACTAGACGAAATCGGGTTTCGCTTTCTTGGAGTTTAGCCTGCGATCGCTTTTCTTCTGTGATATTTCGCAGAGAGACTAAATAGGCATGATGTTGATCCCATGTTATTTCAGACACCCGTAATTGAGCAATAATGGTTGAGCGATCCCGACGATGAATACAAATTTCTGTTTTCCCATCACCAATGGGATATCCCCAGTCATAATCTTGTAACTCTTCTAAAGTTCGTCCTAATAAAACCGATGCAGCTTCATTAATATAGTAAATTGTTCCCTGACGACTAACAATCATCACACCATCGGCGATTTGCTGAAGTAGCGTTCCTAAAAAGGTCTGCTGTCCATTTAGTTGTTCGTATTCTGCTTTTAATCTTAAATTTTCTTCGATTAGGGTTTTTTCTTTTTTTTGACTAGCTTTTAATTTCTGTTGAAGATACTGGTTTTCTGAAATCAGATGGGCAATATATTGCTGTAAGTTTTCTTCCGAACTCGAAAGGCAATCATCAGGGGATGATTGACAACGAATAAAATGTCCTGAGCTTGTTTCTACATAATCGTTCATTGTTTATTGTTCATTATTGACTAACTTAATTTAATTTAACGTTTGATATGCTCAAATCCTAACATTTCCAAGTCAGAGCAAACATTAAGGAATATTTCTAAAGTATAAGTTTTGAACAATAAATCACAAAATGTAACGATTCACAATGTACCTACCCTCTGTAGCTGCTTCGTCACCTGTTTGACAGATGTTCTAGGAGAGAAACGAGGTAAGGGTTTTTCCCCGTCATCAGTCACCAGACAAAGGACAGGAATTTCATACTGATAGGCATTAAACCAACTTTCATTGGTCATAATATTCCTAATTTCTAGTTCAAAGGCAACCTCTGTAACAAGGCTTAATTTTTCAGCCAATCCTTCACAAAGATGACAGCCCGGCTTACTGTACAAAACAAGTTTCATTGTCCTCTACACCTAAAGGGTTAACATTACCAATTTGTTTTAACTTAAGGTTGCCTCAGCTTGGGCGAAAAAGGATCCCCAATCTAGCCAAATTTCCCCGATTAATTGTAACTCTTCTAGGGTTAATGCACTGGCAGCTTTAGCGGCTCTTTGGGGAGGGACACCCGCTTTAATGAGTTGTTCTTGATAAGATTGTTTCAATTGGTCACATTGCATAGCTTGTTGCACTCCTTCCTTAGTTTTTTGGAGAAGATCAGCAATCCTTTGCGATCGCCTGTGATTGGTATAACATTAGGATACCCATCTTCCCCAAAAGGCTAACTCAATTATTAGATTTTTTCTAGAATTGTTGTTTGTTGGGATCTTGTGTCTGATGTTCAATCGGCTCTTGGTGAACTGAATTTGGTATCATGATGAGGCTATGTCTCCTCAAACCGACAACATGACAATCCAAGCAACTCCTTTCAAATTTAGCGTAACGAAGTGGCGCAGTCTCTGGTGGCTAATTTCTGGTATTCTGGTCGCAATTGGCATTATCGCCATGATTATTTCCTACAATACCCTGAATGCGCCTTTACGCCCCGGTTTAGACTTTGTGGGAGGAACTCGTCTTCAGTTACAATTAGAATGCGCTGTACAAGGGACATGCCAACAGCCTTTAGATACAGGGGAAGTTCGACAAATTTTAAACGAACAGGGTTTAGAAAATAGTACTGTACAAATCTTAGAAGATAATATTGTAGCAATTCGCACCAAAGACCTTGATGTAGATGAAAGAACGACTTTACAACAATTATTAAACGAAAGAATTGGCAAGTTTGATCCAGAAACCATTCAAATTGATACAGTCGGCCCTACGGTGGGAAAAGCCTTATTTACCTCTGGTTTATTGGCGTTATTGGTATCATTTTTTGGCATTATTGTTTATCTCAGTGTACGCTTTAAATTAGATTATGCCCTCTTTGCTATTGTTGCTCTTTTCCATGATGTGCTAGTTACAGCAGGGGTATTTGCCATTTTGGGATTATTATTGAGCGTAGAGGTCGATAGCTTATTTTTAGTCTCATTATTGACAATTATTGGTTTTTCTGTCAACGATACGGTGGTAATTTATGATCGCATTCGGGAAAATTTTAGCAAAAATCCCGATCTATCTGTCAATGAGATTGTCGATATTTCAGTGAATCAAACCTTAACCCGTTCTATTAATACGTCGTTAACCACTATTTTACCCCTTGTGGCCATCTTTCTCTTTGGCGGAGAAACGTTAAAATATTTTGCGCTAGCGTTAATGATAGGCTTTGCTGCGGGTGCTTATTCTAGTATTTTTATTGCTAGTTCTTTGCTTGCTTGGTGGCGTAATTTTAAATCGTAGATTATTGATCCTTTTTTAATCGTTTTCGTTTAGGAATTGTGTCGGGGGGAACGTCCCAATAGGCCGAAGCTTGACCCATATTATAGGATAAATAAATATTATCTACTGGGTCTAATTTTAAGCTGTCTAAGGTGTTAATATCAATGTCGAGAGCGTTGATAATTTCATCTCCTAATCGTTTAGCTAATAAAGGAATAACTGCGTTACCAATTTCTCTAAAACCATGCCATATTGTACGATGAAATTGAAACCAATCAGGAAATGTATGCAGTCTCGCTGCTTCCCTAATTGTGATACATCTAGGAATTTTATAATGAATCGGACGAGGTGCGGTATAAGCTCCTTTATCACTGGCTGTTCCTGCTCTTAAAGTATTACATAACCCTTGAGCATCTAGTCTGAGAAAACGACTTTTTGTCTCTATTTTTCCTTGTTTAGTGATTGAAAATCTGTGCCTAGATTTCTCAGTATGGTTTGAGCCTAAATGTCCATAGACTAAGTTATTATTGGGTCTAGTATGACATAAAGAATAAAACCCATTAGGCTGAATAGCAAAATTAATTCTAAAGCCTTGATAGTCCAAATTTTGACTATTTATCCCTTGATCTTTTTGCAAAAAAGCCGGAAAATATTTTAAATCAGAAATTGCGTCACCTACATTATTAAAGTTTAATAAATCATGGGTTTCATTAGGATAACTTACTTTTTCAACATCCTTTCTTGATCCTAAAATAATCAGTCTTTTTCGCTTTTGAGGTGCGCCAAATAAAGAAGCATCTAGAATTTTAACAGGTTGTTCGATATGATAACCTATTTTTTCAAATTCATAGATTAATTCTTCTAAAAATTGTTTGTGTTTACCAGAAGCCATTCCGGGTACATTTTCAAAGAGAAAATATTTAGGTTGTAAATCTTTAATTATTCTTAAATAATGAAAAACAAGTGAGTTACGAGGATCATCTAATTGTCTTTTTCCAATTTGTGAGAATCCCTGACAGGGAGAGCCACCTGCAATTAAATCAATATCTGTTTTAAATCCTTTTTCTTGAATAGCCTTCATCAAATCTATTGTTTTTAGTTGTCTAATATCTCTACAAATCGTTGCAGTGTAAGGAAAATTTACATGATGAACTAACCCATGAATGGGATCAATTTCCACCGCAGCAGCTATATTAAAACCAGCGGCCTCAAGTCCTAAAGACATTCCTCCACACCCAGAAAATAAATCAATTGCGATCGGTCTATTCATAATAATAAATAGTAGATGACCTAAGCTACCTATAAGTTAGCATAAAGTCACAAATTTAAACGGTTATTTTTTTCTTGATTGACTAAACATTAGGGAAAATTGTAAAAATTTGTTTTCTTATCAATTTCAATAAACACTCTATCAAATAGCAATCAGTCTGCTGTTTGTTCTCTGTGATCACCGTAAATTAATGACCATCCATGATGAAATTCAGATAAAATAATTAATATGTTTTCTTCCTCACAACTTTATGTCTGTTAAATTGACTGCAAATTTACTAAGACAGCGATCGCTACACAAAAGATGGCATCGTCATCAAGCGAGATGTCACATTTTGCGTTCTCAACTTGGCTTTACTACCGCAGAATCAGAACAACCATCGGCTTGTATCGGATGTATTAATTATCATGGTAAAATCTATGGTCAAACTAAAGAAACCCGTCAGCGTTTAATCTGTGGGTTTCATCCTAGTGGATGGGAAGGTGAAGGAGACTGCCCCGATGCAGTCATCAGTAATCAGTTGTAAAGGTCGATTAAACCCATTACTTTTCACGTCAATTTCAGGCAATCTGTAACAAACCTGCTGCACCCAAAGCTTATAATTTCTTAAGATAAACTTTAGGTCTAATGAGTCACTTGAGTAACTATTATACAGTTAAATAGACTATCAACTTATTCACATAATACCATGAATAATTTCAACTGGAAACAACTGCAAAATGGCTCAGATATTCGAGGTGTAGCCTTAGAAGGAATTCCCGATGAGGCAGTTAATTTAACCCCTCAAAGGGTAACAATATTGGGACAGGCATTTGTGACATGGTTAGGGCAAAAAGTTGGTAAATCACCTCAATCTTTGAAAATTAGCGTAGGAAGGGATAGTCGTTTATCGGGAGAAGCCCTAAGCCAAGGGTTAGTAACCGGAATGGCAGATTTAGGCGCACAGATTTTTGATTTTGGACTCGCTTCTACCCCAGCAATGTTCATGAGTACGGTTACGCCCAATTTTGAGTACGATGGGGCTATTATGTTAACCGCAAGTCACTTGCCTTTTAATCGTAATGGCTTAAAGTTTTTCACGGCTGAAGGTGGCTTAGATAAACCAGATATTGCGGCTATTTTAGCATTAGCCAATGAGAATAAATTCACTGTAGCCAGTGACAAAGGGACAATTCAACCTCAAGATTTCATGTCAGCTTATGCCGAACGATTAGTTAATATTATTCGTAAAGGGGTTAACCATCCGCAACACTTGGAAACTCCCCTGCAAGGCTTAAAAATTATAGTGGATGCTGGCAATGGAGCAGGGGGATTTTATGTGGATAAAGTGCTTAAACCGTTAGGAGCAGATACAACAGGTAGCCAATTTCTTGACCCCAATGGAACATTTCCTAATCATATTCCCAATCCCGAAAATAAAGAAGCAATGGACTCCATTTGTCGGGCTGTTAAAGAGAATAAAGCAGATTTTGGTATTATTTTTGATACCGATGTTGATCGGGGGGCGGCAGTTGATCAAACAGGCAAAGAGTTGAACCGTAATCGTCTAATTGCTTTGATGTCTGCTATTGTTTTAAAAGAGCATCCTAATTCAACCATTGTTACTGACTCAATTACCTCTGAAGGATTAACCCAATTTATTGAAACTGATTTAAAAGGAATCCATCATCGTTTTAAACGAGGCTATAAGAATGTAATTAATGAGTCTATTCGCCTCAATCAAACTGGACAGGATTCTTGGTTAGCAATTGAAACCTCTGGCCATGGTGCGATGCAAGAAAATTACTTTTTAGATGATGGGGCTTATTTAATTACAAAACTTTTAATAGAATTAGCTTCTTTGCGCTTAAAAAATCAGTCTTTAACCGATTTAATTGGTAATTTAAAAGAGCCAATAGAAAGTCAAGAATTTCGCTTAAAAATTCAAACACCCGAATTTAAAGAATACGGAAATCAAGTCATTGAGCAACTAGAAGCTTTTGCTAAAAATCAAGATGATTGGTTGATTGTCCCCAATAATTACGAAGGGGTAAGGGTTTCTTGTCAATCTCCCCAAGAGCAAGGATGGTTTTTACTCCGTTTATCCCTTCATGATCCCGTTATTCCTCTTAATATTGAGTCCAATGTAGAGGGCGGTGTTTCTCATATTGCGGCTCGTTTGCTAGACTTTTTCAAAGGGTTTAATTCCCTTGATTTATCTGTTTTTACTTAGACATCTCCGACTAAAAATATTAACCTTTGATATATTTATATCTCTGGGTTTTAGAGCCAGCTTAGGAGATGTCTATTAAACTTAGATAACTCGTTGACCCTGATTATCAATGATTAATTCCCCATCTTCTTTGGCAAAGGGGCCATCGGGCCACTGTTCAAGAATATCCAAAACAGCTTCACTGGGGCGACACAATTTAACCCCTTTTTCTGTACAAACAATCGGACGATTGACCAGAATAGGGTACTCCAGCATGGCGTTAAATATGGTTTCATCACTCACATTGGGTTCTAATAAACCCAATTCAGCCGCTGGCGACTTAGTCGTTCGTAGCGCAGTTGAAGGAGTTAAACCAGCAGCAGCAAAGAGGGCTAATAATTGAGGTTTTGTCCAGCCTTCTTTGAGGTATTCAATCACAATGGGTTGATAACCCGCAGCTTCAATTAATTTGAGAACGTTTCGGGATGTTCCACAATCAGGGTTATGGTGAATAACAATCATGTTTGTTTTGGGAAGTTGTGAGATTAATTGCTTCAATAAAATTTCTAGTTGTTTGAGTGGGGGTTCGGTAGGGTTTTCGTCAAGATCCTTAACCTGCCAATAATCAATTTTATCTTGCCATTTTGGAAATTTATTTGCCATTAAAGGTCGATGGGCAGCTTCATCCACCGCTATAATTCTATCAGCTTCTTCAAAGTCTTTTTCTTCCACTGGTGTCGGGCTTCTCAATGAGTTTGTTTCAACTACAACCCCATTAGCAGCTAAAGCCTCGATTACATGGGGAGAAACAGCCCCAACATTCCCTGAATCAGACCTTACATCCAATCCCCTTGATATACTTTTCCAATTCTTGTTCTCAGGCGCAATTAAGTGATTAAACATTGCTTCGCAGAATCGACTGCGATAATAATTTCCTGTGCAGAGAAAAAGAATTTTAGACATGGATTTGATCAAATAATAAGAGATTATTTAATAATACATCTTGGTAATAAGCGTTCTTAACATTGTCATGTCTGAACTTTAAGAGAAGTTAAAGGAACAAAGATCTTATTTATAGTCGTTTCAAATAAGGTGTTTAACATTGTTATCCATTAAAAAAGGCAGTGAATTCAATTCACCACCTTACTGAGTTGTATTTTGTATTCCTAGGAGCAAATTACGCCATCGCTAAGGCTGATTGTTTCCAACGTCCCACTGCTTGGCCAATCACAGATAATTGTTCCATCATTAAGCGATCAAAATTCTCTGGTGTAAGAGATTGAGGGCCATCAGAAAGGGCTTTAGCTGGGTTAGGATGGACTTCTATCATTAGAGAGTCAGTTCCAGCAGCGATCGCTGCCGCCGCCATTGCGGGTACATAATCGGATTTTCCTGTTCCATGACTCGGATCGATCATAATCGGTAAGTGAGTCAAGGTTCTTAGTACAGGAATCACAGCTAAATCGACCACATTACGGGTATATTGACCGTCAAAAGTCCGAATTCCTCGTTCACAGAGAATTACATTAGGATTTCCCGACGCTAAGATGTATTCAGCCGCCATTAGCCATTCATCGATTGTGGCGGACATCCCTCGCTTCAATAAAACAGGTTTATTTTGTGCGCCCACTTTCTTTAGAAGGGCAAAATTCTGCATATTTCTCGCCCCAACTTGCAAAACATCGGTGACTTCAGCAATTTTCTCTACATCTGCTGTATCCATTACCTCTGTAATAATGCCGAGTCCACTCGCTTCTCTAGCAATTGCCAATAATTCCAAAGCACTTTCACCATGGCCTTGAAAAGAATAAGGAGAGGTTCGCGGTTTATAAGCCCCGCCTCTGAGGAAGGAAGCCCCTGCTTTCTTAACTCTTTTAGCGGTTTCTACGATCATTGCTTCATTTTCCACCGAACAAGGACCAGCAACAACGACCACGGGATGATCTTTGCCAAAGGGAATCACACCGTTGGGTGTAGAAATCAATACTTCACTATATTGGCCGTGACGAAACTCTAAGCTGGCGCGTTTAAAAGGTTTACCTACTCGTAACACAGCTTCTATCCAAGGACTTAATTCTTCGAGGCGAGTCATTTCCAAAGAGGCGGTATCTCCGACTAAACCAATGACAATTTGATGAATACCGTGAATTTTTTCAGGGGTCAAACCCCATTCGGTCACTTCTTTAATAATGTGGTTAATTTCGGCATCTGGTGACCCAGATTTCATGACAATAATCATATCGACTATCCTTAGTCAGTTATCAGGTTTTACTCTAGAGTAACGTGGGGTTTGGTTCAGAAATGCAACGGTAATAACAAGGTGTGAGGTATAAGGTTTAAATACTATATCTAGAACCTAAAACCTGACACCTGATACCTAGAATTAACTTTCACGTGCTTTTTGTCGTTCGCTACGCCATGCGCTGATGGTTCGCCCAAAATTAAGGGTAAATTCTTGCCATCCCCACCAACCACCGACGCGATCTTCCTCCCATGAGGTGGAAAAGATGCCATAGCTGAGTCCTAACACACCTAGACCAAATAAGCCTAAACTAACGGCAAGAACAACATAGGTTGGGAGTTCAAACCACCCTTTACTCACAATGATATAAGCAATCACAAAAGAAGACATTCCTAACGCACTGGGAAAGCCGCAAAATAAGGCCATTCGTCTGATCATCCGACGGCTTACCACTTCGGGAATTGCTTGTAAACTAGGGCTATCTGGGTCTTTAATGACCTGTGCAGGTTTTTGAGTGGGTTCAGGGGAAGAATTTGCTTTCTGAGACCGTTTTTTATTTTTTTTTGAACGAGGTTCAAAGGGCAGTGAACCCCGTGATGGGGAAGAAGGCATAAAAATGGTAAATAATGGCAGTTAACGGCGAATACCAAGACGCTTAATCAAGTCTTGATAACGATTGGTATCTTTCTTATTAATATAACCAAGAAGTCTTCTACGACGGCCAATCATTTTCAGGAGTCCCCGACGGGAAGCGTGATCTTTGGGATTTTTTTTCAGGTGTTCGGTGAGTTGGGAAACTCTTTCTGTGAGAAAGGCAACTTGCAGTTCAGAAGAGCCAGTATCGGTTTCGTGAACTTGGTATGATCCCATCAATTCTTGTTTTTTTGCTTGAGTTAGAGCCATTTTACGTTACGTTTTGCGAATAGATTAGCTAGGTCAGTTGTTTAATACTGCAACCTATTATCTTACCATCTTCACTGAAAAAGACCAACTTATTCAGAAGTTGCTGACCGTATTTAGTCAAAATCGTTATGACTATGATATAGTTGTTACAGAATTTAACGATTTACTGTTCGTTAAGACTTTTGAACCAAATTACGGAGAAAAGTGATTATGACCAGTCCCGCAGAAGGATGCTTAAGAGTGGGTCAGACAGCCCCCGACTTTACCGCCACTGCCGTTGTTGATCAAGAGTTCAAAACCCTCAAACTCTCTGATTATCAAGGCAAATACGTCGTTCTCTTTTTCTATCCTCTAGACTTTACCTTCGTTTGTCCCACAGAGATTACCGCATTCAGCGATCGCTATGAAGAATTTAGCAAACTAGGTACTGAGGTATTAGGAGTATCCGTCGATAGCGAATTTTCTCACCTTGCATGGATTCAAACCGAGCGAAAAGACGGAGGAATTGGCGATATAACCTATCCTCTTGTTTCTGACTTGAAAAAAGAAATCAGTACTGCCTATAATGTTCTCGATCCAGATGCTGGGGTAGCTTTACGAGGTCTATTTATTATCGATAAAGAAGGCGTTATTCAACACGCCACTATTAATAACCTCTCCTTTGGCCGTAGTGTCGATGAAACGCTTCGCACCCTTAAAGCCCTTCAGTACGTTCAAACTCACCCAGATGAAGTTTGTCCTGCAGGCTGGCAAGAAGGAGATAAAACGATGAATCCTGATCCTGTGAAGTCCAAAGTTTATTTTGCTGCGGTTTAGGCCTATTTGTAGCCATTGACTTTACCCTATTTGTCATTTGTCCTCCATTAATTAGTAATGGGGGATTTTTTAATCGGTTAATTTCTAATTTTATAAGCGGTGCGTAAAATCTGTCCGGCGGCGATCGCTGCACCAAACCCATTGTCGATGTTAACAACGGTCACGCCTGCAGCACAGGAGTTTAACATCGTTAGTAAGGGAGCAACTCCCCCAAAACTAACCCCATAACCGATACTGGTAGGAACCCCAATCACGGGACAATCGGCTAAACCAGCCACTACACTTGGTAATGCGCCTTCCATTCCAGCAACGACAATGAGTATATCTGCTTGAGAAACTAAGTGACGGTGACTCAAGAGGCGATGAATACCAGAAACTCCCACATCCCAGAGTTTTTCTACTTTAAAGCCACATAATTCTGCGGTAACTGCTGCTTCTTCGGCGACAGGAAGATCGGCTGTTCCTGCGGTGAGAATAGTGATTTTTCCCTCTCCTTGACGGTGAATTTCACCACTTTTGATGGCACAGATACGAGGGATGGGATAATAGGTTAAACCATCAATTTGAGCTTGTAATTGTTCTGCAACGTCTGCTTCAATGCGAGTAGCCATTACAACTGGGGATGTTTGACGCATAACAGTCATTATATGAGCTATTTGCTCAGTTGTTTTGCCAATTCCCCAGATGACTTCTGGAAAGCCTGTTCTTAGATGGCGATGATTATCAATTTTGGCAAAGTCTTCAATGGGTTCAAAACTGAGATGTTTTAATTGATCTAGAGCAATTTCTGGGGTGATTAAGCCTTGGGAAACTTGTTGTAAAAGGGATTGTAATTGTTCTGGAGTCATTTTATGAGTGATAAATGATGAGTGTTATTGTAAGTCAGGAATTGGCAGATTTTTTCCCTAAATGAATGAATTGTCAATTATTCATTGATAAGTAATAAATAACCTTAAACCTTATTACTTTTATTCTGAGATAAAGTCCCATAAAACTTCGTCAGGTTCATCATAATCATCGTCATTGGAGTCTGATGCTTTAAAGGAATCATTAGTCGGAGAAGATACCTTTTCTTCTGGGTTTTTATCTTTCTGATGAATTGATAAATATTCTAGTTTGTTTTCTAATACCTGAACCGTCAAATTTAATTGATTAAATCGACCTTGTAATGTCTCTAGTTCTGTCACTTTTTCTTTGAGATCACTGATTTCCTTTAAAAAGGACTTCTCAGAATCAGTAGGTTCTTTCCACTCTAAATAACTGTACAATGCTGCGTTGACTAAATCTTCTAACGTTTTGCCTTTCTTAATAGCTAAATCGTGATAAGCTTGCCAAAGAACGGGATCAACGGATGTACCTAAGTAGTTTTCTTTCATTGGAATCAAGGAGTTGTAGAGTTTAGAATAGAACGTAATCAGTAATTAGCGAAGTTCAGAAAATAAAGTGAGAATTATTTATTAATCTGGGTACTGTTCACTGTTAGAAGCAATACCGCTTACCTTAAAAATATCAACGACTTCTGGACAATAACTCGGTAAGCCAAATGTAGAGGGATTAACATGATATTCATAAATAAAATGGCGATAACTAATACAAAAGCGATCCCAATCTTCCATTTTTAAGTTAAATACTTTAATAAAAAAGTTTGCTATACTAAGTGTTAAGGGAATACGAAAATAAATATTTTTTCCCAAATAATTACAGATAGATTCTACTGTTTGATTAGCGGTCATAGCCCTCATTCCTAAGACTAAATCATGGGAATCTTCGGCTGCGGGAGGATGATCAACTAAGTAAGTAATCACTGTGGCAATATCTTGTCCATGAATAAAATGAAAGCTACCATCTGCTTTAAACCATCGAATAAGATTCATCCATTTTACCACATCTTTAATGCCACCTGATAGATGAGAGTAAGGTTTATTATTATCACCACCAAAGACTAAAGTTGGAAAAACAGTCGTGATTTTAGGAAAAATTTTCAGTTCTTTCAACTGAGTATAACAAAGATATTTAGTGCGAATATAAGTTGTCCCTAATTCCCCAGCTTCGGTTAAAGGTTTATTTTGACGATCTAAAATACTTGCAGTTGAAAAGTAGATAACTTGTTCACAAAGATCGGGGTTGAGATACCCCATTAATTCCTTAGTTTTAATCACATTAATGTGATAAGATTCCTCTTCTCCACCCCAACTGGTTGCAGCAAGAATGGCGATATCTATAGTAAAAAGTAAGTCTTTTAACTGTTCAATTTCCTGTAAACTTCCTTGTAGGATATGAATTCCCGAACGACTTTTATAATTAAATTGTAATTTTTCAGGATTTCTCACTAATAGGTAAAGTTCATGATTTGTTTGTTGGATCAGGCTTTCTGCCATATAGTGACCAATACAGCCACTTGCACCAGTAATAAAGATTTTTTTCATTTATTTTAAGAGTAGCGTTAAAATAATTTATTTCATCATTGATTGTAAACATAAAAGTGATTGCTGGCAAACCTAAATCTTTAGCGGTAAGTTGAGAATTCAGGAATCGATTTTGATGCTTTACGCTGCTGTTAATTACAACTGGGGTGTATAAACCAGATTTGGGATTACCACAATCATTAGAAGTCGAAGTCATCTTTTTGGTAACTTAGTTCTATCTGGGTTAGAGATTCAGAAAAAGCCGTACATTAGTTCGTTGCATAACATGATTCGATCAACCTAAAAGTTATGTAACAACTTATTAAATTGCTACCAATTATGCAATTTTATCGGCTACTGTATAAATGAACACAGAAACGAGGAAGAAATTATGGCAAAGCGTCTCACCATTGCTGTTCCCGAACCCCTGTTTCTGCGACTTCAAAAAGTCAAAAAAAACCTAAATATTTCTGCTATCTGTCAGGAGGCCTTAGATATGGCAATTTCAAGCCAAGAACTTCACCTTGCTACCCCAACAGCCGATCAACTCATCGAACGTCTAAAAATTGAGAAAAAAGCGATGCTCAATCAAGCCAAAAATGAAGGATTCAAACTCGGTGTTGAATCTTCCCCTAGTTTATCTTTCCAAGACTTCCAAAACCTCGAAGTGCGGACTCGCTGTGCTGGTGCAATTGCCATTCACTTTGACGATGAGTCTCTAGAGGATTTATGGCAATTTTTAAGCAAACGCAACGATCCTAACCATTGGAACTTAAATTCTCCCGGATTAATGCAGTTTCTCCATACAACACCTCAAGCAAAAGGCGCATTTGTGCAAGGATGGATTGAAGGTGTTTTATCCGTTTGGAAAGATATTAAGAATCAGGTGTGATTTCATCTGTCTATTTCTCAAACCTTATGGCTATGACTTGAGAAAGTCAAGCAAAAATTAAACATCTCTGTTATTTGTCAGGAGACTTTAGATATGTCTATTTCAACCCAAGAGCTTCAACTTGCTACCCCTAATGCCGATCAACTCATCGAACGTCTAAGAATCGAGAAACAAACGATGCTCAACCAAGCCAAAGATGAAGGATTCAAACTCGGTGTTGAATCTTCCCCTAACTTATCTTTACAAGATTTCCAAAACTTTGAAGTACGGACTCGTTGTGCTGGGACAATTCACTTTGATGATGATGTTTTAGAAGATTTGTGGCAATTTTTAAGCAAACGCAACAAGCCTGATTGCTGTATCTTCAATTCACCCAAATTAAGACGATTTCTCAGCACAACGCCTGAAGCGAAAGGCGCATTTGTGAAAGGATGGATTGAAGGTGTTTTATCAGTGTGGAAAGAAATTCAAAATCAGGTGTAATTTCGTCTCTCACTATTCAATGGCGCATTTTCAACTTTTTGAACCATTGAGCAACACCTAAAATCCTCCGCCCATTCAATACACTTAAAAACCATAATAGCACTACGACCTGAAAATCGCAAGCGTTCAAGGTTGTGGTGCTATATAATTAATTTACTGCTCTAAAGTCTAGGAAACCGTACTATGAAATCGTCTGTCATGTTTCATCTTGCTATCCCTATCAATGATATTAACCAAGCAAAGACCTTTTATTGTCAGGGATTAGGGTGTAATTTAGGACGAGCCAACGAAAAAGCGATTATTTTAGACCTTTACGGGAATCAACTGGTGGCTCATACCACATCTGAATCCCTAACGAGGCAAAAAGGCATTTACCCCCGTCATTTTGGTATTATCTTCTCAGAAAAAAATGATTGGGTTGAATTGCTAGAAAGAGCAAAACAAGAGCAATTATCCTTTTACATTGAACCTAAATTGAGATTTGAGGGAAAGATGATAGAACATTGGAGTTTTTTCCTTGAAGATCCTTTCCACAACCTTTTAGAGTTTAAATATTATTGTAATCCTGATGCTATTTTAGGAGGACAGGAAATGACAGAAGTTGGCGATCGCTAACTTGTTTAACCTATTACATCTGGATATAAACGAAAACTAACTATCGATTAATCGCTGAAGGAATCATATCAAAAATCTTATCTGTTATGTCCTCTGGCGTATGATGAGGTTTAATACTAATGTGAAGATCAGCTTCTGAATAAAGTGATCGTCTTTCTTCCCATAAAGTTTCTAAACGAGATTCGAGATCAGTTTCTTGTAATAATGGCCGACTATCATCTTCTGCCAGTCGCTGACAAAGTAAAGGAATAGGCGCATCTAACCAAACAATTAGACCATGATGCAAAAAACTCCAATTGACGGGTTTAAGGACAATTCCTCCCCCCGTTGCAATCACTGAAGTTTTATAAGCCGATAACTCTGCTAAAATTTGACTCTCAATACCTCGAAATCGTTCTTCTCCTTCTTCTTCAAAGATTTCATTGATCGTTTTTTTTGTAACCTTTACAATCAATTCATCTGTGTCAAAAAAGTGATAGTCTAAGCGATCTGCCACTATTTTTCCCACAGTTGTTTTTCCAGATCCCATCATACCAATGAGAAAAATACTGACTCCTTTGAGTAACTCTTTCATAACCAAATTATTGAATAACAATTAACTACGCCAGCGTAAAATTCTTGGCTCAACGGGATTGTTAAACGGCCGATTTTCTTGCTGCGATCGCTCATATTCTTGCTTGAGACGAAAATACCATTTAGCTTGGGTATCTGCATCGTCGATCAACATCAAAGAGGGATCATACGCCAATCCTTTCTGTTGCTTAATCACCACATCCCGATCTTGAGCGAGGAAGCGTCGGGTTAAAAGGCTAATTATGGGTTTAAATAAGCCAACCCAAGGAATTGTCCAGTAAATACTCTGGAAAGCCACACATTCTGTCTCATCAATTGGCGTGATCGTCGTCAATAAGCAAGCACTGTGGCGATCGCCTCGTAAAATTTCTGTCCTCACAGTGGGTAACTCAAAGGTAATCTCAATTGACACCCGATTCCCCAATAATTTATAAGGTTTGGCACTTACAGGCATATCATAAGGAACGAGGCGAAAACCTCTCTCTATAGGCTCATATTTTTTCTCTTTGATGCGAAATTGACGGGGGCCGCTACGCCACCACCAAGCATTGTGAATATAGGGGCCATGGGCTGGATCCATTAAGCCAATAACTGCATGATCCACATTACAAGCAAAATGAATCGTTTCTGAGATATTGGGTGCAACTTTGCCAAAATCAGGAATGGTGGGGACGGGAGGAAGATTGGCAAAATCAAGTTTTGCTTTGGGATCATCGGGAATATATACCCAAATATTTCCTTGTATTTCTCGGCAGGGGTAGATGTTAACACCAATGCGGTTCACATCTAAAGAATCATAGGGGGTTAAAGAAGGAATTTCTTGACATTTACCTGTTTTCGTGCAGAATTCCCAGCCATGATAGCAGCAACAAACCCTATCTTTTTCAATCCAACCATTACTAAGGGGAATCCCCCGATGGGGACAGATATCTCGCAGTGCAAAGACGCTCCCATCTTCTTGTCGTCCGACTAAAACTGGTTCACCTAGCATTTGTTTATGAACCATTTGACCGAGTTTTAGTTGTTTAGCAGGTAAAGCGACATACCAAAAATTCCGCAATAGGTTGGTCATTGGGAGAGATACCTCCGTTGCTAAGTTCAAGATTCAGACGATACATAAAATCGATACTTATATTATCATCTTATTTTCATCCATTATCCATGTTAAAGTCCCCTGTCTAGTCTTTTGTCATTTGGGAAGATTTGCGATAGGATACCCCTCAGCCACTAAATTTTTGTCAAATTCCCCAAATGTCTTATGCGAAACTTTATTATTTTATTTAACGAAAGAGAAGGAACAAGTGCTTTAGTTCGACAGCTTGACAACTTTGAAAAAATCTCAAGGGTTGGTCAAGGTGAAAATGGAATGGGGATAGAACCATTTGATCGTCAGCGTGGAAATCCCCGTGCAGGATGTGGGGATATGACACTGAAAAACTTCCAATCCTGTTTGGACATGATCTACGGACCTGATCCCCTTGACCTTGATCAACTCAATCAGATTTATACTCAGACTGCACCTTCACCCCTTGGATTATTCGATAAGGGTAAATCGGTGGGTTTTAAAATGCGCTTTAGAGAATATAATTTTTCTGCTATTCCTTCATTAAATAGTTTCGTCTCAAGATTACCCTACGGAGGTACTATAAACACTAAGCTTAACTCCCTGTTATTTAGAAAAATGATATTCGATCTGTTCAAAAAACATCAGGTCGTTGTTTTCTTAGCGATTCGCCAAGATAATTTACGGTGGGGATTATCAAAATATCGAGGAGACGGATTTGGTGGAAAAGGCCACATACAATTCAAGTTAGCGAAGGGGGCAATAAGTAAAGATGATCTGCCAATGATACACGTCGATCCTGCTCAATTCCAAAAGTTTGTTAAACGCTGCGAGTATGAGCATCAGAGAAAGCTTAAATTGATGAACGACTTGAAGAAAGCAGGGGTTGATGTCTATCCTCTTTGTTATGAAGATTTTGTTGCGGATAAGCAGCAATATTTTCAACGTTTTTTTAAATATTTGGATATTGAAATCACTGAGGATGAAATTAATCAAGCGATAGAGAAGGGCGCATTCTTTAAAAAAGTTAATTCGGACGATATTTCAGAGTTTGTGGAAAACCACGAGGAAATTGAAGCACAATTTGGTAAATGTTTTGTTTCTTGGCAGGAGTATTTATAGACTTCTGGATAGAATGGTAGAAAGCCCTTGCTCAATTTCTACAGCAAGGGTTTTTATGCGTTTTCACACTTGCGATGCAAGTCATATCAATCATACAACATCCAACTATATTGTGTGTGTTTCAATATACTTTCGACTTCTGCAAAATTAGTCAACATCTCCTCAACTTTAAATGGATTGCTACGATGTACTTTAATAGTCGGCGATTCTTCTTCTATCTCTAGAAAGTTACAAACTTTGGTGTATGCAATCCTTGGATCGGGTAGGATATGATCCTCATAATAAAGAGTTAGGTGTTCATGAGGCTCTAGCAGCGTTTGTAAGTGTTCAAAGCTTTGGCGAATCGTATCGAAGCTTTTAAATTTCAAAGAGGTTTCCGACTCAGTATCAGCTGGAGAATGATTAACCTCTAGATGTATTGAGGTAGGAGTATTAACTTTCTTCCATGAATGATGACCTCTTCTTAATTTTGCAACTTTAATAGAAATGGCACGTCTTAGATAGTTTTTTCTATGCAAAAGAATAAATTTAGAAACCCCCAACTCCTGAAGAAAAGCTATGTACTCATCAATACTCATATTTATGTTTTTATCACACAAATGTTGGTGTGATAGATACTTCGTTTCAAAGCCAAAGACCGTGGATAGAGCAATATTGGAGTTTTGGTGAATAACTCTCTTCACCAATGCTTCTCTATGTTGATCAGGGGAATTCTTCATAAATGGCCTGAATATTTCATTACCCCAATGCACTTTTGAATGCTCGTCTAACATCTCTCCCAAAACGGTACTGCCGCAGCGGCCTATATGAAACATTGCAACTGTTTCTCTGCGGATCAACGTATTGATGATTGGTTTTATTTGCTTCACTGCAAACTTGCCAAAGGATGTACTTTGCAATGGTTGACTAAGCTGACTTAACTTTTTCATACAGATTCTTTCTAATGACACCTTATAGTTAATTGTTTTCAAAGTACAGTAATTAGTGTATTAGAGCAAGCATAAGTGCAGGGATGACATTCAGAAAGAGAGCCAACGACTTTCCGTGTTTCGTCTTGGCTCTCTTTAACTGGTTCGCTCCCCACACTTTCTAGGAAAAAGTATATATGCTGATTCTCTATCTTGTCAAGTGTTTTAATATTTTCTTAATTTTGGGGTTATAGTTATCCCTACTTAACCCACGGAATTTGCCCAATCTCTTGCCCATTCTAGGGTTTTCCGCACCTCTGCCATGGTTGGGGCTTCGCAGTATAGGCGCAGCACAGGTTCGGTGCCACTAAAGCGAATTAACAACCACCATCCCTCGGCTAAACGGAACTTGTATCCGTCTTTGGTGTCGCAATTAAGGACAGTTTGGCCAGCAATTTCAGTTAAAGGATTATTTAGTAAAGTTTCAACCAGTTTTGCTCTTACATCCATACTGGCAAGGGGTAAGTCAATCCGATCATAGCTATGATGGAAATTCATTTTATCCTGCAATTCTTGGTAAAGATCCCCTAAATCCATGCCCCGTTCGACCACTGCCTCTAGGACATATAATGCGGATAAGAGGGCATCTCGTTCAGGAATATGGACTCCGTAACCCACACCGCCCGATTCTTCTCCACCAATGAGGACTTTACTATTTAACATCCGATCTGCGATATATTTATAACCAATCGGGGTTTCAAAGACGGAAATATCATAGGATTTGGCAATTAAGGGGATTAAATCTGAACCACTGACGGTTTTAACGATTTCTCCTGTTTGTTGCTTCGTCTCTGCTAAATGTTTGATGAGAATGGGGATGAGAATTTGGGAACTGAGAAAGTTTCCTTGGCCATCTACCGCCGCAATCCGATCGCTATCCCCATCAAAGACCAAACCCACTCGTAATTCAGAGGAATTGTCCGCTTTTGCCTGTTTAATTGTGCCAAATAGGTCACTCAGGTACTTAGGTAAGGGTTCAGGGGGATTGCCTCCAAATAGGGTATCTCTTTGACTATGGATTTCTGTGATAGGACAACCGAGAATGCGTTCGAGTCCGCTTGCGGCTGCACCGTACATGACATCGGCAAATATCTCTAATTTTCCTGCTAAGACGGCTTCGCGAATGGGGGTGACGTTGACTTTTTCTCTTAATCCTTGACAATAGGATTCCCACGGATCGAAGGTTTCTATTTGACCGGATGGATGGTTAAATTGGGGAGGATTGGGTAATAAAGCTTCAATTTCTTGGGTAATATCGGGGGAAACTGACCCACCGAATGCGCCTTTTACTTTTAATCCTAAATATTCTGGGGGGTTATGACTGGCGGTCATAACAATTGCCCCTAACGCTTTTTTCTGATAAGCTGCCCAACTATAGGCCGGAGTGGGGGCATAAGAGTTGGAGAGTAAAACGTCATATCCTGCTTCTTGTATGGCTTCTGCTGCCACAAGCGCAAATTTTTCTGCCATAAATCGGCGATCGTAACCAACAATCACGCAACGGCCTTGACTGGTTTTTCCGTAGTTGTCTTCTAAGACTTTAGCAGCTAGGGGAGCGAGTTTGGCGACTCTTTCGTAGGTAAAATCGGCTGCAATTACACCGCGCCAGCCATCAGTACCAAATTTGATAGGATTTACTGTAAACATTAGGGATAAAATCTACATAATTAGGAATCTTGGTAATAGAATACATTAAAAGGTGTTAATTATTAGACGGTAATGGTTAAGGAAGACAAACTACCCGAAACCCTGTAAACTTGTCATGAAATCTTATTCCTTCAGAGATTCGAGCCGCACAGCGTAGGAAATAGGGATCACTCCCAAAACTTCCCCCTCGCAACACATGGTTATCTTTAGTTGTATCAACCCACGGACTACCATCAATAGGAATACCGTTATAATTATCGTGCCAAGTATCAGCGCACCATTCCCAAACATTTCCCTGTATATCGTATAAACCGAAGCGATTAGGGGGAAAGCAACCAATTTCAGTTGTTTTTTCTGTAAGATAAGCAACTAAGTCTTTTTTAATGGTTTCTCCACAATAAAAGGGAGTTGTTGTTCCTGCACGACAGGCATATTCCCATTGCGATTCACTGGGTAAGCTGAAATTTAATCCTGTTTTTTGACTGAGTTTGCGACAAAATTTTACTGCATCTCTCCAAGAGACTGATTCTGCGGGAAGATTTTCGCCGAATATGTAACCTCGAAAATAATAGGGATTTTTGCCCATAAGGGTTTGATATTGAGCTTGGGTAATGGGATACTTGCTCATATAAAAGGGTTGTAGTGTTACCCAATGTTGTGGCCGTTCATTCTCCTTGCTTCCTTTTTCACGGGTTGGCGCACCCATGAGGAATTCTCCGGCAGGAATTGCGACCATTTCTAAAATAACGGGTTTTCTTAGCTTAAAACCAAAGAAAGGGTAAGTTAAATCAACGGTAAAGTATTCTGCTTCCCCTTGCTGACGTTCTTCTCTAATCACTTTACGGCCAAAATTAACTAGGGTTGGGGTTTTTTGTTCGAGGGTAAGGGTAACGCTTTCAAAGAAAAAACGTTGTAATTGAACGGATGAGGCGGATTTTTGTTTGATTAGACGGTCTTTTTTCGGTTCAATGATAGAGAGAACTTTAGATGTTTTCATTCTGTGAATATCTTTTAAGGCTTCATCTGCGGTTTTATAGCGTCGTTTAACTGCACTTTGAATCAATTTATCAAGAATGATCCCTAATTGTTCACTTACGATATTGTCATCTAAAAAATCTCGCCATACCCAGTCCCCTTCTTCGATGCTATACAAGTCAAAGGGAGACATTTGGGTTAATAAATGGAGACAAGTAACGCCTAAGCTATATAAATCGCTGCAAAACTTCGGTTTTCCCATGCTTTGTTCCGGAGAGGTATATTCTGCTGATCCAATTACCGTTCCTGTGACGGTGATAGTCTGTCTTTCGCTTAATTTCGATGCACCAAAATCGACTAGGAATATCTTATTATCCTTATTGCGACGAATTAGGTTATCGGGTTTAATATCCCGATGAATCACATTGTTTTGATGGATAAATTGCAAAATAATTAAGATATCGTTTAATAATTGCCAAATTTCACTTTCCCTAAATGCACCTTTTTCTTTCAATTCTTGTGTAAGGGTTTGGCCAGCTATATATTCTTGGATGAGATATTGACGATTATCTTCGATAAAATAATCGATAAAGATAGGAATCTGATAGTGTTTTCCTAATTTAGCAAGTCTTTGCGCTTCTTGGGCGAATAAATGGGAAGCTAACTTAATATCATTTGTTCCTTGCGCTTGGGGGAAAAATTGTTTAATGACACAGGAAGGTGTAGAGGGTTGTAACTCATCGATCGCTAAGAACGTTCTACCAAATCCTCCTTGTCCTAATGTGCGAATAGCGCGGTATCGTTGCACTAATAGTAAGTTTTGTCCGCAATACTGGCAAACTTGACCATTAACAGGATTATCTTTTAAACAATCAGGGTTAAGACATTGACAAGTATTCATGGAAGTTTAAGAGCATTTATGTTTCTTTTGTCTAAGTTTAAGATTCACAGAATATCAAGATTATTTAGATATTTATTATAAAAGTTCATTTTTAAGAAAGTAAATAAGGACATAAATAGAAAGAAAAAAACAGCGATCGCTTAAACTTAAATGGTTAAGCATCTTACTTAAATTTGTGTAGTTAATTAAGGGAGAGAATAATAAAAAAATGAAAAAAGAGTTGAAGAATTTATCTGTTTATCGTCTAATATCTAGTTTAAAGACGTTTTAGCGTATAATTTACCAGCTTTTTGACCTCCTAGAGAAAATAAGGAATAAGCACTAGAAAATTTTGCTGATTGTGAACACCTGAAGGGGGGACAAGGAAGGCTGAAAGCCTTATAGGGTGACGAATAGAGGCAAGTGTGGTAGAAAGAAAAGTGTTCCCAACAAGCGGGCAGCTTCGCTGTGCCTTCGGCAACGCCTCTATCCAG